>DASXXT010000369.1:0-27106 GCA_036502965.1 Roseiarcus sp. | reverse complement strand
CCGTAGGGGTCGCCGCCGACGAGATTGATGTTCATCGCCTCGAGGTCCGCCGGCGAGTAAGCCCGGCGAGCGAGCTTGATCTCGGCCCAGTTCTCGATATGGGCGGCGAGCCGCCGCTCGATCCGGTCGGCGTAAGACTCGCGCATTTCGTTTGTCCAGCGGCCATGCGCCGGCGCTTCGATCTCGTGAGCCGCGTCGCCTTTCACGAGGCGCGGCGCCTCCGGCATCTGCAGCCAAAGGATTGCCGCGCCTGGCGGCGCACGGCTTGGATCGAGCGCCGTCGGCTGGCCGACGCAGATCGTAGGCTCAGCGGGCAGAAGGCCGCGCTCGGCCTCGTTCGCGGCGCGCGACACGCCGTCCAGTCCGCTTGTTAGGTGTATGAGAGCGACCCTGGCGAGATCCGGATCCCCGCGCCAGCGCGGCGGATCTTTCAGCGCGTAATGGATCTGCATGTCGCCCTTGCCGTGCCGAAAGGCTTTCAGGCCTCCCTTCACCTCGGGAGGCGCCGGTATGGGCCAGTCCTTGAGCAGCCCATCGTAAAGTTGCTCGGGCCCAGTGGAGCAAATCACGCCCTTGCCCGCCGCGATCTTTTCCCCGCTCGCGAGTTCGACGCCGGCGCGTGAGCCGGGGCCGGGTAAGATGCGCGCCACGTCCGCGTTCGGCCGCACCGCGCCGCCCCAATCGACGATCAGCCGTTCGAACGCCGCAAGCAGCGTCTTGGCGCCGCCGACCGCGATCGGACAGCCGGCCGCCTCGATCGCGAAAGCGATGACTTTCGCCATCGCCGCCGAATAGGCGCTTTCCGGTCCGAGGCCGGTGTGCAGAACCCAGGGCGCCCACAGCGCGCGGACCGCGTCCGACTGGTAGGTCGCCTCGAGATAGCCGCGCGCGGGTGAGAGCGCCTCGCCAAACCACGCTGCAAGACCGCGCGGGCCTCGGTTCCAAGCCTGGCGCAAGATTGTCTTGGCGACCCCGGAGGACCACAGCGAGCCGCCCAACAAGGAGAAGAGAAACGGAGCGTCCGCCCCCAACGCGTCCATCTCGGCCGCGAAGCCGCCCCCGTCGCCCTCGGCGAGGGCGTCAAATGTCTTTACGTTGCGCGCGCGATCCATCGAGAGAATGACGCTCGATCCATCCGGCCGAAGCACTGCTGTCGGCAGGTTCGTGTCGGCAAAAGCAAAGCCGCGCGCTTCGAGGTCCTTGCCGAGCGCCTGATAAGCGGGCGAGGTTCGGAAGAGGACCAGCGTCGTCGCCATGACGTCATGGACAAAGCCTGGCGCGGTCACCGCCTCGGTGCGCAGGCAGCCGCCAATCGCGGCGTTGCGCTCGAGCACGAGCGTCGTCCGCTGTTTCTTGCCGAGCATGGCGGCCGCGACCAGCGCGTTGATTCCGCCGCCGATGAACACATAGTCGTATTCGCTCATGCCTCGTTCTCGCGGACGAGCTTCATGGTTGTGGCGTTCGGCCGTTTCTTAAGCGTCAGGGGACGACGGCGAGCGCACGGACCGGCGAGCCGGTGCCGTTGACGAATTTGAGCGGGGCCGCGATCAGGATCGCGCCTTTGGGCGGCAGCTGGTCGAGATTGCAGAGACTCGCAAGGCCATAGCGGTTCGCTTTGTGGACGAGATTGTGCGCCGGAAACGGCGGGTTCATGCCTCCGGCCGAGCCCTCGTCTGTGCCGACCGTCTCCGATCCCCAGCCGACGATGTTCTTCGTGAGCAGATATTCGATCGCTTCCGCGGTCGGCCCGGGCGAATGCGGACCCTTCTCGTCGGCGTTGAGGAAAGTCGCACTCGATTCGTTGCGCTTGTACCAGTCGGTGCGCAGCACCACCCAGCTGCCCGCCTCGATGCCTCCGTGCTCCCGCTCCCATTCCTTCACGCTGTCGGGGGTGAGCAGATAGTCCGGATCCTTCGCCACTTCCTTGGAGCGATCGATGACGCAGACGGGCGCGACGAAATTTTTGACCGGTATTCGATCGGTCGTGCCGTCCTTATAGTCCCGTCCGGTGATCCAATGCACAGGGGCGTCGAAATGCGTGCCGGTGTGTTCGCCGAGTTCAAGCCAGTTCCAGGCCCAAAACGGGCCGTTCTGATCATAATGCGAGAGCTCGTGCACTTTCACCGCCGGCGTGTTCTTGCCGATCTGCGGCGGCAGGTAGATCACTGGCGTCTCCGGCCCGAGGGGAGCCGTCAGGTCGACAACCTTGATCGACTCCGACAATAGCGCCGCGGCGAAGTCCGAAAGGACCTTGTTCGTGCTCATCTCCATGGCTCCTCGAAAGTTCCCTCGCGCGTTCGCATTCAGTCGGACTTGTCGCGCGCGAACACGAGGTCACCATAACCCAGGAATATGCGGATGCAAGCAATCGCTGCGGGCGCGCCGGCGTGGCGTTGCTGGCCCTTTTCGGCGCAGTCCAAGCATTGCACGGGGCACGCATTGGACGTAGCTTTGCGCCGGCGCTTCAGGATATATGCATCTGGCGGCTAATCGGCGGAGATCACGAGCGCGAGATGGACGCATTCGACGCCGTTGTCGTCGGCGCGGGACATAACGGCCTCGCTGCCGCGATCCACCTCCTGAACCGTGGCTGGTCGGTTGCGGTGATCGAGCAGGCAGGCGAGCCCGGCGGCGCGGTCAAGACCCGCGAAATCACCTTGCCGGGCTTCCGCCACGACCTCTGCGCGATGAACCTCTCCTTGTTTGCGGGATCGCCATTCTTCGTCGCCCATAAGGATGAGCTCACGGCGCATGGTCTCGCTTTCGCGCCCGCGGCCGACTGTTTCGCCAGCGTCTTTCGCGACCACACCTATCTTGGCGCCAGCAGGGATCTCGAAAAAACCGCAACCGCGATCGCGGCGCTGTCGGCGAAGGACGCCGCGGCATGGCGGGCGATGCTCGCCCGCTTTAGCGCGGAGGCGCCGCACATCTTCGGCCTGCTCGGTTCGCCGATGCCGTCCGTCGCTACCGTGCGCACGCTGTGGTCCGCATGGCGGGCCAAAGGCGCACAGTCGCTTCTCGATCTCGGCCGCCTCCTGCTTGCGACGCCACGCGATTTCCTGGACGCGCATTTCGAGTCGCCGAAGGTCAAGGCGATGATGGCCGCCTGGGGCATGCACCTCGATTTTCCGCCTGAGGCCGCGGGCGGCGCGCTTTTTCCCTATCTCGAGTCCATGGCGAACCAGGCCTTCGGCATGGTCATCGGCGCGGGCGGCGCGGACGTCATCATTCGGGCGATGACCGGCCTCATCAAGGCGAAGGGAGGCGAAATCAGGGTCAAGTCTCCGGTCACGAGGATCGAGAGCGACGCAAGCGGCGTGACCGGCGTGACGCTCGAGGACGGGTCGCGGATCGCCGCGAAGAAGGCGGTGATCGCGAACCTTCATCCGCAGATCGTATTCGGCCGGCTCATGGACGCTGACCCGAAGCGCAAGGCCTTCAACGACAGGGTCGCTCGCATCCGTCCGGGCCCTGGCACGATGATGATCCACCTCGCGCTCGAGTCGCTGCCCGACTGGCGCGCCGGCCCGGAGCTGAAACGCTTCGCCTATGTTCATGTCGCGCCCGATCTCGCGATGATGAGCCGCGCATTCGCCGAGGCGGCGGCGGGCCTCCTCCCGGCGGAACCGGTGCTGGTGGTCGGTCAGCCGACCGCGATTGACGCGACGCGCGCGCCGCCGGGCAAGCATGTGTTGTGGGTCCAGGTCCGGGTGCTACCGGCGACAATCGCGGGCGATGCGCTCGGCCGCATTCATGCAACGGCGTGGGACGCGGCCAAGGAAGAGTACGCCGAGCGCGTGCTCGATATTCTCGAGACTCATGCGCCGGGCCTGCGGGCCAGGATACTGGGGCGCTCGGTATGGTCGCCGCTCGACCTCGAGCGCGAAAACCCCTGCCTGATCGGCGGCGACAGTCTGACCGGGAGTCACCACCTCGATCAGAACTTCTTCTTTCGCCCAGTTGCAGGCTACTCGCGTTACGCAACGCCGGCGCCGCGGCTCTATCTCTGCGGTGCCGCGACCTGGCCAGGCGCCGGGACAGGCGCAGCGTCGGGCTATATGTTGGCGAAAATGCTTGCGCGATGAAGCGCAGAGACGAGGACAGCATGCGCATCGTCTGTATCGGCGGCGGCCCGGCCGGGCTCTATTTCGGGCTGCTCATGAAGAAGCTTCGGCCAGAGCACGTAGTCACCGTGATCGAGCGCAACAAGCCCTATGACACCTTCGGCTGGGGCGTCGTCTTTTCGGACGCGATGATGAACGCGATGCGCGCCGCGGACCCAGAGAGCGCGGCGGAGATCGCCGACGCCTTCAATCACTGGGACGACATCGAGCTCGTCTTCAAGGGTTCGCGGCAGCGCACGAGCGGTCACGGCTTTATCGGCATCGGCCGCAAGCAACTCCTGAACATCCTGCAGCGGCGTTGCGAGGCGCTTGGCGTGGAGCTCGCATTCGAGCACGACGTCGATTCCGACCTCGAGTTCCCGGACGCCGACCTCATCGTGGCCGCTGACGGCTTCAATTCGAAGATCCGTCACCGATACGCCGATCAGTTCCGGCCCGATCTTCTTGTCCGCCCCAATCGCTACATCTGGCTCGGCGTCGCCAAGGCGTTCGACGCCTTCACCTTCGACTTCCGCAAGACGGAGCACGGCTGGTTCCAGGCCCACATCTACAAGTTCGACCGAAGCACATCGACCTTCATTGTCGAAACCACCCAGGACGCCTTCGAGGCGCATGGGCTAGGCGAACTCGACCAGGACGGCTCGATCGCCTTCTGCGAGAAGATTTTCGCCGAGACCCTCGATGGCGCGAAGCTCATGACCAATGCGCGCCATTTACGAGGTTCGGCCTGGCTTAATTTCAACCGGCTGATCTGCGCCCAGTGGAGCTGCTTCAACGGCCGGTCGCATGTCGTGCTGATGGGGGACGCCGCCCATACGGCTCATTTCGCCATCGGCTCGGGCACCAAGCTCGCCTTCGACGACGCCATCGAGCTCGCGCGCCAGTTCGATGTGCGAGGCCACGCGACTGATCGTATCCCGGAGGCGCTCGCGGCTTACGAGGAAGTTCGCCGCGTCGATGTCGCTCGCATTCAGAATGCGGCGCGCAACGCGATGGAATGGTTCGAGGTGGTCGGCCGGCGCTACGCGGATTCTCTCGAGCCGCCGCAATTCTTCTATTCGATGCTGACGCGCTCGCAACGCATCAGCCATGAGAACTTAAGGCTGCGCGACAAGGTCTGGCTGGAAGGCTACGAGCGCTGGTTCGCCCGCAAGACCGGCGTTCCGCTCAATGACAACGAACGCGCGCCGCCGCCGATGCTGACGCCTTATCGCGTGCGGGGTCTCACGCTCAAGAACCGGGTCGTCGTCTCGCCGATGGCGATGTACTCGGCGACGGATGGCCTCATCGATGATTTCCACCTCGCGCATTTAGGCGCGCGTGCTCTGGGCGGGGCGGGGCTTGTGTTCGCCGAGATGACTTGCGTCTCGCCGGATGCGCGCATCACGCCTGGCTGTCTCGGTCTATGGAGCGATGAGCAAGAGGCGCGATGGAAACGGCTCGTTGATCTCATTCACGGCGCCGGAGCGAAGGCCGGCATTCAGCTCGGCCACGCGGGCCGCAAGGGGTCGACCAAGGTCGCCTGGGAAGGCATCGACTATCCGCTCGAGACCGGCGGCTGGGAGCTGATCTCGGCGTCGGCTGTGTCCTACCTGCCGACTGGCTTGATCCCGAAGGCCATGACGCGAGACGATATGGACCGGGTGCGCGACGACTTTATCGCTGCGACCCGACGCGCGGCGGCGGCGGGATGTGATTGGCTCGAGCTCCATTGCGCGCACGGCTACCTTCTCTCGAGCTTTCTTTCGCCTCTCACGAACTGGCGTAATGACGAGTACGGAGGAGAACGTCTCAACCGGGCGCGCTATCCGCTCGAGGTGTTCCGCGCGATGCGCTCCGCATGGCCCGCGGATCGCCCGATGTCGGTGCGTCTCTCGTGCCATGACTGGACACCGGGAGGAAACACTCCGGACGACGCGACATTCTTCGCCGAACTCTTCAAGGAAGCGGGGGCCGACCTTGTCGATTGTTCCTCTGGTCAGGTTTCGAAGGCCGAGCGCCCGGTCTACGGCCGCATGTTCCAGACGCCGTTCTCCGACAAGATCCGCAACGAGGCGCATGTCGACACCATTGCGGTTGGCGCCATTTCCGAAGCCGACCACGTCAATTCGATCGTCGCGGCGGGTCGAGCCGATCTTTGCGCGATCGCCCGGCCCCATCTTGCCGATCCCGCCTGGACCTTGCATGAAGCCGCCAAGATCGGCGTGGCCGACATTGCCTGGCCCAAGCAATATCATTCCGCCAAGGCGCAATACGAGGCCAACCTTGCACGGGCAGCCGCAGCGCAAGCTGTCGCGACATGACAGAGCTCAACAAGCCGCTCGACGGCCATCATGCGCTGGTGACAGGCGCAGGGAGCGGCATCGGCGCGGCGACGGCGCTGGCTCTCGCTCGGGCCGGCGCGCGGGTGAGCCTTGCGGGACGCCGTAGCGCGCCGCTCGAGGACATCGCGCGCGGCATGCCGCAAGGTTCGGCAGCGGTCGTCGATTCGTTCGATGTGACCTCGGAAGCCGCAGTCTCAGGCGGCCTTGAGAAAGCGCGCGCCGCGTTGGGCCCCGTAACCATTCTCATCAACAATGCCGGCGAAGCGCCGAGCGCGCCGTTCGAGAAGACAGATCCCGGCCTCTGGTCCCGCACGCTCGCTGTCAATCTGAATGGCGCCTATCTCGTATCTCGCGCCGTCCTCTCGGACTTGAAAGCGCGCGGCGCCGGCGCGCGGCTCATCAATATCGCGTCGACCGCCGGCCTCGTCGGCTACGCCTATGTCGCCGCCTATTGCGCGGCAAAGCACGGCCTCATTGGCCTCACGCGGGCGCTGGCGCTCGAATTCGCCAAGACCGGAATCACGGTCAACGCCATTTGCCCCGGTTTCACCGAGACGCCCCTCGTTCAGCGCGCGGTCGAAACCATTGTCATGAAGACCGGCCGATCTGAGGCGCTGGCGAAGGCGGAGCTGACCAAGACGAATCCGCAGGGGCGTTTGGTGCTGCCTGAGGAAGTCGCCGATGCGGTGGTGTGGCTGGCGTCGCCCGGCGCGGCGTCGATAAACGGGCAGGCGATCGTGGTCGCCGGCGGGGAGGTCATGGTCGGATGAATACGCCGAATGCGATACAGGCCATGCGCCGTCCCTTGCGCGATTATGCCGCGCGACACTTTCGCTTCACCGCGAGCGAGGACGGACGGGTCGCGACGATCGCGCTCAACCGTCCCGAGCGCAAGAACCCGCTGACGTTCGAGAGCTACGCCGAACTTCGCGACCTCTTTCGGGACCTGGCGCATGGCTCGGACGTTCGCGCCATCGTGCTGACCGGCGCGGGCGGCAACTTCTCCTCAGGCGGCGATGTGTTCGAGATTATCGAGCCGCTGACGCACATGAATACGCCCGACCTGCTCGCCTTTACCCGGATGACCGGAGATGTCGTCAAGGCGATGCGCAAATGTCCGCAGCCGATCATTGCTGCAGTCGACGGCGTCTGCGCAGGCGCGGGGGCCATATTGGCCATGGCGTCCGACTTGCGCCTCGCAACGCCGGAAGCGAAGACCGCGTTTCTCTTCACCCGCGTCGGGCTTGCCGGCGCGGACATGGGCGCCTGTGGAATTCTGCCACGGATCATCGGGCAAGGCCGCGCCGCGGAGCTTCTGTATACCGGTCGGACGATGAGCGCCGCTGAGGGGTCGGCCTGGGGCTTCTACAATGCCCTGCATCCGAGCGCCGACCTCGAGCGGGAGGCGCTCGCGCTCGCCCGCTCACTCGCTGACGGTCCCTGGTTTGCGCACGCGATGACCAAGACGATGCTCAACCAGGAATGGGCGATGGGGTTGGACGAGCTCATCGAATCCGAAGCGCAGGCCCAGGCCATCTGCATGACCACCCAGGACTTCCGGCGCGCTTTTGAGGCCTTCGCAGAGAAGCGCAAACCTGTCTTTGAGGGGGATTGATGAACGTCGCGTCTCGCGCTCCTCAGATGAAGCGCGATTGGCTCGACTGGCCGTTCTTCGGCGAGTCCCACCGAGCCTTTGCAGGCGCGCTCGATCGCTTCGTCGCTTCGGGCGCGATTGTTGCGATCGATCATGAGGACGTCGACAAATCTTGCCGCGATCTGGTGCGCGCGCTTGGCAAAGCGGGCCTGCTCGACGTGGCGGTCGCTCCTCTCGAGGGCGACGCGTCCGCAATCGACTCGCGAAGCGTCTGTCTCGCTCGCGAGACGCTCGCTTTCCACGACGGGCTCGCTGATTTCGCCTTCGCCATGCAAGGCCTGGGCTCCGGCGCGGTCGCAATCGCGGGTTCCGACGAGCAGCGCAGGCTCGTGCTGCCAAAGGTTCGTGGCGGCGAGTGGCTCGCCGCCTTCGCGCTCTCGGAAAAGGAGGCTGGCTCCGATGTGGCGGCGATGGCTTGCTCGGCGCGCGAGGATGGAAACGGATATCGCCTGGACGGAAACGGATATCGCCTGGACGGCGAGAAAACCTGGATCTCGAACGGCGGGATCGCCGACGTCTACACCGTGTTCGCCCGCACCGGCGAAGCGCCGGGCGCACGCGGAATCTCCGCTTTCCTTGTTTTCCCGGACGATCCGGGTTTCTTGATCACTGACCGCATCGAAACTATGGCGCCGCATCCGCTCGCCACCCTGCATTTCGAAGGCTGCCGTCTTCCGGCGGACCGCCGGCTCGGCGGCCCGGGAGAGGGCTTCAAGATCGCCATGCGCACGCTCGACATCTTCCGCGCCTCCGTCGCCGCCGCTGCGCTCGGCTTCGCCCGGCGCGCGTTCGATGAGGCGCTGGCGCATGCAAGAAGCCGACGGATGTTCGGCGCGACGCTCGCCGACCTCCAGCTTACTCAGGCGGCGCTTGGCGACATGGCGACCGACATCGACGCAGCGGCCTTGCTTACCTATCGCGCCGCCTGGCGCCGCGACGTGCAGAAGCTGCCGACGACCGTCGAGGCCGCCATGGCGAAAATGACCGCAACGGAGACAGCGCAACGCGTCATCGATCGGGCTCTGCAGATGTTCGGCGGCCGCGGGGTCAGACGCGGCGAAATCGTCGAGCGCCTCTATCGCGAGATCCGCGCTTTGCGCATCTATGAAGGCGCAACCGAGGTCCAGAAACTCATCGTCGCGCGTGAGCTGATCAAGGCGCGGCCGTCGTGATGGCGGCTTGAATTCGGAGGGCGCCATGCCGAAAACGCTGCAACCGAGCGGATGGGCGAAGCCAGCCGGTTACGCCAATGGCGTCTCGGCGCGCGGACGCGTGATCCACGTCGCGGGCCAGATCGGCTGGAACAAGGACTCGAGGTTCGAGACCGACGACTTTGTCGGACAGGTTAGGCAGAGCTTGCAGAACGTCGTCGCGGTGCTCGCTTGCGACGACGCGCGCCCCGAGCACATCATCTCGATGACCTGGTACTTCACGAACAAGCGCGAGTACCTCGACAACCTAAAAGCCGTCGGCGAAGCCTACCGCGAGACAATTGGCCGTCATTTCCCGGCGATGACTGCGATTGAGGTCGCGGCGCTCATGGAGGACCGCGCCAAGGTCGAGATCCAGGCGGTCGCGGTCGTGCCGGACGCGTAGAGCATGATCGAAATCGCCGGGGCCTTAGTGTCGGAAGCCGCCGAGCAATAGGCCACCGCCGCTCGAGCCCATCCAAAATCCGGGCGGCCGCCCGCCTAAACCGGGGTCCGTCGGCAGCTCCGGCAATCCCGCCCTCCTCCTCCATGCGGGACTCCCGCCTGGATCCGCAAAGGGCGGCGGAGACGCAGCCTGGTCCGCAGTTTGGGTCCGATTCGGGTTCGGTCGCTTGACCACGCGTCGAACGGGCGTCGCTGGCGCTGGCGGTTTCGCCGCTCGCACCACTGGGGGCTTGGGCGAAGGTCTGGTTAAGGCGCGGCGGGGCGCCTCCGGCGCAGCCGGCTGGGTCGTTGGCTGAGCCGCAAGGTACCTCTGATATTCGGTCTCGCTGTCGGCCCTCAGAGCCGCAAACTGCGCGGAATCGAGGAACGATGTCGGCGCGAAGCCACGCTTCTTCTGCCATTCCGCCAGCGCCGCCCGGGTCGTCTGATCCAGCGCTCCGGTCACCGGCCCCTTATAGAGATCAAGCACGGTGAGACGTTGCTGAACTTCCTTCTCGCCGGCGGTGCCCAGGTTTAGCGTCCTTTCGGTGTCAGCGGTCGCGATGTTGTCCTTCAACGCGTCGTCCTTGGGACCGGTCGCCTCTATCATGGCGAGGGTTTGAGGCGTGGCCGTCGGTGCGGAGGTCCTGGCGCTCTCCATGCTGGCGATTCTATTCTTGGCCATTTGCGCGAAGACGCCGCCAGGAAAGGCGCTCAAATACGCCTGATAATCGGCTCCCAAGTTTGAGTGCTGCGCGGATTCCCACATGAGGTTCTCTTGCGCCTGCCGCGGATCGGCCAGGGTTTCCACAGGAGTCGGCGACGGCTTCGCGCTTTCCGCGGTCGGTTCCGGCGCGAGCTGCGGGTTGAGCTCATACTCGCCGATCAGCGACGTATTAACCCACGGTAATTGATGGTGTCCGGTCTTCTCCCAAACGTCGTTTCGAACCCGGCTCATGACAGTGTCGATGGTGACGCCGGAGTCGAACAGATGGCCGAGGAACGCTTCGGTGAATGGGCTGTGCTGACCGGTTGGCCCGTCGAGGGCCGTACTCTTTGGGTCGCTGGCGAACGCGATCAGCGTTCCGCGCGCGAGATCACCGTCGATGCGGGTCAGTCCACGCTCGACAACGAGCGCCCGCGTCTTCTGCTTTGCAAGCACCGCAGCGAAGGGATTGTCGCGGCAAGCATCGAGGATGACGATATTGACGCGGTCGTCGCGCTTCATCTGCTTGAGCAGCAACGAGACGCTGATGGCGTTCAAATCGAGATCGGTGGGGCTGTTCAGGGCAATGTCCGTCGGGATAAGGTAGTTCTCCTCATCCACCGAAATGCCGTGACCGGCATAGTAGATGACCGCGGATCTGGAGTCGGACAAGGCGGCGGAAAACTCGGAAACTTTTGCTCTCATATGGTCGATGTCGAGGTCGTACCCGTCCACGACCTGAAATCCAAGCTTCCGGAAACCGTCGGCGACGGCTCTCGCGTCGAAAGCCGCGTTGTCGAGGCGAACGGCGTTCTGATAGGCGCCATTCCCAATCACGAGCGCGACGCGCTTTTCACTCGGCGACACGGCGGCGGACGAGGGGGCGGCGGTCAAAGCAATCACCGTCGCCGCCCAAGCCGCAACAAGCGCGACTCCGATAAAACGGGCTAGAACGCTGGAGTACCTAGTCATTTTTCGTCTCCCGCTTACCGTCGACGACGACGAAAAAAACGCCTTTCGCGCGTTTTCCCGCTGGTCAGTCGCCGAACGGGCGAACCGAATCTAAGGATCGAGGCAGTCTTATGTTGTCATGCCTTGAAGAACTCGACTGTGCTCCAGATCACATCTCGGAGTTTCGCCGGCTGGTATAGTTGTTAGGTTGCCTAGGAGCGGCGCTAGGGTCTTTTGGGCTGCGCGGTGCGGGCGGTCGTGTTGGTGTCCAACTTCTTGAAGTCGACGTCGCCGTTAACGCAGGAATCGATAGCTTTGGCTGTGGTGAGAACGGTGACCTTGTGCTTCCGGCTGGCCGGAAAATCGGTGGGGGCGCAATATACGATTTCTTTGGTGAATCCCTTGGCTGTCACCTGGAACGTGTTGGCAACCTCATCAAATAATCTCGGGTCTGAGGCGCCGTGGCAAAGGTAGAGCCAGATTGTCGCGTCGGAAGCGAACTTCTTGCGCACATCATCGAGCGTGAAGGACGTTCCGTTGACGGTCAGGGAGACCGACCCGCTGTCCTGGCCGATGTCGCCCCACTTCTTGGCGAACGGATCGAGAATCGCTTTCGGCGCAAGCACCTGCGTCCATCCCGTATCCGGATTCTGGGCCAGCGTTACATTGCTGCCATCGTCGGCGATCTCCCCCTGGAGTGCGATAAGGCTGGCCAATCCGTGCGAGAAAAAGTTGAGCCGGCTGATTTTTTTGGGCGCCTTCACGATTCTGAGACAAAAATCCCAGGTGTCGGCGACCGCCACGCTGCCCGATCCGGCGACGGCAAGAAAATCAAGCGTGCTTGGAAACCATTTGTCTGCGTGGATTTGGTCCAGCTCCTTTTTCGCCGTCCAACTCGTAGGCTTGGGAAAGTTTCCGACGAGGTTGAGCTCCTGCGTCGCCGCCGCAGTCGGGTTCGCCTGCAACGGCTGCGGCGGCACGTTGCCGATTGGCCCGACCTTCTCCCGTGGGCCCCCAATTCCGGTCGGAGCGCGGACATCGTTCGGCGATTCGCCTCGGCCGAGCGGTTCTCCCGTGGTGGATTCGTCCATTTGCGACGCGCTCCGCCTAGCCCACCCGGGGCAAAGATGTAACTATTGAAGCCAGCGTAAAGGATAACGAGGGATACAGCGAGTCGCTCCGCAGCCGGTGAAGGTCAGGTCGTCGTCGCCTAAGACGCTGCCGGGCCTTTGAACTTTTCGACGCGGGCGATCGGAACAGGGGCAATGAAGAGCGTTCCTCATGGCTGATAATCCAACCCAGGACGGGCGGATCGGCAAACTCGCGACGCCGCTCGGCAAGGACAAACTGTGCCTCACGCGCTTCGAAGGAACCGAGGCGATCGGGGAGCTCTTCGAGTATCGGATCGAAGCTGTCAGCCCTGAGCCAAACCTGGATTTTCACGCCGCGCTCGGGAAGACCTGTAGCGTTCACCTCGAAACGACGGATCACACGGGGCGCGATTTCAGCGGGATTTTGACTGAGGCGAAGTGGGCAGGGATGCGTTTCAACCTCCCGCTTTATCGGCTCGTGCTGCGGCCATGGCCATGGATCATGTCGCTGAGGTCCCACTGCCGGATCTTCGCGAACCTGAACGTCAAAGACATCATCAAGCAGGCTTTGGGAGACAATAACTTTGGCCCGATTGTGGACCTGATGATCGAGGATTATCCGACGCTTGAATACACGGTCCAGTACCGCGAAACGTCGCTCAACTTTGCGCTACGGATGATGGAGAAATTCGGGATCTATTACTATTTCAAGTTCGACAAAGGCGACGGCGACTCGCCCAGCCAGCATTACCTGGTCCTCGCCGACTCGGCCACTCATGAACCCCTGCCTGCGCCGAGTTCGATCCTCTATGTGCCGCCCTCTTTTGCCGGCCCGGACGACATCCAATCGTTCAACGACTGGAGCCGGCAACAGGGGGTCATCGCGGGGATCTTCGAGCTCAACGACTACGACTACAACAAGCCGAACGCCGATCTCTCCACTCATGAGGCCTATCCGACCCCGCCCGAGCGCAGCGTCGTATACGACTATCCGGGCGGCTATGACGACAAGACGATTGGCGACCGGCTGACAAAAGTGCGGCAGGAAGCGGAACGGGTATTCGAGGACCGCGCCACAGCGGGCGGATACGCCCCGTCGCTCACTCCGGGGTTTTCTATCCAGCGAACATCGCAGGACGGCGACTCGCAGGACGACGACTATCTCATCCTGCGCTGCGGCCACTGGTACGGCGACCAGTCCTACGCGTCGGCAAGTCTGGGGCAGGAGGCGGCCGATGGAGCCTATTCGGGGAGCTACGAACTCTCGCGATTCTCGATCCCCTACCGAATGCCGTTGCGCACGCGTCGGCCCGTGATCATCGGCTCACAGCCGGCGAAGGTCATCAGCAAGGAGAACCAGGAGATCGACGTCGACAAATATGGCCGCGTCCTGGTCGAGTTTTACTGGGACGACGGCACCGGAACCAACGGGTCTGACAAGACGCCTTCCAGGCGGGTTCGCGTCGGCCAGGTCTGGGCGGGTCTCCATCGCGGCGCGCTGTTTATTCCGCGAGTCGGCGATGAAGTGATGGTGGAATATGAGAACGGCGATCCCGACCGGCCGATCATTGTCGGCTCGGTCTATAACGGCACCTCCGAGAACCCCGGAAACTTGATCTCGCTCACCCTGCCGGGGAAGAAGACCGTTAGTGGATTGCTCGGAAAGACATCCACGGATGGAGGCTCGACGATCCATAATGCGAACGCCTGGTGGTTCGACGACGCGAAGGGAAGCGAACAGTTCTATGTTCGGGCCCGCAAGGACCTCTATTTTCGCGTTTACAACGACCAAAACATTCGCGTTGGCGCAGATGTGACCGAGACCGTCGGGGGCGACGAGACGATCAACGTCGGGCCGGTCGATGAGGAGGCGGCCGTCGTCGGCGGGTCGACAGGGGGAGGAAACTTCACGCTCAACGCCTTTGAGACGATCACGCTGAACGTGGGGCCGTCGGACATGCCTCTAACGCAGATCAAGATGGATCAGGAGAGTATCACCCTGAGCGTCGGGCCCGGAGGCTTCCTTGCCCAGATCAGGATGGACGAGAGCGGCGTGACCATCAGCGGCACTCCAATCTCGCAACTGATGGTGCAACCAAGCGGCATTACAACAATGACGCCCACCGTGACCGTGGCTTTCGGACCGGTGACTTTCGCATCGCCCTCAGTGACAATTCCCATCGCCACAATCGGCGTGGCGAATATCGGCGCCGGCACGGTGGGCGGCATTGCCCCTCTGGTGTGAGCATCGCCAATGTTGTCGCGCATCCGATTCGCCACCGCCAGCAGCGTCTTCGAGGCGTTTCCGGATCTGAGCTATGTCGTCACTCCTCCGGCAGACGCCATCGAGCCGCTCAACTACGCGCGTGCCCTGTTGGGGTCGCCCCGCCCAAGCGATGCGGTTCTTTTTATCAGTCATCTGCTTCCTCGCCGCGAAGCAGTTTGGTGGGCGATTCAATGCGTTCGCGCGCTGACTGCCGGGGGCGACGCCGACGAGGCGTTTCGGGCAGCCGAGATCTGGGTGCGGGCGCCCGAGGACGACAACCGCCGTACAGCGCTGCGGGTGGCGAACGACTCTGATCGGCGAAAACCGACCACGTGGCTCGCTTTCGCCGCTGGCTGGTCAGGCGGCAGTATCCTGCCCGCCGATCAAAAGCCGGTTCCGCCGCCCTCCGGGGCCTGCGCGATGGCGGCGAACACGGCGATCATGCTGGCCGTCGCCGCCGGCGATCCACGCGCCGTCGTGGACAGGATAGCACCCTGCGCGGAGGCCGGCGTTCGCTTCGCGAGCGGCGGGGAGCCGACGGTGTTTGGCCTCGAAGGGCCTTCGCAATGACGCCCTTCTTCTCCATGATCGTTCACCGATTGACCGGCTGCGCTGCGATTGGGCACGGTTTGGCCACCACAAAAAGGTCCTTTTCTCGATCGACAGATGGACCGCATAAAGCCTTGCGGCTGTGGGCAAATGACGAAATAGTGTCGCTCATCACGCGCGTTCGGCAGAAATGACCCTGCGATTATCGATCGAAAACGTAGATCGGCTCCCAGACGGCGGCCCGATACGGATCGAGGTCAAGGGACGAGGTCTCGATCTTGGCCGCGATTCGCACCTCGATTGGACCTTACCCGACCCAAGCCGAAGCATCTCGGGCAAGCACTGCGAGATTCGCTATCGGGACGGCGGATACTGGCTTCACGACGTCTCGACAAACGGCACCTTTGTCAACGGCGCCGAGTACCGGCTCGACGCCCCGCACCGGCTGCGGGACGGGGATCGGCTGAGCATCGGGCCCTACAGTATCGCCGTTGCGGTCCAAGAGGGGCGAAAGCCGCGGAGCTCAGGCTCGGCGGCCGAGGCCTCCTTGGACCCTGGTCTGGCCAACGTGTGGGGGCCGGTAGGCGAGGCGGCAGCGCCGGAAATTGGCGCCAAACGTCAGACGGCGCAGCCGCGCAGCGCGCCGCCAGATTTCCTCGACTTTGCTTCGTTCCTCGAGGCGCCGAAACTGGCGCCGGAGGCGTCTCGCGGTCCGCAACGATCTGAGGACGATTGGCTGACTGCGGTTAAGCCTGCCTCTCCGTCGCCTCCGCTGGATCAGGAGGGTCTGGAGCCTCGCATACCGACGCCGACGCGGCCGGCGATCGCCGACCCGCCGCTACGGCCATTGCCCAGGGAGCCGCAGCCTGACAACGCCCCGGGGCTCGAAGTCCTCGATCGGATCGCTCGGGCTGCCGGCGTTCCTCCGGGCGTTTTCACTTCCCGCAACTCGGATCAACTCGCGGATGAAATCGGCGCCGTTCTTCGGATGATGGCGGAGAACCTGGGGCAAATGCTTGCCTCGCGAGCGGAGTCGAAGACGCTGATGCGCTCATCGAGCCGTACGATGATCCGAGCGGTCGAGAACAACCCGCTCAAATTCGCGAGTTCGCCGGCGGAGGCGCTCGCCATCATGTTCGGGCCTCCGACACGAAATTATCTCGACGCGCGGACAACGATTGAGCGCAGTTTCGGCGATCTCAAAACCCATCAGATCCTCACGTTCAGCGCGATGCAGGGCGCCCTCGACGCGTTGTTCGAGGATTTGGCGCCGGAACGGATCGATCATTCCGTGGAGCCGGAGCGCGGCATTGGCGCGCTCGTATCCTCTCGGAAGGCGAAGCTGTGGGATATCTACGTCGAGCGATGGCGGGCCAAGGCGAAGCGGGCGGACGGGCGCCTCCTGGAGGCGTTCATTGCTTTATTCGCGCAGGCGTATGACAGGTTGCAACACAAGGACGGCTGAGCGGATCATCGCTGTAGTGTTTCCAGCAATCGCGCTGGCTTTGAAGGAGCGATGTGATCGGGAACGAATGGGGAAGCGGCGCCGATGTCGTGGAACGCGAAAGTTCACTGGACGGAGGGCCTCTTTCTTCGGCCGCACCATCTTCAGCAAGGCGATCGTTATCTCGAAAACGCGCTCGAAAGCCGCACACGTAACGTAACCCCGTATCCTTGGGGCTTCGCGGCGCTCGAAATCGACCGAGATCTTGCTCAGCAGAGCAAGTTTGCGCTCCGCCGGGGATCGGGAATCATGCCGGACGGAGGCGTGTTTGATTTTCCTGCCGAGTGCCCGCCGCCCGCGCCGATCACCACGCCGGAGACGGCCGCAGGTCAGCTCATCTGGCTCACAATGCCAGCCCGCGCGGACAACTTTCGCGAGGTAAGCGCCGAGCAGACGGAAAACGCCGCCCGCTATGTGGTCGGCGCCGAAACCGTGATCGATTCCACCGCAAACCTCCGCATCGAGGAGGAAATCGAGGTCGCTTATCCGCGCCTAGCTTATGAGATCCGCAAAACTTCGAAGCCAGGCTATGTCGCTCTCCCGATAGCGCGCATCGTCGAGGTGCATGACCGCACCCTGGTGTTCGACGAGAAATTTGCTCCGCCCTTGCTCGTTTGCGCGGCGCATCCCACCGTCGAAGGCTGGCTCGACCGCGTTATCGGCTGGATCGGCAATAAGCTGGATGAGCTTTCACGATACGCGAGCGATCCCACTGCGGGCGGCGGCTTGCAGAGCGCCGACTATTTGATCCTCCAATGCTTAAATCGCGAAATCCCGGCGCTCAAGCACTTTCGCTCGTCGAAGTACGTCCACCCGGAGCGCTTGTATGAAACGCTGCTGCGGATTGCGGGGGAATTGGCGACTTTCACCACGCACGAGCGGCGCGCGCGCGAATATGGCGTCTATGACCATGACGACCTGGAAAGCGTGTTCACACCGTTGTTGCGCGACATTCAGGACTTCCTCAGCGCGCGTCTCGACCGCCGGGCCATCCGGCTGGAGCTGATCGAGCGCGCGCCGAGCGCATTTGTTTCGACCATCCGGGACCGCACGCTATTCGCCAACGCGACCTTCGTGCTCGAAGTCTCAGCGCGTCGCCCCTTGACCGAAATCCAGCGCAATCTGCCCGCCTTCCTCAAGGTTGGGCCGAACACCAAGATGAACGAAATCGTGCACGCCCACCTCCCCGGGGTTTCGGTAGTGCACCTGCCGACGCCTCCGCCTCAGATCCGCGCTATCACAGACCACGTCTACTTCTACCTGGACCGCACGTCTCCTTTATGGCCTGAGTTCAGTCAGGCTACTGCTATCGGAATGCACTTCGCAGGCGACTGGCCAGAGCTTGAGATGGAGCTTTGGGCCGTGAGGGAAGAGCGGCGATGACCCCCGAAGACGATCCGTTCGGCCGAAGCGACAGGACGATCATCCGTCCCAATCCGGCTGGACGGCGTACACCGCCGCCGTCTCCCGGCGATCCCGCCGCCGGCTCGCCTGCCGGGGGGGCCGCGCCAGCCTCAACGCCGACGCCGCCTGTCGCCTATCCGACGCCGCCGCCAGCCGCGCCATCCAACGCGCCTTCATCCAGCCAGGGGCAGCGCGGCTGGGATGACTGGATGACCCCGCGAGCGCCGAACAACCTGTATGTCGCTCCCGAGGCGTCGGCGCCGATGACCCCTGCGCCCATGTCGCCGCATGTGTCCGTTGACCTCGTGACGGTGGCTGCGAGCCCGCTGATGCGGGCGGCCGCGTCGCTTCTCGTCATGCTAGGGCGCCTGCGCGCATCGCTCGTGCGCGCGGGAGCGAGCCAGCTCATGGATCAGGTCGCGCAGGCTATCGAGCAATTCGAAATCGACGCGCGCGCGGCCGGCGCTCCCAACGATCAGATCGAGACGGCGAAATATGCGCTCGCCGCCACCGCCGACGACATCGTGCAAAATTTGCCGACAGCGGACAGCCGGGTCTGGACGCAGTACAGCATGCTTGTTCGCTTTTTCAACGAACGGATGGGCGGCGTCCGTTTCTTCAAGGAGCTTGAGCGCGCGAAACAGAATCCCGCGGTGAATTTGGGCGTGCTTGAAGTCATGCACGCTTGCCTCAGCCTTGGCTTCGAAGGGGTCTACCGGGCCTCAGGCGGCCCGGGGGCGGCGCAGGGCATTCGGCGAGATCTGTACGAAACCATTCGCCGCGCTCAGCCGAAGACGATCGAGGACTTGTCGCCGCATTGGCGGGGCCAGGCGGTCCCCCTGTCGAGCAGCCGTCTCCAGGTTCCCGTTTGGGCGGTTGCGGCGCTTGCGGCGGTCATTCTGCTCGGTTCCTACCTTTATCTGCGCAACGCCCTCTCAGCGCGAGCGGAGACGCTCGCATTGAGGATGGCGGAGATTCATCCGCCGGGGGAATTGACGATCACGCGCGAAACAATCGTCAAGCCGCCGCCGGATCCGAAGCCGAGGACGTCCACGCAACTCGAGCGTATCCGCGCTGCGCTGGCCAAGGAAATCGTGGCCGGCAAGGTGGGTGCCGACCAATCCACGACGACGATCTTCATTCGCATCGGCAATGTGGTGCTGTTTCCCTCAGGCGGCGCGAAGGTTAGCGATTCCTTCGTTCCCATCGCGGCCAAGATCGCCGCCGCTCTCGACCGGGAGCCTGGCGCCATTCATGTCGACGGCTACACCGACGCCGATCCGATTCACACCGTCGCCTTTCCATCGAACTTCGAGCTCTCCAATGCGCGCGCCAAGTCGGTCGCGGTCATGCTGAAGCCGGGCCTTGCGCATCCGGAGCGCCTCGCGGTGCAGGGGAAGGGTCCCGGCAATCCGGTGGCCGCGAACGATACGGAGTTTAACAAATC
The DNA here is from genome assembly GCA_036502965.1 of Roseiarcus sp. Taxonomy (GTDB): domain Bacteria; phylum Pseudomonadota; class Alphaproteobacteria; order Rhizobiales; family Beijerinckiaceae; genus Roseiarcus. Next base: position 7,452 of record DASXXT010000369.1, on the reverse strand, counting down.
GAAAAACCGGCGCGTTGAAGTTTCCATCCCGAGAGCTGATTAAGGGAGAGGGTTTGTGCCGGGCGGAGGGCGATCTCGATGACCGTGATGGCCCGGCTCTGGATCGGGCTCAGCATTCTCGGGGCCATCATCCTCGCAGTCGTCATCTGGCTGGCGGGGCCGCTTGTCGCCATCGGCGACGCGCAGCCGTTCGACAGCGCGATCGTCCGGCTCATCATCATTCTGGTGATCTTCCTCGCGGTCGCCGGCGCGATCGCCTGGCGCATCATCTCTCGACGCCGCGCCGCCGCCAAGATCGCGCAGGCGATGACCGAAACCGTCGCCGAAGACAGCGATGCGCCGGTCCTGAAGCAGAAGATGGAGGACGCCCTTGCGGTCCTCAAACGATCGGGCAAGTCGAACGCGCACGCCCTTTACGACCTTCCCTGGTATCTCATCATAGGCCCGCCCGGCGCCGGCAAGACGACGGCGCTGGTGAATTCAGGCCTCAAGTTTCCGCTCGCCGGGGACAACGCGGCCATGGCCGTGCAGGGGGTCGGCGGGACGCGATATTGCGACTGGTGGTTCACCGACGAAGCGGTGCTGATCGACACCGCGGGCCGCTATACGACGCAGGATTCGGACGCGAAGGCCGATCGCCGCAGCTGGCTCGCCTTCCTCGACATGCTTGGCCGGAATCGCCCCCGGCAGCCGATCAACGGGGTCATTGTCGCGATCAGTATCGCTGATGTTCTCAACCTTTCGGCGAAGGAGGTAGCGGCGCACGCCGATGCGATCCGCAAGCGCCTCGACGAATTGCACGAAGAACTGAAGGTCGACTTCCCCGTCTACGCCGTGTTCACCAAAATGGATCTTGTGGAGGGCTTCACCCAATATTTCGCCGACCTGGACGAGACGAAGCGACAGGCGGTCTGGGGAGCCACGTTCCAGACCTCCGACAAGAAGGCCAACAACGTCGGCAAGCTTCCGGAGGAGATCGACCTCCTCATTCAGCGCATTTCAGAGAGGATGCCCGAACGATTGCAGGAGGAGCCCGACCTGCGGTCGAGAGCGGTCCTGTTCGGATTTCCGGCGCAGCTCGGCGCCATCCGAAAGCCGATCGCCGACTTCCTCAATCGCGTCTTCGAGCCCACACGCTACCAGACCACCGCAATATTGCGCGGCTTCTACTTCACTTCGGGGACCCAGGAGGGAACGCCTTTCGACGCCGTCATCGGCGCGCTCCAAAAGAGCTACGGCGTGCAGAGGCTCGGCAGCGTCGGATTTTCGGGGGCAGGCAAAAGCTTTTTCCTGCATGATTTGCTGACGAAGGTGATCTTCGGCGAGGCCGGGTGGGTTTCGACCAACATCGCCGCCGTGCGCAGATCGCTCGCGCTGAGAGCCGCGGCTTTCACGCTGATCGGCCTCGCCACCGCGGGCATCCTGGGCCTATGGTGGATGAGCTACACGCGCAACGCCGCGCTCATTACCGCGACCGATCAGGGCGTCAGGGATTACGCCTCGATCGCCGGACCCTTCATCAAGCAGAATTCGGTCACTGATCCAAATCTATTGCCCATTTACGAGCTGATTGGCTCTCTGCCGAATCTGCCCGTCGGTTACGCCAAGCGCAAGGACTCCACGCCGGTCGAACAAACCTTTGGTCTGAGCCAGCGCCCGCGCCTCCAGGATGCGTCAAACGATCTCTACCGGCAGGCCCTCGAACGGCTCTTGCGGCCGCGGCTCATCCTCTCGCTTGAGCAGCAGATCCAGAAGAACATCGATGATCCGAGCTTCGTTTATGAGGCGCTCAAGGTCTATCTGATGCTCGGGGGCAACGCGCCGCAGGTCGACAATGATTTGATCCTCGCCTGGTTCACGCGGGACTGGGAGGAGCGCACGTTCCCGGGCGCGCCGAACGCCCAGGGGCGAGCGCTGCTTCGCCAGCATCTCGAGGCCATGCTCGACATGGATGACGGGCAAGCGAGGAAAGTTTCGCTCAATGGCCCGCTGGTCGAGCAGGCGCAAGCGACGCTTGCGCGCATGCGCGTAGCCGAGCGCGCCTACACGCTTCTGAAGTCCGAGGCGCACAACGCGGAGGTCGAGGATTGGCTCGCGACCCAACGCGGCGGACCGGACATGAACCTGGTGTTCGAGGCGGCCAACGGCGCGAACCTCGACACCATTCGAGTCCCCGGCTTCTTCACCTACGGAGGCTTCTACAGCGGGTTGCTCGCGCATCTGCAGACGATCCGCGACAAGCTGCAAAAGGACAACTGGGTGCTCGGAGCATCCGGCGACCAGAACGCCGTGCAGCAGCAGTTCGCCAGCCTCTATCCCGGCATCCTTGAGCTCTATGGCCGCGACTTCATCGCCGCCTGGACCGCCGCGATTAACAACCTTCAGCTGAAGCCGCTGCTCAACGACAAGCCGAAATATCTGAAGCTGAGCGCCGCTTCGGCGCCGACCTCACCCATACGTTTGATCTTCGAATCCATTCGAGACGAGACGGCGTTGACGCGCGAGCGTCCCAAGCCTCCGGCGGAGAAAGCCTCCCCGGTCGACGAGGTGAAGAAGGACGCCGTAAACGCGGCGGGCAATCGACTGGGCGGCGTGGGAAGGGAGGCCCTCGACCTTGCGATGAAGTCGCAGCGCAAGGCGGGCGACCCGCCGCCTGAGACGCCGGGCGCCTCGATTGAGGCCTATTTCAAACCGATTCAGATCATGGTCGACGGGCAGCCCGGATCGCGGCCGATCGACCAGCTGCTCGCCAACCTGAACGAGCTTTATCGCCAGCTTGTCCTCGCGGCGGAAAACGCGGCCCAGGCCAAGCAGGCGCTTGAGCAGGTGGATGTGCAGGTGGCGAGTCTCAGAGCCAACGCAACGCGTCTGCCCCAGCCGCTTGCCGGCATGATCGACAAGATCGCCAAGGACGCCGCCGGCGACGCGAACGCGAGCTCAATCGCCCAGATCGCTGACGCGATGGCTCAGAACGTGACCGGAATCTGCCAGCAGATCACCGCTAACCGCTATCCCTTCGCAAAGAGCGATCGGGACACGCCGCTGGCTGATTTCGCGAAACTGTTCGCCCCGACCGGCATTATTGACAAGTTCTACTCGGCCAGTCTCGACCTCCTCGTCAACAGAAGCGGCAAGCGATGGGTCTGGCGCACCAATCCGAACCTCGCGCGAAAGCTGTCTGACACAACCTTGCGACAATTCCAGCAAGCGGCGGACATTCGCGACGCCTTCTTCCCGACCGGCGGGACAACGCCGAACCTCAACTTCGAAGTGAAGCCGCTGACGCTGAGCAGCGACGCCCAGACCGCGACGCTCACGATCAACGGCGCCACCGTCGTCGCGCAGCAGGGGGCTGCAAATTCGCCCGTGACCGTGCAATGGCCAGGCGCCGGCGCAGGCGAAGCCTCGATCGTCATGGCGCCCGATATGCCCGACCGCCAGTCCAAACTCGAGCGCACCGGGGCGTGGGCCTTGTTCCGCCTCGTCGATGCCGGCTCATCGATCGAGAGCGGGAACGCGCTCAAGGTCAGCTTCGTCGTTTTCGGGCGCGAGGTTTCCTATCAGTTCACTTCGTCTTCTTTGGCCAATCCCTTGAGCATGCCAGCGCTTAGGCAGTTCAAGTGTCCGAACGGGCTCTGATCCTCATGTCCGCCGGACTTTTCGGAAAGCTCCCCGCAAAGCGCGATTTCATCGGCATGAACGCTTCGCGGCGGTTCCTCGAGGCTTGGGAGCCGTGGCTCCAGGCGGGCGTGGCGATGTCGAAGCAGATGCTGGGCGACGCGTGGCTCGAAACCTACAACCGCGCGCCGATCTGGCGTTATTGGCTCGGCGCGGACTTTTGCGGCGAGGCGATGATCGGCGCGTTCATGCCGTCGGTCGACGGTGTGGGGCGATCCTTTCCCCTCGCCATTTTCGTCGGCGAAGGCGACGCGTCGCTGCCGCCGCCCGAACTCGAGCCGAACGACGCCTGGTTCGAGACGGCCGAGGCGGTCCTCCTCGACGCCCTCGAACCCGGAGCGACGCTGGAACTGATCGCCGAGAAAGTCGCGGCCCTGCCCGCGCCGGCGCTTGAGCCGCGAATAATCAAGGACGATGGTTTCGAAGAGCTGGCTGATGGCGGCGTCCTCGCCCGCGACATGGCCAAGCAGGTTTCCCCAGCTTTTCTCGCCGCGCGCCGCTTCGGGCGAAGGCGAGCCTTTGCGTCCCAGACCTTCTGGTGGACGATCGGCGGCGAAGGCTTTCCGTCACTCGCCTTGTTGGAGGTCGGCCTGCCCCCCGCGACCCGATTCGCCGATATGCTGACCGGGGCTTTCTCGGACCGGATCGCGGTCGCTTTGGGCGACGCGACGTGACCGCCGCTCGCGCCCCAGGGGCCGATGCCTTTGGCCGCAACGCAAGGATCGCGTATCATTCCGGCCGACGCGCCTCCCCTTAAAGGACAAGCGGCGATGAATGACGTTTCTCCTTTGGACCCCTCGGCTGCTCCCGCGCCGACCGCTTCGCCCCCGCCGGTCGGGCCGCCCGGCCCCGTGACCGCCGAGACGCCGGCCGAGCTTCCGACTTCGCTGGAAGCCCCAGCTGCGCCTGGACCTTCGCCCGAGCCCGAGCCTGCCGCGTCGACAGAGCCTCCGTCCCCGCTTGCGTCCGCCGCCCGCCCGGCGCCGGATCCCTTCGCGCTGCCGCTCGTCTCGGAGGACGACCCCTGCGGGCCCGATCTCGATCTTGAAGGCGACGCGGAGTTCATGAATTTCATTGCGGCCACGGAGGGGCTGCTTCCCGCCAGCTATTACGCATTCAATCGCGCTACGATCGATTTTTCGGCCGCGTTGCAGGCGGCGGAGAGGCTCCTCAAGCGCACCCTCGACCTGCGCCTACTGGCCCTCATGGCGAAGCTCTCGATCCTCAACCGCGATGTCGCGGGCTTCGCGCGACGGCTTGGAAATGTCGCTTGGCTCGTCAGGGAACATTGGGAAGCCGCCAATCCCAGGGCCGATGGCGACGACTATTCGGGGCGCATCGCGCAATTGGCTACGCTCGAGGATAACGGGGTCGTCCTCCTGCCGCTACAATATGCGCCGCTCATCGAAACCAACCGCGAGGGCGCGCTCTCCTATCGCGACCAGCTCTTGGCTACGGGCGCGGTCCAGCCGCGTTCCGTTATGCTCTATGACCTCAAAGGCCAGAAGCAGACGACGGAGCCGGAAAAGTTCATGCCGGCGAAGTCGATCGAGCGAGTCTTGAGCGACGTCGAGATTGCAAGGCTAGCCGGCGCCGTCGAGACGCTGACAAACTTCGGCGCTTCGATCCAGTCGATCAGGGTGGCCACGACCGAACATGTCGGCTTCGAGAACGCGGTCGAACTGCCGAAGCTGGCCAAGCTTGCGGGCGAGATGACCGAGTTCCTGCGGGCTGCCCTTCTGAAGCGCGACCCTTCCCTCGCGCCGCCGCCGCCCGAGGCGCCTCGCTCGGCCGAGGACACTGGTCCGGACGGCGCCGCCGCGGCGCCGGCCGCGTTCGCGTCGCGCGCCGAGGTTGACGCGGCGCTCGCTTCCGCATTCGGCTATTTCGCCGCCTCCGAGCCGACAAGTCCGGCGCTTCTCCTCATACGGCAGGCGCGCGAAATGCTGGGCAAGAACCTGTACGAGGTGATGAAGCTGCTCGCGCCGCCGCACGCGGACGCGGCGCGGGTGTTTGTGGGTCCGGACGGCGCCTTCACCGTTCCGGTAAAGAGTCTGTCGAACGCGCCGAGCACCGCCATCCAAAGCGCGCCGGCGGAACCGGCGGCGACGCGCGCCGCGGCGATTGCGCTAATCGACGCGGTCGCGGCGCATATGCAAAAGGCGGAGCCGTCGAGCCCCGTGCCTTATCTGCTCGATCGCGCGCGAAATCTCGCGACGCGCGACTTCGCGAGCCTGCTGCAGGACCTCCTGTCGGACGAGGCGATTGCGGCCTTGAAGAAGGGGAAGTGATCCTCACTTCCGGGGGTCGGTGAGGAACGTCGTCCAGTCGGTGGAATCAAGCGTGTCGATCTCCGCGAAGGTGACCGCCTGCAGGCCGCGCCGCCAGCAATTCTCTGCGCCAAATGCGACGAACTTGCCGCGGTCGATGCACATCGTCGCCGTGCCGACCACGAGGTCCACGCCGTCGATGTTCGTGGCGTAGAGATAGAGGAAGCGGCTCTTCAAGGGACCGCGAACAGGCGTCGCGCAGGAGCCGGGGGTCGCGACCCACCAGCCCTCAGTTTTGAACGCCTCGCCGGCGTCCGTCCCGACCGCGATATTGATGAGCGCATGCGTCTTGTTGCAGACGCGGAAGTCGGCGCGGGCAGGCGTGGCGACGATCGCGAGAACCGCGAAGGCTAGAGGAAGGCGCGAAAACTGAACACTAGCGCCCTCCTCCCCCCTTGTGGGGGAGGACAGAGGAGGGGGGTTGGGCCGTCCTACGCGGCAAGCGAGCGATGGCGGGCTCGATAATCTTCTCGGTCCGCGCGACCCCCCACCCCTGCCCGCCCCCACAAGAGGGGGCGGGTGCGCTAACGCCATCGATTCTACCCAAATGCAGCAGGCTCTGACGAGCGATCCTGACCTCCCGGGTGCGCGGCGATGCGTGCGGCCATCACTCGCTGTCATCTCGGTAAAGTTCGCCCCATTCCTTTTTCCAGACGCCGTCAGGATCCTGGACAACGATCGCGATCTTGAGCTGATTCGCAAGCTTGACCGCGCCGGAAAGAGCGTCCTTGGGCGCCATTGGCTCGGTTATTCGATCCGCCGTCAGCGATTCGTGGGCGCTCTTGGGGCAGACGACGGTCGCCCATTGTCCGTCGGCGCGTTGGGACAGAACGACAGTCACCGCATCGCCGACGACCTCGTCCACCTGCTCGAATCGATTAGTCATGCCGCCGCTCCGCTCAGTTCACTTCGTAGACGAACGCGCCGTCCGCTGAGGAGACCTTTGCCTCATGGATCTCCTCCCGCGCCAGGGAACGCTTGAGGATCTCGCGCGACAAAGCCGGCAGGATCGTATTGGTGATGACATTGTCGATCACGCGTCCGCCCGAATCCGGGTCGTGGCAGAGCGACACGATGTGATCGATAGCGCTCGGGTCGGTGATGAATTTCGCCCGATGGTTCTCTTCGATCCGCTTGCCGATGCGGTCGAGCTGCAGGCGCACGATGCCGGCCAGCATCTCGCCCGACAGCGGAAAATAGGGAATCGTGACGATGCGTCCGAGCAGCGCGGGCGGGAACACTTCGAGAAGCGCTGGGCGCAATTCGGCGGCGAGCGCTTCGGGATCGGGCGGTGTCGCGCCGTTCGCCGCGCGCATGATGATGTCGGTCCCGACATTCGTGGTGAGAAGGATCAGCGTGTTCTTGAAGTCGATGCGGCGGCCCGTGCCGTCCTCCATCACGCCCTTGTCGAACACCTGGAAGAAGACCTCGTGCACGTCGGGAT
>DASXXT010000368.1:0-2647 GCA_036502965.1 Roseiarcus sp. | reverse complement strand
TGCCGAGCTGAAGCGCGCCGATGCTGAAGAGATCGGCATGGTCCGGAAACTCGCGCAACAGCGCGCGGGCGACGATGGCCATGTCGCGGGCCGAAGACACATGGGCGGGATTGTGCAAGCCGTTGGGGTTGACGAAATGCGACTCCCGCAGGCCCAGCCGCTGCGCGGCGGCGTTCATGTCGTAGGCAAAGGCTTCGACCGAGCCCGAAACGCCTTCGGCGACCATCACCGCGACATCGTTGGGCGATTTGACCATCAGCATCTTGAGCGCATTGTCGAGGGTCACTTCGGTGCCGGGCCGGAACCCCATTTTCGACGGCGGCATTCGCGCGGCGCGAGCCGACATGATGAGTGGCGTATCAAGCGTAAGTTTGCCATTGCGCACTGCGTCCAGCGCGACATAAACCGTCATGAGCTTGGTGAGCGACGCCGGATACCATGGGGCGGTCGCTTCGTTCTCCATCAACACCTGGTCGCTGTCCGCGTCGACAACGAGGTATGGTGTCGCCTGCGCCGAGGCGGCGCCGAACGCCAGCGCGGCGGCGAAGCCAAACATAGCGCGCCGTCCAATCGAGCCCCGCCCAAATGGCATGATTGCGTTCCCCGCGAGATCCCGAACCCCGACTCCTAGAGGAGAATGGGTGTAACCTCAAGCGGCGGCGGCGTTTAGCGCTCCTTGTTTGGCGCAGTTTGCCTTAACGTTCAAACGATGTGGAACCGTTGCCGCGCCGGATCCGCAGGCGCCCCGGGTGGGAACCCTGCCGCAAGAATGTCGCCGCAGCTCGCGGCGAGCCCGGTCAGCGCGGCTTCCGTCTCCCCGGCGGCGAGCGGTCCGAGCGCCTCATTGACGGCGGCTTGCCATTGCTCGTTGGGGACGAGGCGCGCGGCGTCCTCGGCCGGAACAATGCGGATGTAATGCTCGGCCAGCGATACGTAGATGAGCGCGCCACACCGCGAGCGATCGATCCCGCGCAAGACGAACTGCGCCAGCGCGGCCCGGTGACCAGCCGAGCGCGCCACGCGCTTCGGGATCAGCCACCGCCGCACCAGTGGGAGCGAAAGCAGCACCGCCGCAAGAATGGCGACGAGAAGCTGAGCGACGTAGATGCGATGGGCGGAAAGATCGGTGAACAGGAGCAGCGGCAGCGGCGTTAACAGCGCGAGGATGCAGGCGCCGAGCAGAAACTCCCCGTCCAGCGAGGTGGAGGCGCCGGCCAGCACGCAGACGAGCGGGGCCCGGGTCTTGAGTTGCGCGGCGTCGAACGCGGCCTCGACGCGCGCCGCCGCGTCCGGGGCGAGAATCATCACCAGCCCCCCGAGGCGCCGCCGCCGCCGGAAGACCCGCCGCCGCCTGAAAATCCGCCTCCACCAGAAAAGCCGCCTCCAGACCCGCCGCCGCGGCCAAATCCGCCGCCGAAACCTCCCGTGCCCATCGGAATGAAGATGACGTTGCCGCGGCCGCTTCTCCGGCTGATGCGGCTGATCACGAACATGATGAAAAGAAAAATGAGGAGGGGCGCGAGCGTATCGAGCAGCGACGCCTCATGCTCGGCGCGCATGTCGGTCGGCTTCGGCTTCCATTCGGCCGAGTCGGTGGTCAGCGCGGTGATGATGTCGTCGACGCCGCGGGTGACGCCGCCATTGAAATCGCCGGCTTTGAATCGCGGCGCGATCGCGTTGGAAATGATGATGCTGGAGACGGCGTCGGTCAGTGTCCCTTCGAGACCGTAGCCGACCTCGATTCGCACCCGCCGCTCCTTCGGCGCGATCAGGAGGAGAGCGCCGTTGTTCTGTTTCGCTTCGCCCAGTTTCCAGGCTCGGAACAGCCCATTGGCATAGGGCTCGATCTCCTCGCCGCCGAGCGAGGGCACGGTCGCAACGACGAGCTGAATGCCGGACTTCTGCTCGAGATCGGCGAGCTTGCGTTCGAGGTCCGCGATCGTGACCGGCGAGAGAATTTTCGCCTGGTCCACCACTCTTCCGGTCAGCGGGGGGAAGTTGGCCGCCGCAAGCGCAATGCCGGCGCATAGCGCCGCGACGGCAAGGACGATCAGCGCCCGCAGCCAGAGGCGAGGCATCCGGACGCTCCCCGTTCGAGGGCTAGAACTTCACCTTCGGCGCCGCTTGGGCTTCGGAATCCGCGGTGAACGGGACCAACGGCTTGATCGAGCGAAACACCGTCTGCGCCCAGAGCACGCTTGGGAAAGTCCTGAGCGTCGTGTTGAAATCCTGCACCGCGGCGATGTAGTCGCGGCGGGCGACAGCGATGCGGTTTTCGGTCCCCTCGAGCTGGGATTGCAGGGCGAGGAAATTCTGGTTCGACTTGAGGTCCGGATAGTTCTCGCTGACCGCGAGCAGTCGGCCGAGGGCTCCGGACAGCGCGTTTTGCGCATCCTGCAGCTGTTTGACTTTCGCCGGGTCGGTCAGGTCGTCGGCGTTGAGGTGAATCGACGTTGCCTTGGCGCGCGCCTCGGTGACCTGGACAAAGACGTCCTTTTCCTGTTTCGCGTAGCCCTGAACCGTGGCGACCAGATTGGGAACGAGGTCGGCGCGGCGCTGATATTGGTTCTGAACCTCCGCCCAAGCGGCGTTGGCGGCCTCCTGCTTGGTCGGGATGACATTATAGCCACAGGCGGAAACCGAAACG
>DASXXT010000367.1:0-10268 GCA_036502965.1 Roseiarcus sp. | reverse complement strand
ATCGTGCAGGTGCAGGAGGTCGACTTGCTCGATTCCCAGCGTCTTCAAACTTTGCTCGAACGAGCGGCGGGCGCGTGAGGCGTCGAACACGCTTGTTTCGAAATCGCGGTCGAGCTTGGTCGAGATGACGAAGCCCTCAGGCAGGCCGCCGCGCTCGCGAATGGCGGCGCCGATCCGCTCTTCGCTGCGGCCGAGCCCATAGTTGCGCGAGGTGTCGATGAAATTAGCCGGCCCGTCGAAAATGGCGTGTAACGTCGCCCTCGCGCGCGCCTCGTCGACGCCGTAGCCGTAGGTGTCCGGCATGTCGCCGAGGCCCGAGGTGCCGAAACAGACGGACGTGACCATGAGATCAGTGCGGCCCAGACGGACCTTCTCCATGACGCCCTCGGTCATCGCGAACTCCCTAATTTGATTGGCGCCGCATCCCTAAGGCCATGACGAGACGCGGGCAAGGCGCGGCGCGGACGTCGGCACAGAAGGGGCGCGCTTGAAATACGACTTTGCCTTGCAGAAGAGTTCGGCACGCGGCAAGCTGTCGAGCGAAGAGCGCGGTGAAACATTATGGCCCGAACCGGAGAGACCAGGATACGAGGCGCGCTATGCCTGGTTTTTCTCTTGCTGGCCGGATGCGACGACACTCCAGGCGAATGGGCTGCGATTGTCTATCCCGATCGAACCAACCGGACCCGGTTCGATGTGACCCCGCGCTTCAGGACATTCAGCTACTGCCGAGACCAGGCGATCGAGAGGATGAAGGCGATTCAGGTGAAGAGCGGCGGCGACTACGAGTGCGGTTTTCGATGCGAGCTTTCCGGCGATCCGCACAGGATGAATGTTTGCAAGGAGGTCCGGAAGTAGTCTGAGCCCGGATCGCGGCGCCGCTCAATTGAGGCTAGCGCCGAACGCGGCGAACTCAGCCTCGGTCGCGAAGGATTTTTGCGCCCCGTGACGGGTGACCGAAAATGCGGAGTAGCGAGTCGCCTCGGTGAGCGCCGCCTCGAGCGCGAGGCCGCCAGCGAGATAGCGGGCGAAGCTGCCGATAAAGGCATCGCCGGCGCCGGTGGTGTCGACCGCCTGAACCTTGACCGGGGCGATGCGCCTCGCACCCTCCGGTGTCGCGAGCAGCGAACCGCGCGCGCCAAGCGTCACGATCGCCGTCTCGACGCCCCGCTTGACCAGGCTTTGGGCGGCGGCTGAGATATCGTCTTCCGACTCAACCGGCATGTCGGTCAGGATGGCGAGTTCGGTCTCGTTGGGGATGAGGAAGCTCGCACGCGTAACGACGTCCATGTCGAGGTTGCGGCGGGCAGGCGCCGGATTCAGAACAGTCCTGACGCCATTCTTGCGAGCGAAGCGAATCGCCGCATAGGCGGTTTCAAGCTGGATCTCGAGCTGTAGCAGGATGAGATCGCATCCCCTAAGCCCCTCGCTTGCGGCGTCAACGTCGGCTGAGCTCAGGTCGCCATTGGCGCCGGCGACGATCAGGATCGCATTGTCGCCCGAACCCTCATCGACCAAAATCGTCGCCGTGCCGGTCGATTGCTTTGGAATGCGGCGGACATGCTGCGTATTGATTCCGTAGCTCTCGAAATTCTTGAGCGCGCTGTCGCCGAGCGTATCGTCGCCAAGATTTGAGACCATGACGACCTCGGCGCCGAGCTTGGCCGCCGCGACCGCCTGATTGGCTCCTTTGCCGCCGAAACTCGTCTCGAAATGCTTGGCAAGGACTGTCTCACCCCACACAGGCATGCGCGCGACCGTGGTGGTCAGATCCATGTTTGTCGAGCCGATGACTCCGATGCGCGGGCGCTTCGGCATGTGGTTCCTCCCCAGAAATGCTCGACGACGTATTGCGACCGGCGCCGGCGCTTCACGCGCCGAGCTCCGCGGACTGCCGCCAGATGTTCACGCCGCCTTCGACTGCGTAACGATCGATCTCCTTAAGTTCGTCGGCGGCGAACGAAAGCTTGTCGAGCGCCTTGACGCTATCGGTCACCTGCTCCGGGCTGCTCGCGCCGATCAGGGCCGAGGTCACACGCTTGTCCCTCAGCGCCCAGGCCAGCGCCATCTGAGCGAGCGTCTGACCTCGCCGCTTGGCGATCGCGTCGAGATGACGCACGCGCTCGATGTTCTCCGGCGTGAGCATCGTCCGTTTGAGAGAGCGGTTTTCAGTGGCGCGGCTGCCGGCGGGCACGCCGGCCAGATATTTTTCGGTGAGCAAGCCTTGCGCGAGCGGGGAAAAGACGATCGCGCCGACGCCCAAAGCTTCGAGCGTATCCAGCAAATGATCGTCCTCGATCCAGCGATTGATCATCGAATAACTGGGCTGATGGATGAGGCAGGGCGTCCCGAGCCGATTGAGAATGGCGACCGCTTCCTTCGTGCGGCGGGAATTGTAGGAGGAAACGCCGACATAAAGGGCCTTTCCCTGGCGAACCGCATGATCCAGGGCGCCCATCGTCTCCTCGAGCGGCGTTTCGGGATCGAAACGGTGCGAATAGAAAATGTCGACATAGTCGAGACCGATGCGCTTGAGACTCTGGTCGAGGCTCGCGAGCAGGTATTTGCGGCTGCCCCATTCGCCGTAAGGCCCCGGCCACATGTCGTAGCCGGCCTTGGTCGAGATCACGAGTTCGTCGCGGAAGCCGCGGAAGTCGCCGCGCAGGATCTCGCCAAAGGCGAGCTCGGCCGAGCCCGGCGGGGGTCCATAATTGTTGGCAAGATCGAAATGGGTGACGCCAAGATCGAACGCCCGCTGGCATATCGCGCGCATCGAATCGGCGGACTTGTCGAAGCCGAAATTATGCCACAAGCCCAGCGATATTGCAGGCAGCTTGAGCCCGCTGCGGCCGCAGCGGTTGTAGATCATTTTGTCGTAGCGCATGGGCGAAGGCGTGTAGGGCATGAGCTTCCTCGGGTCGTGCGATTGTGTCGAGATGTCTGGGCGTTGTCGGCGACAGCGATGAGAGACGTCAGTTCAGACGCGTGAATCCATCGGCGCTCCAGTCCTCACTGCCGACCCCGTGATGGAGGAAGAAGAGGCCGTCCGGATCGTATTTGCCCTTGACCGCGAGAAGCCGGGTATAGTTTTCGCCCCAGAATGCCTCCTGCCAATGCGGCTGGAAGTAGTCGGTCTCCCACACATAGGAGCCAACGCGGGGCACGAGCTTGCGGATTTCGTTCATCGCCGCGGTCACTGCCTCAGCGTCGCTCCGCGCGACAGCTGCCTCCGGAGCGTGGCCTGGAACGTCCGGATAAGCGGGCGGGCCGCCGGCGCCACTGATCGCGAGCGCGAACGCATCGACGACCGCCGGATTCATAGCCGTATCCAGGGCTGTGGCGATCGCCTCCGCAGTTGCGCCCGCAAGCCCCTTGTTGAAATGCAGCGAGACGCCCCGATGTTTAGCCGCGGCGAACAGCGCGGCGGTAAATCGCTCGCGTTGATCATCCGCGAGCAGCGACTGGGGCAGCCAAGCGGATTGGTAGGCGTGCCAGACCCGGCCCGTCTCTCCGAGGTTACTCGCCCAGAAGATATTGTCGTCCGGCGCGCCGGGACGGTCATCCGAAATGACGAGACCTGGAGCTTGCTTGAGAAAGGCCGGGTCCCAGAAACGGCGCGCCGGCTCGCTAATGACCCTCGGCGCCGACACAATGCTGAAATCCTGCCCTGAGGCTGAAACCCAGTCGAAGAAGGGACGCCATGTCGCTTCGGCCTGTTGTTGGTCGAGACCCTGGAGCACCATCGCAATCGACAGAACGCCGCCCGGTCCGAAGCCCAGCTGCTCGCCCCAGTGCGGATTGAAGAGCGCCTGTGCGTAGAATTCGATAATCTTTGAGAGGAGGCGCCGGTAGGCCGCCTCGGACGACGCCTTTATGGTCGCGAACACGCCGCCCATAAATTCCGGCAGCGCGTGCGTGCGCAGAGTGACGCGGGTGACGACGCCGAACCCCCCGCCGCCTCCTTTCAGCGCCCAGAAGAGATCGGGATTCGTGCAGGCGTTGGCGATTTTGACGTCGCCGTCGGCGGTCACGACTTCCGCCTCCAACAGGCTCGCCCCGGCCAATCCGAAGGCCTTCGACCAGCTGCCGAAGCCGCCGCCCAGAATGAGGCCGGCGACGCCGACCGTCATGCAGCCGCCGCCTTGCACATATCGGCCTCCCTTGGTCGTCACCGCGTCGTAAGCCTGTCGCCAATAGGCCCCCGGCTCAATCGATACGGCTGGTTGGGGATCCGCGTTTCCTGCGCAGCCGGCGGCAACGAAGCCGTCGTGGAGCACGATGGCGTTCATGTGGCGGGTCCAGATTAATAGGGAGTCGGGCGCGTTCGACGTTCCCTGGTAGCTATGGCCGCCGCCCTTCACCACCAGCCGCAGATTGTTCGTGCGCGCGAAATTGACCGCGGCGGCCACATCTTGAGTCGTCTTTGCGGCGACGGCGTAGACGCTTGGTTCCGACGTCCACGCCCCGACCCAGCCAAGCGACTGGGTGAGCCCGACCTCGTCGCCGAGGTAGTAGGGATTCTTGAGTTCCTTAAACACTTGCTCGCAGCTGGCGTCGGGCGTTCCGCCCACGCAGTCGGCGAGCGGCGAGCGCACCTTGGTGAGGCGTCCTCCCACGTCGCGATCGAGTTGATTCCAGCTTGCCTCCGAAGGCCATGCGGGATCGCCGAGACGGACCCGCGCTTGCGGCCGCGACGCAGCCGAGGCGCGGCCCACGAGGCCTGTCACGAACGGAAACCCCGCGGAGATCTTGAGCAGGCGCCTTCGGCTCCATCGTTTCGCCATTTCTCGCTCCCTGGCCGTCGGACAGCCGGTTCTCTAGCCGTTTGGCTGGAGTCGATTCAAGCAGCCCCAGCGCGCTCGATCTCGGCTGCGAGCGCGGCGGGCAATTCGATTTCGGTCGCGGCGGCGCGTCGCCCGGGAATATGAACGCCAAGCTTGACGAGCCGGTCGAGCTGGAGTCTCAAGCGCTGCGGAAAGTCCAGCGCGAACAAGGCCGGCGTGATGGCGATGATGAGGAGACCAGCGCCGGGCGAGCGGTCTCCTGAGGTGAACGAGGGCGCATCGAGAGCCCAGTTCGCGCTTGCAAGCCCGGCCGCGAGCACCTCGACCATGAGCGCGATATTGGCGCCGCGCGCGCCGCCAAACGCCAACAGCGCCCCGCGCAACGCCGCGCTCGGATCGGTGGTCGGTTGTCCATCAGCGCCCACCGCCCATCCAGCCGGCAGCATTTCCCCACGCTCGGCGTAGCGCCTGAGCTCGACAAAGGCGGTCGCGCTCGACGCCTGGTCGATGAGGAGCGGCGGCCCTTCGTCGAGCGGCGCGGCGAAAGCGATCGGGTTCGTGCAGTAGACAGGCGTCTTTGCCCCCGCGACCGTCATCAACGCGGGCCCGCTTGTCGCAGCGAACGCCACCAGGCCAGCCTCGGCCAGGCGACGCGGATAATAGCCAAGCTCGCCCGTGGTGTAGCTCCCGTTCTGGGCGAACAGTGCGATCCCGAAGGTCTCGGCTCGCCGGCGAAGATCGTCGAAGGCCCGGTCGAAGCCAAGCTGGGCGATCCCGCCTCTCGCGTCGCAATGGATTACTGCGGGGGCTGGCGAAGTCACCAGCGGCTCGGCGTCGCCGTCGATCCGCCCCGCCCGCAACGCGCTCAGATAGTCCATGAGATGCGAAAAACCGCTCGAAGCTTTTCCGTGCGCATTGGCGGACACGGTCGCTCGCGCCAGCGACAGCGCTGCGTCGTTGCCGGCGCCAGCGGCAGTGATCGCGCAGGCGGCGAGGTCAGTCGCCTCCTCAAGCGTGAAGCGTCGCATCATGCGAATGCGGGCTCCGCGCCCTCCAGGCGCTCGATGCAGGGGGCGACGTCCTTCACGAGCGCGACAATGCCCGCTTCCAACGTGACGTCAAGCGTGGCGGTCACTCAATTCCGTGCGCTCGCCGACTATGATATCGACGCACCACCCCTTGAACATGGGGTCGAGGCGAGAAAAGGAGATCGCGGCGTGAAGGTGGACGGGCGCCCGTACCGAACGATCTGGCTCAACGAAGACGGCGCGAGTGTCGACGTCATCGATCAGCGCTGGCTGCCGCATGAGTTCAGGGTCGCGACGCTACGCAGCGCCGCCGAGGCGGCGACCGCGATCCGGGACATGTGGGTGCGCGGGGCGCCGCTGATCGGCGCAACGGCGGCCTATGGGCTCGCGCTCGCTATGCGCCAGGATCCGAGCGACGCGGCGCTCGACGCTGCATGCGGCAAGCTCGCCGCCACACGGCCGACCGCAATCAACCTGCGCTGGGCTTTGGATGCGGTCCGCAAGCATCTGACTCCGATCGCCCCGCAGGCGCGCGCCGCCGCGGCTTACGACGAGGCCAACCGGATCGCCGACGAGGACGTCGAGATCAACCGCGCGATCGGCAGCAACGGCCTTGAGATTGTTCGTCGTTTAGCGGCGGACAAGAGGTCCGGCGAACCGGTCAACATCCTCACCCATTGCAACGCTGGCTGGCTGGCCACGGTCGACTACGGCACCGCGACCGCGCCGATTTATCTGGCGATGGAGGAGGGCGTGAGCGTCCATGTGTATGTCGACGAGACGCGCCCGCGCAATCAGGGGGCCTCGCTGACCGCTTGGGAACTCAGCCATCACGGGGCGGCGCATACGCTCATTGTCGACAACGCCGGCGGCCATCTGATGCAGCATGGCCTGATCGACATGGTGATCGTCGGCTCCGACCGCACGACCGCCAACGGCGACGTCTGCAATAAGATCGGCACCTACCTCAAGGCGCTCGCGGCGCGGGACAATTCGGTGCCGTTTTACGTCGCGCTGCCGTCGCCGACCATCGACTGGACGGTTCGCGACGGAGTGAAGGAAATCCCGATCGAGGAGCGCAGCGCCGATGAGGTTAACTTCGTCCAGGGCCGGAGCGACGATGGCGCGATCACGCGCGTGAGGATCGCGCCGCAAGGGGTGCATGCCGCCAATCCGGCGTTCGACGTCACTCCGGCAAGGCTCGTGACCGGGCTGATCACCGAACGCGGTGTGGCCGAGGCGTCGCCGCAGGCGCTGAAGGCGCTGTTCCCCGAGCGACTTTAGGTTGTTTGGCCGTTCCGCCTAGTCCCGGTAGGACGGGTCAGCCTTGTCGAGCTGCGCCTTCAGGTAGTCGAAATGAGCGAAAGCCATCCCCTTGTAGGGGCGCCACCCTTCAGCGGTTTTTTCGGCCACCTCGTCCGACAGGACATTGAGCGGCTTGCCGGTCGAATAGGCCAGGATCAGCGTCCTCGCGGCTCTTTCGAAGAAGTAGAGATCCTCGAAGGCCTCGGCGACGGTATCGCCGGCAGTTGTGACGCCATGATTGCCCATCAGCAAGGTCTTGTGATTGCCGAGCGCCTTCGCGAGCCGCTCCCCTTCTTCCGCCTCATCGGCGATGCCGCCGAAATCGAGATCGAGGGCGAGCGAACCGAAGAAGCGCGCCGTATTGTTGTCGAGCGGCTTCATCGACGGATCTTTCAGCGTGGAAAGCGCCGTGGCGTAGGGCGGATGACAATGCAGGAGAACGCGAGCCGAAGGGCGCCGCCGATGGATGGTCCCGTGGATCGTCCAGGCCGAAGCGTCGGGAGGGTCCGGACGGTTCATCACGTCGAAATCGTCGGCGTCGAGCAGCATGAGATCGCTCGCGCGGATCGAGCCGAAATGGCGCCATCTGGGATTCATCAAAAAGCGCTTTCCGTCGGCGGAAACGGCGGCGCTGAAATGGTTGCCGACTGATTCATGCCAGTCGAACTGGACGGCTAGGCGGAAGGCGGCCGCCAGGTCGATTCGCAGTTGCCGCACTTCGCCGTCGCTGAGCTCCCGGCGGGAAAAAGCGCTGGTCTCGTTCATTTGAACCTCCCTCGGTCGTCAAAACGCTACTGGCGCTGCGCATCTCGCCTCGCTCGGCCTCGCCTACTTCGCCATATTGCGAGCCTACGTGCGAAGACTGGCCGACTGAAGCGTGAAAATCTGTTGAGACTATGAGTCATGCCTGTTTCCAAATCCGGCTGGTTGAAGTTTGCAGGCGGGCCGCTATGCCGGAGGGAGCATTACCTCAGTTCACTGACCACAAGATTGGCGCGAAGGTGAGATTCGCGAGCAAGGACCTGGAATGATACGTCCGCTTGCCGGCCTCAAGGTGGTAGAGTTCGAGGGGATCGGTCCAGGTCCGCTGGCAGGCCGCATGCTGGCGGATCTCGGCGCCGAGGTCGTTGCGGTCGTCCGCCCGGACAAAGCCAAGCTTGGCGATCCGGACCGCCCGTTCTCCGACGGTACTCTGCGGCGCGGCAAGAGCATCGTCGCCCTCGATCTCAAGCGGCTTGAAGCCGTCGGGAAGGCGCTGACGCTGATCGAGACGGCAGATGCGCTGATCGAGGGCAATCGGCCGGGCGTTATGGAGCGCCTTGGGCTCGGCCCAGCGGAATGCGCTAAACGCAATCCGCGACTCGTCTATGGGCGCATGACCGGCTGGGGGCAGAAGGGTCCACTCGCTCAGACAGCGGCCCACGATCTCAACTATCTCGCGCTCAGCGGCGTCTTGTCTCTCGCCGCCCGCGGCGGACGAGCGCCGATCGCTCCGCCGACGGTTCTCGGCGACGGAGGCGGCGCGCTCGGGCTCGCCTTCGGGGTCGTCGCCGCAATATTCGCCGCCGGACGGAGCGGCAAGGGCTGCGTGATCGACTGTTCGATCATCGATATCGCCGCGAGCCTCGGCGGAATCGCGCTCGCGGCCCGCGCCGCAGGAATGCTGGACGCGCCAAGCCCGAGCCCGTTCCACGACTCGCCGTTCTACGACGTCTACCCCTGCGCCGACGGACGCTATGTCACGATCGGCGCGCTCGAGCCGCAATTCTACGCGCTGTTGCTCGATAAGCTCGGTCTTGCGGACGTCGACCCAAACGCGCAATACGATCGCGCGGCTTGGCCGGCGCTGAAAGCGCGGTTGCGCGCGCTGTTCCTGAGCCAGCCGAGTGCGCATTGGCGCGCGCTGCTCGAGGGCAGCGATGCGTGCTTCGCCCCGGTGCTGAGCCTAGCGGAGGCCGCGGCGCATCCGCACAACGCGGCGCGCGGCGTCTATAAGCGCGGACCGGACGGCGAACTGGACGCGATCGGCGCG
This sequence comes from Roseiarcus sp., assembly GCA_036502965.1. Classification (GTDB taxonomy): domain Bacteria; phylum Pseudomonadota; class Alphaproteobacteria; order Rhizobiales; family Beijerinckiaceae; genus Roseiarcus. The sequence continues at coordinate 1,119 of DASXXT010000367.1, read as the reverse complement.
CCACGCTTCTTGCCGCTCGATTGAGCCAGGCTCGCCGCGGACACGAAGGATGAAACGAGACGATGCTAAATCGCGCGATGCCCGAGACGCTTGTCTTTCCCAACCCCGATCCGCCGAAGCCGGGCGAAGCGATCGAAGTTCGTCCCGGCGTGTTGTGGGCGCGCTTTCCCCTTCCGTTTCGGCTCGATCACGTCAACGTCTATCTGATCGAAGACGCCAACGGGTTTGCGCTCATCGATGCGGGAATCGACGACGCGCCGTCGCGCGCCGCGTGGGAGTCGCTGCTCGCCGTGCCGCTTCGGGGTCGCAGGCTGACCCGGATCATCGCCACCCACTTTCACCCGGACCATGTGGGCCTTGCCGGATGGCTCTGCGAGCGCTTCGGCCTGCAGCTTGCGATGAGCGAGGCGGAATATCTGATCGCGCTCAATATTCGCCTCGATCCGCAGGGACTGAGATCGGAGCCGTACCGCAGTTTCTACCGGTCGCATGGGCTGACGGAGGAAAGCACGGAACTCCTCCTCGGCAATGGCTTGCAGTATTTGAGAATGGTCTTTCCGCCCCCGAGAACCTTTCTGCGCCTGATCGCCGATGAGCGGGTGACGATCGGCGGCCGTGAATTCGAAGTGATGACCGGCGCCGGCCATTCGCCCGAGCAGGTGATGCTTTACTCGAAAGCGGACAATTTCGTCCTTATCGGCGATCAGGTGCTGGCCAAGATCTCGCCCAACGTCAGCGTCGAGGCGATGGATCCGGAAGGGGATCCGCTCGGCGCCTACCTGCGCTCACTCGAAAGGCTCAAGTCGACGCTGCCGGAGGACGTACTGGTTTTGCCGGGGCACAGGCTGCCGTTCGTGGGCCTGCAGGCGCGCGCTGACGAACTCATCGCCCACCATGAGGCGCGCTGCATGGCCATCCTCGAAGCCTGCAAACAGGGACCGCAGACGGTCGCCGAACGCGTACCGGTCATTTTCGGGCGCCAAATTGACGACCCGCACCAGCTCGTCTTCGCCTTCAGCGAGGCGCTCGCGCATGTGAACAGCCTCGTCCGCGGTGGCCGGCTGAGGATCGGCAAGGCCGCGCACGGGCTTGCGCTCGAGGCGGCGTGAGGGAGCACTT
>DASXXT010000366.1:0-10115 GCA_036502965.1 Roseiarcus sp. | reverse complement strand
CGCTTTTCCCCAACTCTTCGTATTTGGATCGTTGTCTGCGGCGCGCACGTTCGAACGCCTGAGTCGGATCAAGGCGTTAGCGTTTTTCCGAGCGGAGACGACGGCGGACACCCTTCTCGAGAGCGAATCGCGTGAAGTCGGGCTCGCGCTTCATGTTCGCGAGTCCTGAAAACCGCCCCGCTCGGTGACTGTGAGGGGATATTTCGCCTGTCACAGGGGCAACAAACAGTCCGCTACGCTGCATCCGGCTTGGGAACCGGGCGCCTCTTTGAAACTATGCGAGAAACTCGCGTCTCGATCGCGTCAGCGGCGCCGAAATTGATTGATGGCGCGCGATCGGTGTGTGATCTATATCACAAAATAATTTCGTCGCCGGGTGTTTAGTGGTAGTCGCCGAGTGGTTAACGGTGTAGGGCAAGGGGCCGTATAAAGCGGTCCCCCGAGAGGGGCTGGGGTCGGGGCGCCTATGAAGCAGTTTGATGCAGGGGTTGGCGGGCAAAAGTCCTCCCGTTCATGGGCGAACGGGTTCGCGGGTGCGATGGCCGCGTGCGCCCTGATCGCGGCCTCGGGCGCGAAAGCGGACGTCATCGAGACGTTCAATCTGTCCGGCAGTCTTAGCGGCTTCCCATTTGGCTCTGCGGTCCCATTCACCGGGACGTTCGATCTGGACTTCAGCAACCACTTCGCCAAAGAATCGCTGAAGTCCATCAACATCACCGTCCATGGACACTCCGTCTTCAACCAAGGCTTACCCCCGCCGGTCGGGACTATTGGCGCGTCCAACAGCGATGGCGATACCCTCGTGTTGTGGTTTGCGGCGCCCCCGTCGGGCACGTGGGCTGGCTTTGACGCGGGCGAAATTTCCTTCGGCCTCTTGGTCTTTGGTGATTTGACGGGAAGCCTCTTCGGCGCTAACGGGGTGGTTTCGCGCGACCTCTCCGACCCCCCAATACTCGATCCCCCCATACTCGACCCACCCCCCGTTACATCCCCCGCCGTTCCCGAGCTATCCACTTGGGCGATGATGCTGCTCGGCCTCGCGGGGCTCGGCCTCGCGGCGAGGGGCCGGCGGGCGATTGGTTTCCTGGGCGGAAGAGCCTAAGCGCCGCTTGCTTCGGTCCTCCGGCGGGTCCAGCGCGGGCTCGGTCGCGCGATTTGACCACATCGAGCGCCTTCCGCTATAGTCCTAACGCGCACTCGGCGGCCGCCCCAGCGGGGCGGCGTTTTTATTTCGCCGTCCGCACGCCGATCTCGAGAGGCATATTTCTTGAGAGATCACAAGGAGTTGACGGTGAGCATCGCCGACGCGACTTCCGCCATGGTTCCGACCTATGCAAGGGCCAATGTCGCTTTCGAGCGTGGCGAGGGCTGCTGGCTCGTTTCGACAACCGGGGCGCGCTATCTCGATTTCGGCGCCGGCATCGCCGTGACCTCGGTCGGCCACGCCCATCCCCATCTCGTCGAAGCGCTGGAGAATCAGGGTTCGAAGCTGTGGCACGTTTCGAACCTCTATCAAAATCCCGAGGGTGAGCGCTTTGCCCGGCGCCTCACCGATGCGACCTTCGCCGACCTGGTTTTCTTCGCCAATTCAGGGGCCGAGGCCAACGAGGCGGCGATCAAGATGGCGCGCCGGCGCCATTCGATCGACAGCCATCCCGAGCGCTACCGCACGCTTACCTTCGAAGGCGCCTTCCATGGCCGCACGCTGGCCATGATCGCCGCCGGCGGCCAGGCCAAATATCTCGACGGCTTCGGCCCCAAGGTCGATGGCTTCGACCAGATTCCGCTGACCGACCTCAAGGCGGTCGAGGCGGCGATCGGGCCGGAGACCGGCGCGATCATGATCGAGCCGATCCAGGGCGAGGGCGGGGTGCGGGTCGTCCCGCCGGCGTTCCTGCGCGGCTTGCGCGAGATCTGCGACCGGCTCGACCTCCTTTTGATCTTCGATGAGGTGCAGACCGGCGTCGGCCGCACGGGGCGGTTTTATGCCTATGAGCATTGCGGAATTCATCCTGATATTCTCACCTCGGCGAAGGGCATCGGCGCAGGCTTTCCGATGTCGGCGTGCCTCGCGACCGCGGACGCCGCCCGGGGGCTCACCGTCGGCGTCCACGGGACCACGTTCGGCGGCAACCCGCTGGCGATGGCGGTCGGCAACGCCACCCTGGACGTCATCCTCGCCCCAGGCTTCCTCGAGCGGGTCGCGCGGCTCGGTTTGGACATGCGCCAGCGGCTGGCGGAGCTCAAGGATCGGCATGACGGCGTGATCGAGGAGGTTCGCGGCGAAGGCCTGATGATCGGCCTCAAGCTGAAGGTCCCTCCGGCCACTTTCGCCGACGCCGCGCTGGAGCGGAAGCTTCTCCTTATTCCCGCTGGCGACAATGTTGTGCGCGTCGTGCCGCCCCTCGTGGTCACCGACGAGGAGATCGCTGAAGGCGTACGGCGGCTCGACGCGGCTTGCGAGGCGGTCAAGGAGCGCCTGACCGTGGCGATGAACTGAAACGACCCATGAACGCGCCGGTTCATACCCAGCCGAGGCATTTCCTCGATCTGCTCGAGCTTTCGAGCGGTGAGCTTCGCGACATCCTCGATTCGGCGGAGGCGATGAAGGCGGCGCGGATGAAAGGCGCGGAGGCGGGATCGCGTCCGCTCGCCGGCAAGACCTTGGCGATGATCTTCGACCGGCCCTCGACCCGCACCCGCGTCTCGTTCGACGTCGGCATGCGCGAGCTCGGCGGCGAGTCGATCATGCTGACCGGGGCTGAGATGCAACTGGGCCGCGGCGAGACCATCGCCGACACCGCGCGCGTGCTGTCGCGCTATGTCGATGCGATCGTCATTCGCATCCTCAGTCATGACGACATGCGCGAAATGGCGGCGCACGCAACGGTGCCGGTCATCAATGGCCTCACCAAGCAGTCGCATCCTTGCCAGGTATTGACTGACCTGATGACGTTCGAGGAAAAGCGCGGTTCGATCCGTGGCCGCAAGATCGCCTGGTCAGGCGACTACAACAATGTGCTGTCGTCCTGGATCGACGCTTCCGCGCGGTTCGACTTTCGGCTTGAGATCGCCTGTCCGCCGGAATTGCAGCCGGGCAAGCAACGGCTCGACGCCGCGCGGAAGGCGGGAGCGAACATCGCGATCGGCGTCGATCCGGTCGGGGCGGCGAAAGGCGCGGCGGCGGTCATCTCGGACTGCTGGGTGTCGATGGGCGACGAGGACGAGGGCCGGCGCCACAATCTGCTCGCGCCCTACCAGGTCAATCGCGAGCTCATGAGCCACGCCGCGGCGGACGCCATCTTCATGCATTGCCTGCCCGCCCATCGCGGCGAGGAGGTGACGGACGAAGTGATCGACGGGCCGCAATCGGTCGTGTTCGACGAGGCGGAAAACCGCCTGCACGCGCAGAAAGGCGTGCTCGCCTGGTGTCTCGGAGCGGCGCGATGACTGTGCTTGAGCGCGCCGCCTCGGCCGAGGTCGTCGACGACATCGTGCTGCCGTTCGCCGTCGAATCTTTGAGCACGCGTGGCCGTCTTGTGCGCCTGGGGCTGGCGATCGACCAGGTCCTCAAGCGCCACGATTATCCAGAAGCCGTGTCGAGGCTGGTGGCGGAGGCGGTGACGCTGGCCGCGCTGCTCGGGTCGACGCTGAAGACGAGCGGCCGCTTTCAACTGCAGACCAAAAGCGACGGGCCCGTCACCATGCTGTTGGTCGATTTCGACGCCCCGTCGCATTTGCGGGCGCTGGCTCGGTTCGACAGGGGAAGGCTCGAGGGCGCGTCTCACGCCGGCGGCGACCTGCTCGGCCATGGCCATATGGCCTTCACCATCGATCCGGGCGGCGACATGAACCGCTATCAGGGCGTGATCGCGCTCGAGGGCCAGGGATTGGAAGCAGCGGCGCATCATTACTTCGAACGATCGGAGCAAATCCCGACGCTGGTCAAGCTCGCGGTCGGTGAAATCGTCACCGCCGGCGGCGCCGCCTGGCGGGCCGGCGGCCTTGTGGTCCAATATCTGCCGGACGCGGGCGGGCGGCGACTGCAAGCGGACTTCCCGCCAGGCGACGCGCCCGAGGGCGTCGAGCCGCACACAATTGCCGAAGACGACGCGTGGACGGAGGCGAAAACCCGGGCGGCGACGACCGAAGCGCACGAACTGATCGACCCGACGCTATCTGGCGAGCGGCTCTTGTTTCGCTTGTTCAACGAGCGCGGCGTGCGCGTCTACGCGCCGACGCCGCTTGCGGCTGTCTGCCGCTGTTCCGCCGAGGGGGTCGATGCGATGCTGCGCTCTTTTCCGCCGGAAGAGGTCAGGGAGATGGTGGGTGACGACGGCATGATCGGCGTCACCTGTGAATTCTGCTCGACCAAGCGAACCTTCAACCCAGCCGATTATGGCGCGTAAGGACGTAAGCCGCGCCAATGGACGATAGCGCCTTTGCGGCCCGGCTCGCCGAAACCCAGGCTGGAATCGAGCGCGAGCTGGAAATCTTGCTTAGCCTCGAGCCGAAGCCCGGCGAGCTGGCTCGGCCAAAGCGCCTCATCGAGGCGATGCGCTATGCGACGCTTGGCGGCGGCAAGCGGCTCAGGCCCTTCCTCACCGTGGAGACAGCGCGGGCGCTTGGGCGAACGGACAAAGGTCCGAGGCGCGCGGGCGCGGCGATCGAATGCATCCACGCCTATTCGTTGATCCACGACGATCTGCCGTCGATGGACGACGACGATCTCAGGCGCGGGCGCCCGACGACCCACCGCGCTTTCGACGAGGCGACGGCTATTCTCGCAGGCGACGCGCTGCAGGCGCTGGCGTTCGAGATCCTCGCCGATCCCGCGACCGACGCAATCGCGGAAGTGCGCGTTGCGCTCTGCCTGGGCCTGGCGCGAGCCATCGGTCTCGCCGGCATGGTGGGCGGGCAGATGCTGGACCTCGACGCCGAGCAGTCGACGGCGCCGCTTTCGGTTGAGGAGATCGCGCGCCTGCAGGCGATGAAGACCGGCGCGCTGCTCAAGTTCAGCGTCGAGGCGGGGACGAGGCTCGCCGGCGCGGGCGCGATAGCACGCGCCGCGCTAGGGACCTATGGGCGTGCGATTGGCGCCGCGTTTCAGATCGCCGACGACATTCTCGACGTAGAAAGCGATGCGTCGACGCTCGGCAAACGCGCCGGCAAGGACGCTGCGCGGAACAAGGCCACGCTGGTCAGCGCGCTCCGGCTCGAGGGCGCGCGCCGCGAGCTCGACCACCTGGTCGACAAGGCGATCTCCGCGGTTGACGCGGCCGGAGTGGGCGCTAAGGGCGACGTGTTGCGCGCAACCGCGCGCTTCGTCGCCATGCGGAAGACCTGAGCGGAGGGCGCCCTGTAGACGCGATCGCTGATCGCGTCAGCCGCGGTCAACGACCGCGGCTACAAGCGTTTCCTCATCGCGCCGCTGGCGTCTCTTCCTCAACGCCGACCGCATAGCCGAGGCCGCGCGCGGTCTTGATGATGTCGACGCCGAGCTTCTTGCGCAATCGCCCGATGAACACTTCGATTGTATTCGAGTCGCGGTCGAAATCCTGCTCATAGAGATGTTCGACGATCTCGCCCCGCGAGATGATTCGCCCGGTGTGGTGCATGAGATAGGACAACAGGCGATATTCGTGGCTCGTGAGCTTGATCGCCACGTTGTTGACCGTGACGCGCCCTGCGCGGGCGTCGAGCCTGACCGCGCCTACGGTCAGATCGCTGGAGGCGTGGCCGGCGGCGCGGCGCAACAAAGCCCGCAGGCGCGCCAGCACTTCCTCCATATGGAACGGTTTGGCGACATAGTCGTCGGCGCCGGCGTCGATGCCCTGGACCTTGTCGCTCCATCGGTCGCGAGCGGTCAGGATCAAGACCGGCATCGTGCGTCCGCCCTTGCGCCAAGCTTCAAGGACCGAGATCCCGTCGCGTTTGGGCAGGCCGATGTCGAGCACGACCGCGTCGTAAGGCTCGGTATCGCCGCGAAACCAGCCTTCCTCGCCATCGAATGCGCGGTCGACCGCATATCCCGCGGCCTCGAGCGCCGCGGTCACTTGACGGTTGAGATCCCGATCGTCCTCGACAACCAAAAGCCGCATGCGTCGCCTGCTAACCCTGATTCCCGCCGAAATCAATTCTTGGCGGGCGGCTCGTGGGGCTCGTGAGTTTCGCGCGGCTCGTGCGTTTCGCGCGGCTCACGCGCCGGGCGCGGAGCGATTTTCCCGGTCGCAGCCTCCATCTCGACATGCACGAGGCGCCCGTCCCGATTCAAGAGGGTGATCTCGTAAACGAATTCGTCGCCAGTGCGGCAGAGCCTTGCTGACAGCGCCTCGGCCTTGCGTTGCGCGCTAGCGGACTTGAGGGCGGAGAACGGCTCGAGCAGACGACGCGACTTGACCAATTCGCGGGTCTCGGCGGCGTTGAGACAGACTGGCTTCGCCCCGGCGTGCGGCTCGGCTTCGGCGGCGTGGGCGGCGGGGCAGCCCATGAAGGCGCACCAAGCCCCGGTGGCGTTGGCCGCGGAGCACGCCATGACGGCGCAGCAAGCTGCGGCGCGGCAAACCGTGGCGAGCGCGGCCATAACGGCAAAGCCTCTGTTGCGAATACTTGATGCCCATGTTCGCGCTTGCGGCTGAATGCAATGTGAATGGTCAGGCGCGCGATTGAAGCCTCAAACGGACGAGGCACGCGAAAGCGGGCGGAAAAGCGGCGATCTACGGGGCGCGGGGCGATTGATGCGCCGCACGTTCTGGCGCATGACGCCGGGTTAATGACCTTGGCCTTGACCCGCTCCTTTCGATCGCTCGCGTTCGTCGCGGCGCTGGCGGCGCCGCTTGCTCCGGCCCGCGCGCTGGTCGGCGCTGCGCCCGACAGCCGCTTCGCCGACCGGGTGGCGATGGTGCTGATCCGCGGCGGTGACACGGCCGGCTTCTGCTCGGCCCTAGTGTTGGGCCCGCGCGTTCTTCTGACCGCCGCCCATTGTCTGAGACCCTTGCGGGACATGGCGATCCATTATCGCGACGCCGCGGGAGCGGCGATCATCATTCCTGTCGATGCGGCGATCGCCCATCCGCTCTACCGCGCCGACGCGATCAAGGCGCGGGTCGAATCAATTGATCTCGCTCTTATCCGGACGACGCGGCCGCTTCCCCCGCGCTTCACCGGCGCGGCGATTGCGAATGGCGGGCCGCCGGCGATCGGCGCGTCAGCGATCGTGTCGGGCTATGGCGCGGCGCGCGAGGGCGACTGGTCGTCGGGCGGCGCGCTGCGCAGCGTCACCCTTGCCGTGCGCGAGCCGGCGTCCACTGTTCTCATTTGGGCCGCCGATCCGACCGGAAGGGCTGCCGGCGCCTGCAATGGCGATTCCGGCGCCCCGATCTGGTCCGCAGACGGATCGGCTGCGATTGCGATCGTCGCCTGGGCGCAGGCGCCGCAGGGCCATGGTTGCGGCGGCTTGACGCAGGGCCCGTTGCTGGCGCCGCTCAAGCGCTGGATCGAGGAGACCGAGCGCAGGCTTGCTGACGGCGGCTAGCCCGCTTTCAGCAGGCCAAGCTCCGACAGGCTCCGGGCCGTGGCGAGAATCGCCTCCCTCGGGCTCCTCGGCGTCCAGCCCAGCAGGCGACGCGCCTTTTCATTGGAGGCGTTCCTGTGTTTGCCAAGTTCTGGCAGAATCCCTCTGACCTCGGGATCAAACACCCCCACGACGCGCATGAGCCAGCCGGGCAATTGGCGAGTCGGAACCTTGCGCGCGAGCTCGCCAGCGCCGTCCTTGAGCATTTGGGCGATCTGGCGAATACTCGCGAAGTCTCCCGAAGTCGCGAGAAACCGTTCGCCGCGCGCGGCGGTGTCGGTCATCGCCTTGAGGTGCAGATCGGCGACGTCCCGCACGTCGACCCCGCCGAACGAGATATCCGGGCAGCCGGGTATGGAGCCGTCGAGCAGACGCTTCACGAGCACGATTGATGTCGAATAGTCCGGTCCGAGGACAGGCCCAAAAACGCCAACCGGGTTGACCACGGCCAGTTCGAGCCCGCCCCTTCGCGCGCGATAAAATCCCAAGCTGCGCGTTCGGCGATCGTTTTCGATTTCGGATAGGGTTGCACAGTCGGATCGTTGAGGTTCGTCCAGTCCTCCTCGGTGAACACTGCGGTCCGGTCCTTGGGGGCGCCATACCCAATTGCCGCGAAGGACGAGGTCAGCACCACGCGCTTGACGCCGGCGTCGCGCGCGGCGCGCAGCACGCGTAGCGCCCCGTCCCGGGCCGGCGCGATCAGTTCGTTCTCGTCCTTAGGCACAGTGCTCGGAAAGGGCGACGCGACATGGAGCACGGTGTCGCAACCGGCTGCCGCTTCGGCCCAGCCCGGGTCGGCGTTCAAATCGGCGCGGATGACGGTGAGACGCTCGCCGACCTCGCCGGCGCCCCCCTGACGCAACATGGCGCGCACATCGGTTTCGCGCGCCAGGTTCCGGACCGTGGCGCGCGTTTCGTGCCCCGCCCCCAACAGCTGGATCAAACAATGGGCGCCGACGAATCCCGTGCCCCCGGTGACCAAAACGCGCGCCATTCACAGCTCTCCATCTTCCGGGCGGACGCCAGCGCCAGCGCGCGGCTCGCGTGCATTCTAAGGCCCGTCATGCGGGCGGCTTTCCAAGAGTTTTCCCACTGGCGAGGCGATGCTACACATTAAACCTAGGTTCAAGGTCAAGGGATTTTTGATGCGCATCGGAGAGCTCTCCAGAAGGACAGGGATCTCGAGCTCGCGCATTCGTTTTTACGAGAAGCACGAGGTGCTTCCGAAGCCCATCCGGGACGGGAACGGCTATCGGAAATACCCGGATACAGCGGCGAAAATCCTCAGTCTTATCGATGATGCGCAACGATTGGGTTTTTCGTTGAGCGAGATTCGCGCCGGCCTCAGCGAAGCAGCGCCAAAACTTCCGTCACGCCCGGCGATGGTCAAAGCGTTGCGAGGCAAGCTCGACCATATCGACCAGCACATCAAAGAAGTTCAAGCCCCGCGGCGGCAAATCGTGAAGCTGCTCAAGGAAATGGGCGATTGAGCGCCCCGAACGGCGCCGGCGAGAGCAATTTGCATCGGGATCGTCGTTGCGAGCCATAGGGCGTCAAAGACGCCCGTCCTTCCGGACGGGCTATGGCGAAGCAATCCAGGGAACGTCGGACGCACTGCGGCTCCTGGATCGCCGCGTCGCCGCGCTCCTCGCGATGACGATTCCATCTCAGTGCGATTCGCTCGAGACCCTTGGGAGCGCGGTCGCGCTTTACTCCGGCAGCTTCGCCACGTTGCGCAGAATCTTGAGCAGCGTCGCGGTGAAGGCGCGGTACTCTTCTTCTTCGACGCCGTCGAAAAGGGTCTGGAATCGCGCGTGCATCATCGGCCAGACCCGCTCGAACGCCGCCCGCCCGTCCTCGGTGATGGAGACGTCGCGGATGCGCATATCTTCCGCCCGCCGCTGGCGCCGCACAAGCCCTTGCGCCTCGAGGATGTCGAGCGTGCGGCTCATCGTCGACTGCTCGGTCACCGCATAGGCCGAAAGCTCGTTGATGGTGACGGGCGAGGAAATGCTGAGGATCGCCAACGCCCTCATCATCGTCGTCGACATGTTGTGGAGCTTCAAGGCCTCGGCGAGATTGCCGTTCCAGCGCTCCATGATGCGGTTCATGAGGTAGGGCGCGAACTGGTTGATGCCGATCTCGCCAAGCGTCGCCTGACGCGCGGCCGGATCGACGGCGCGCTGCATGATCTGGCCGGAAAACCGCTGCTCCATGTTCATCCCATGCGGCCAAACATCAGCGAAGCGACGACGCGAGCAGGAAGCCGGAGACGCCGCCCAAGCCTGGGCCCGGATGGGTCGAAGCGCCGATGTGATAGACGTTCGGAACGTAGGTGCGGTGATTGACGCTCGACTTGAACGGGCGCCAGAGGAAGAACTGGTCGAGCGCGCAAGCGCCCCCGTAGGGGTCGCCGCCGACGAGATTGATGTTCATCGCCTCGAGGTCCGCCGGCGAGTAAGCCCGGCGAGCGAGCTTGATCTCGGCCCAGTTCTCGATATGGGCGGCGAGCCGCCGCTCGATCCGGTCGGCGTAAGACTCG
>DASXXT010000365.1:0-1669 GCA_036502965.1 Roseiarcus sp. | reverse complement strand
CGTCCTAAAACGACGTATCTATGACATTTGCGCCATGATTGGTCAACGCTAGGAGCCTGTCCGAGTAATAGCGGAATTTGTGGCGGCTTGGGCGCGAATCGGATTCTGCTTGCTTATGAGCAAGACATTCCGCCCGTGGACGATCGATCAACCGCTGTTGCTGCCGGCGAGGGTGCAGGACTTCGTGGGAGAGGATCACTTGGCGCGCTTTGTGTTGGCGCTTGTGGTCGAGCATCTTGACCTTCGTGAGATTGAGGGAACCTACGGGAGCGAGCGCGGCCAGCCGCCGTTTGATCCGGCGATGATGACGGCGATTTTGCTGTATGCCTATTGCAACGGGATCTACTCGTCGCGCCGGATCGCCAAGGCGGCGCGCGAACGGGTCGACTTCATGAGCATCGTCGGGCTCGACGCGCCGGACTTCCGCACCGTGTCGGATTTCCGCAAGCGTCACCTGAAGGCGCTTGCTGACCTGTTCGGGCAGGTTCTGAAGCTGTGCGAACAGGCGGGGCTGGCGAAGCTCGGCCATGTCGCGCTCGACGGCACGAAGATCAAGGCAAACGCCTCCAAGCACAAGGCGATGAGCTACGACCGGATGGCCAAGCGGGCGGCGGAGCTCGACGCCGAGGTCGCCCAGTGGATGAGCGCCGCCGAAGCGGCGGACGCGCGGGAAGACGAGGCGTTCGGCGGCGACAAGAACGGCGAGGAGATGCCGGATTGGATTGCCGACAAGAAGAAGCGCGCCGAGAAGATCCGGGCGGCGCAGGCCGAATTGGAGGCCGAGGCGAAAGCGGCCGCCGCGGCCGAGGCCAAAGCGCGGGCCGAGGCCGAGGAGAGGCGAAAAGCCGAAGGGCGCAAGAAACCGGGAAAGCCAGCCGCCCCGCCCTCCGAGGCGCCCGACCCCAAAGCGCAAAAGAACTTCACCGACCCCGAAAGCCGCATCATGAAGACCAAGGACGGGTTCATCCAGGGCTACAATGCGCAAGCGGCGGTCGACGCGGCGGCGCAGGTGATCGTCGCCCATGGGCTCGACGCCAGGCAGAGCGATCAGCATCAACTGACGCGAATCGCCGACGCGATCGAAGCCAGCCTGGGGCGGAAGCCAACGCAGCTTTCGGCTGACGCCGGCTATTGCTCCGAGGCCAACCTCGCGGCATTGGAGGAACGCGGGATCGACGCCTACATCGCGCCGGGGCGGGCCAAACACGCGAGCGCCGGAGAAGGCGGGGGCGCGCGCATCGCCGCCATGCGCGAGAAGGTCAAGGCCGGCGGCCACGCCAGCCCCTATCGGTTGAGGAAGCAGCTGCCCGAGCCGGTGTTCGGCCAGATCAAGCAAGCGCGCGGCTTCCGCCAGTTCCTCATGCGCGGCGTCGAGAAGGTCACCGCCGAATGGGGGCTTGTCTGCGTCGCCCACAACATTTTGAAGCTCGCCCAAGGGTGGACTCCGCCTGACGTCCGCCTCGCAGCAGGGTGAACCTGTCAGGCCGACCAACCCAGCATCGAACGGCCCAACACTCGCTTCCGCGCTTCAAATCCTCTCGCAACAGGACTAAGCGGACAGGCTCCTAGCAGCCGGATATCATCCGACGCTGGCTCCTAGACAGAGGAAGCTCCGCGACGCATCACCGGTCCGGCGGTAGCCAACCCGCGCATCAGAGCATGATCAACC
>DASXXT010000364.1:0-6686 GCA_036502965.1 Roseiarcus sp. | reverse complement strand
AGGAAAATCGCCAGGCCCCGGCCGCGCACCCATTGCGGCAAAGCGACCTGCGCCGAGACAAAAAAGGTCGTCAGCGCGATGATCGACGCGGCGCCGGCGATGAAGCTGGCGATGAGCGCCAATACGGGCTCACGCGCCGCGGCGAGGAGAAACAGCGAGACGACGATTCCGATCGCGCCAAGCGCCGCCTGCCCGTTCGCGCCAAGCCGCGTCTTCAGCCAGTTGAGCGCGAATGTGGCTACGATTGAGCCGACGCCGATTGCAGCCATCAGCTGGCCGTAGACCTCCGCCCCGTCGCCCTTCTCGCAGCGGGCCACCAGCGGCAGCAAGGCGAGATAGGCGCTGGCGAAGGGAAAGAAGGCGATTGTGCGGATGAGTGTCGCATCCATTTCGCGGCTGTAGCGAACGTAACGCAGCCCGGCCGTCATGGCGCTGATCAGGCGTTCGGCCGGCAGCGTTTCCTTCGGCCTTCGCGGCGCGCGCCACCAGATCAACGCCGCAAGCAGCCCCAGATTGCTGACGCAGCAGCACCAGAATGGAACGGCGATGCTGAACCTTGCGATCGCATATCCGGCGATCGCCGGACCGATCGCCCGCGCGACATTGTAGCTCGCGGTATCGATCGCGATTGCGCTGTCGAGTTCGGCCCTTTGCACGAGGATCGGAGTGATGAGGAGCCATGCCGGCGCCGCGAGCGCGCCGCATATGCCCATCAGGAACGATGTCGCAAGGAGCGCGGGCGGGCTCCCCAGCCCGGCCGAAACCACCGCCGCGAAGGCGATCGAAACCGCCGCCACGGCCGTTTCAGCGACGATCAGCAGCCGGCGCGGGTCGACGACGTCGGTCAGCGCGCCGGCAGGCAAGGTCAAGAGGAACATCGGCAGGGTGGTGGCGACCTGGACAGCGGAGACCAGTCTCGGGCTCGGGTTGAGGCTGGTCATCAGCCACGCTGAGCCCGTGTCGTACATCGCCAGCCCGATGCTCGAAAACGAGGTCGCGACGAGGATGACTACGAAAGCACGATTGTTGAACAGGCCCGAGCGCGCTTCGGCGCTCGATGGCGTCTTCGGGTCGAGGTTCAACTCGGTGGTCAAGTCATCCGTCCGACAGCCGGACGCAGTCCGGCCTCGGGAATTTGCGTGGCCCCAATAAGCGGTTTTGGCAAGCGCATCCGCGGGGGGCGCGGGAAACGCAGGTCCGACCGGCGCGGCGCTTACAGGTGTTCGCGCAGGAACGCGCCAGCGTGGGCGAGTGCGCGCCGGCCGGGCTCGAGCCGCGCGTTCCAGAGCGGCCACGCATGGATCATATGCGGCCAGATTTCGAGGGTCGCGCAGAGGTCGGCCTCGCCGGCGGCGGCGGCGAGGCGCACAGCGTCATCGAGCAAGGTCTCGGTCGAGCCGACCTGAATCAAAGTCGGGGGCAGACCTTTGAGGTCCGCGTACAGAGGCGACAGGCACGGGTCCTTCCGGTCCATGTCCGCCGGCGCATAGGCCTTGGCCAGCTCCTCCAGGTACTCCTTGTGAATGAGCGGATCGACGGCGCTTTTGCTCCCGAGCGTCGCCCCCGACATCGTGAGATCGATCCACGGCGAGACCAGCCAGAGACAGCCAGGCAGGTCCTCACCCACCCGTTTAAGCTCCCCGACCAGAGCAAGCGTCAAATTCCCGCCCGCGCTGTCGCCGGCTACAGCAATTTGTTTGGCTGGGTAGCCTTCGCTACGCAGGCGCCGCCAGACGGTCAGCGCGTCGTCGCGCGCGGCCGGGAAGGGGTGCTCGGGGGCAAGGCGATAAGCGACGGCCAACGTGCGAAAGCCCCCTGCCCGTCCGGCCTCGGTCACCATTCGGCGGTGGCTTACAATCGAACCCGAGCAATAGCCTCCGCCATGAAAGTACATCAGCACACGGGAGGCGTCAGCGCCAGGAACGATCGACCATTCGCCCTGGACCCCGTCGAGATCGACCGGCTCGAGCTTGACGTCGTCAGCGACCGGCCAGACCGCCCCGACCTCCTCGATCCGGCGCCGCCGCTCCTCCCAGCCCACTGGCCGCGGCTTGGCGCTGAGAAGAGCGCGAATGGCGTCGATTTCGGTTTGCGACACGAAGGGTCCGATCTCGCAAAGCGCGGACCCTAGCGCGCACGGCTGAGGCGTTCAAACCTCATAGGGGGTCGCAGCTTGGTTGAACCGGCGCGCCAAGTGCGGTCCTATGTTGTTGACGCTATGTAATACGTATCGTATACTACACGGGTGATCATCGGCTTTGCGGACGCCAAAACCGAACGGTTTTTCCGGCAAGGCGTCTGCCCAGCTCCATGGCGCGTCCTATCGAAGGTGATCGCGCGTAAGCTCGATATGCTGGACGCAGCGCCAACGCTAGCGGCGTTACGCTCGCCGCCCGGCAACCGGCTCGAGGCGCTCAGGGCCGACCGGGCGGGACAATTTAGCATTCGCGTCAACGACCAGTGGCGCGTCTGCTTCGTTTGGACCGAAGCAGGGCCCGATCGTGTTGAAGTTGTAGACTATCATTGAAGGAGCGGGTTATGCCGCGACAGCGCACGCATCCCGGCGAAGTTCTCGTCGAGGAATATCTGAAGCCTTTGGGCCTCTCGGCGCGCGCGCTCGGGCAAGCAGTCGGTGTGCCCGCAAACCGCATCACTGACATCATCCGACAAAGGCGGGACGTGTCCGCCGACACCGCCATTCGTCTTGGCAGATTTTTTGACGTCGATCCGCGATTTTGGCTGAACTTGCAGGCGGCCTACGACCTTTCGCTGGCCGAGAATAAACATGACTATTCCGACGTGCGCCCCCGGACAGACCCGGCTCAGCGACAAATGGATCGCGATAACAAGGCGGAGCCTTAATCGGCGCGCTTCCCGCCCGGCACCCCTCGCTGCTCCAGTTAGCGCAGTTCGCAGCGCAGCCCGTCACGCTCCGCCACTATCGGGATCAGCGCCCGGAACATGAGGCCGGCCACCCGTTCGTTGGCCCGTTCAGTGAAGTGGACGATGTCGAGATAGAGGTCGTCGTCCCATATGCCATCGACGCCGGCGGCCATGTCGATGAGCGGCGCGCCCGCCTCGCGGGCGATGAGCTTGACCATGCGGTTGTGCGCGGCGTTGGCGGCGATGATGTCGTCGATCGGCTTGAACACCGCGCCATAGAAGTCCTTGACCTCGCGCGGACTCTGTTCGTTGACCGCCATGGTTGAATCGGCGAGCGCGATATCCGCGCCGTTGTCGCGAGCGAGCGCGATCAGCTTGCGATAGTCACCGGCGTATCGGCTCTTCATCAGCTCATCGTCGGACATCGGCGCGAGCGCGACCGCGCTCGCTTGAGCTGAATTCCGATCGCGCCAATCGTGCGCCTTGCGCTCGACCGTCAGCACGGCGCGGCCGATGAGCGCCGAAGCCCGGGGCCTGACGCCGGGCTCGTTAGGCTCCGGAACGCGCCTGAGCCCGCCCTGCAAAAAGCCATTCATTCCGTGCGTGCTGAGGATCAGATCCGGCTTGAGCGGCAGGATATCGCGCCGCATACGCTCAAGATTGTTTTCGAGCGTATAGGCCTCGGTTCCGGCATTGACGACCTCGATTTTGCGGCCGCACGAGGCGTGCTGGTCGAACAGGTCTTGCAGCAATTCGGGCCAGGGCTTCTCGCCATCGCGCAGCGTGGGCCCGAAGGTCTGCGACTCGCCGAGCGCGACGATGCGGAATGCGTCGCCCTTGTCGCGCGGTAAGTCCGGACCGCGAAAGCCGAGATTGTTGATGCGGATTGTGGTGTCGAACATACGGCCAGAGCTGTCCGGAACCAGGACGAAGGGCAGTTTCTTTTGCGGGTCCGGCGCATCGATCGCCGCCCTTATCCCGTCGTCTCGGATCCACTCGCTGAGATAATAGAACCACCAGGTTGCGAAGGCGGTCGGATTGGCGTGCGCGGCGCGATAGGAATAGGTCGGCTCGGCGGTCGTGGCGACCAACGGCAATCCGGTCGAGCTGCGGTAGAGAGCGTCGGCGAAAGGCAGCGCGAGCGCGAACAGGAGGAAGGCGCGCGCCGCCGCAGCGACCGCGCCGGTCCCATGTGGACGCGCCGTCTCCGCAAGCGCCAAGATGAGAACCGCCGTCGCGGCCAAGAGCGGATAGAACGCATAGGGATTGTCGGCCATGAAGGCGTTGCGGGCGAGCACGCCGGCGGCAAGCGCCGCGAGGCCAAGCGCAATGGCCAGCAACGACGGGCGAAAGCGGCGAGGTCCGCCTTGCGGCGCCGCGATCCCCGCACCTGCGCGCCGCGCGCCGCCGTAATAGGGCCGGGCCGCCAGGATCGGCCGCTCGAATCCGGCAAAGAAGATCGTTGAGAGCGCGAGGATCGCGAGCACGTAGACTGCGAGCTGCAGGACAAGCGGCGCTGCTGCCATCATCGGCTTCACCGCCATGATGATGATGAGATGGAAGAGATAAACCGAGTACGAGATACGGCCGAGATAAAAGCTGGCGCCCCTGACGACGCGGTTGCGGAAAAGGCCCTCCGCCCGCCAGACGGCCCCAACCGCGATCATGCCGAACGCCGCCGAGACGTAAGGAAACGCCCGCTGAGCCGAAAGGTCGCCGCCGACAGCCAGGATCGCGACGCCGAGTTCGGCCGGGATCGCAACCGCAAGCAGCGCGAGCAACGTGCCCAGCCGGAATCGGCCTGAGGCGGCGTCCAGCCCAATCGGCGGACGACGCTCGAGCGCGAGATAAAGCAAAAAGCCCCAGACGATGGAGTCGATGCGAAACAGCGTGACCCGTCGGACGTTCAAGTCCCAGTCGTGGGGCGCGATCGAGAACCGCAGCGCCGCCACGACGAGAATGACAAGAACCGCGAAGGTCGCCTCGAGCCGCCGGTCGCGTCTTCCGAGCAACCTTGCCACCAGGAACAGGGCGGGAGCAAACAACACATAGAACCATTCCTCGACCGCCAGGCTCCAGGCGACGGGATAGAAATCGACGTGGTTGGCGGAGGAAAAGAGGTTCTCGGCATAGAACAGATAGCGCAGCAAATCGGCGGTCATCAGGTTGCCGGTCAGCGCCGCAATGACGACCAGCGCGACGACATAAGGCGGGATGGTGCGCATCCAGCGCCGGACGAGAAAAACGCCGAGATTGCGCCACGGCTTGCCCACCACCCAATCGACGATCTGCGGCGCGAGCACAAAGCCACTGAGTACGAAGAAGATCTCGACGCCGGCGATAGCGAACGCTTCCGTGAACGGCTGAAATGGCCCGTTGGCCGTCAGATAATGAGGAATCGCGACCGCGAACGCCGCCCCTCCGCGCAGGAAATCAAGCGAGGCGCTGCGCTTCATTTCGGCGCGGTATAGACGAACAGGGCGTTGATCGTTTGACCGGCGAGCGCGAACAGAACGACGAACGCCGCAAGACAGACAAGCGCCGCGGTCGCCCAAGGCCCTTTAAGGAACCGAAGGCCAAATTCAACCATTTCGATCGAATCTCCCAGAAAACCAGCAATCTCGTATTGAACTGGTCATTGAGCCTCGTCCGGTTGAGCCGCCTATCCCATCCGGGCGGCCATGTCATCCGTGGTGACCGATGCGAGGGGGTCAACCTGGAGACGGGAAATTTCCCGACGGGAACATTTCTGTCGGTCGGCGGTTACTGTGTGGGCGCTCCAGCGAGTGCGCCAAACGAGTAGCCTTCGCGCGCTGCGAGGCGTGCGGAGCGGCGGGAGAGCGTGTCCGAGCAATATTGAAGGGTTGACGCTCGACGCCTTGCTTCTCGAAAAGGAGGCGAAGATGCTTAAGACACTTGCTTACGCAACCTTGTTCAGCACCGCGTTGATCGGGTCCAGCGCATACGGCGAGGACAATCCAGCGGCTCCGAAGGAGCAGCCGGCACAAGCTGCGGCTCCGAAGGAGCAGCCGGCACAGGCCCAGGCGCCATCTGGCGTCAACTTCGTGACCAGCCAGGAAAAAACGCAGTGGCGCGCGCCGAAATTGATCGGTGTCGGCGTTTATGGACCGGATGACAAGCAGATCGGAAAGATCGATGACTTGCTGATGGACCGTAATGGCGCAGCCCAGACCGTTGTTATCGGCGTCGGCGGATTCCTCGGGTTCGGAAAGAAGGACGTCGCAGTGCCTTTCTCGGCGATGCAATGGCGTACGGAACCCCGGAAAACGCCAGCGACTGATCAGCCGACCCCAATGACCGGGACAAGCGGACAACAGCCGCCGCCGATGAAGGAAGTAGACCCGGCGGCTACTGAAGCGAACCAAGGCTATCCCGACAAGGCGATCCTCACCGTGACCTTGGATGAACTGAAAGCCGCGCCTGATTTTAAATATGCGCCAAGCCCGCTTTCCACGGCCGAAACGCAACCCACAGGCGGCGACCAAATGAAAAAGACGACCCCATAACCACCTTCGGGAAGAGCTAGGTGTTTAAGCGCTCGACGCTCCACTCGGCTTATGGCTTCAGCCGGAGCGTCGGGGCCTAGGTCGAATGGCTTTCAGCGCGCACCCAGCCCGTCGAATGGGAAGACGACTGCTCGCGCTTACTGCGCCGGCGGCGGAGACGCCGCCAGCGGGCCGAACTGGCCGAGCGGCTTGAGGATAAACTTCACGACGTCCCTGACGGGCGCCGAGGGCAAAACCTGTTTGGCGCGCGTTTCATGCAGCGCCGCGGCAGCTTGC
>DASXXT010000363.1:0-4185 GCA_036502965.1 Roseiarcus sp. | reverse complement strand
GCAAGCTCCTATGGGCGCGACCGCAGGGACGGCGTCGTCTATCCCGAGCCGCAACTCACCGCCACGGCCGGCGCGGTCGTCATCGGCGTGGTCGCTTACGCGCTGCTTGTCGGCGGCTTGCACCTCTGGCTGTTTGGCGTCTCTCCGCTCGCGACGTGAGGCGTTACCCACGCAGATGCGCTAACGGCCCATAGCCGGCTCGCGCAAGCGAAACATTGAATTCGCTCCGCGACCTGGTTCATACTGGCATGACAGCACCGGCGCGACGAGCTTGAACCTACGCTAGGGAGACAAACGAGCGATGGCCGATAAATCCAAGACCAAATCGAATGGCGACTCTAAGGGCGGCGCCAAGCGGGCGTTGCGATCCCGGCTCTGGTTCGACAACCCGGACAACCCGGGAATGACGGCCCTTTATCTCGAGCGCTACCTCAATTTTGGTCTGACGCCCGGCGAGCTGCGCTCGGGCAAGCCGATCATTGGCATTGCGCAGACCGGCTCTGATCTTTCGCCCTGCAATCGCCATCACCTCGAACTCGCCAAGCGGGTGCGCGACGGAATCACCGCGGCCGGGGGGCTGGCGTTCGAATTTCCGGTGCACCCGATTCAAGAGACCGGCAAGCGGCCGACGGCCGCGCTTGACCGCAATCTCGCCTATCTCGGCCTCGTTGAAATCCTGATGGGCTACTTTATCGATGGGGTGGTGCTCACGACCGGCTGCGACAAGACGACGCCGGCCTGCATCATGGCCGCCGCGACGGTCAACATTCCCGCGATCGTTCTCTCCGGCGGACCGATGTTGAACGGCTGGCATCACGGGCAGCGCAGCGGCTCGGGCACCGTCGTCTGGCAGGCGCGCGCCGACCTTGCCGAAGGCAAGATCGACTACGAACAATTCATGGAAATCGTCACCTCGTCCGCGCCCTCGGTCGGCCATTGCAACACGATGGGCACGGCCTCGACCATGAACTCGCTCGCCGAGGCTCTCGGCATGAGCCTGCCCGGGTGCGCGGCGATTCCTGCGCCCCACCGCGAGCGTGGCCAGATCGCCTATCGGACTGGCCAGCGAATCGTCGAAATGGTGTGGGAGGACCTGAAGCCGTCTGACATCCTGACGCGCGAGGCATTCGAGAACACGATTGTCGTCAACAGCGCCATTGGTGGCTCGACCAACGCGCCGATCCACATCAACGCCATCGCGCGCCACATCGGCGTGCCGCTCTCGATTGAGGATTGGGAGACGATTGGGCACAAGGTGCCGCTGCTCGTGAACATGCAGCCCGCCGGCAAATACCTTGGCGAAGAGTATCACCGCGCCGGCGGCATCCCGGCCGTCGTCAACGAATTGATGAAACGCAAGCTCATCCATGAGAAGGCGCTGACCGTCAACGGCAAAACGATGGGAGAAAACTGCGCCAAGATCCATTCGGACGATCCAGACGTCATCACCCCGATCGACAAGCCGTTGAAAGAGAACGCCGGATTCGTTGTCCTTAGCGGCAATCTGTTCAACGACGCCATCATGAAGACGAGCGTAATCGACGAGGAGTTCCGCGCCCGCTTCCTCTCCAACCCGAAAGACCCGGAGGCGTTCGAGGGCAGGGCGATCGTGTTCGAAGGCCCCGAGGACTATCACCATCGCATCGACGACCCGAAGCTCGAGATCGACGAGCACAGCATTCTGTTCATACGCGGCACGGGGCCGATCGGCTATCCGGGCGGTGCGGAAGTGGTGAACATGCAACCGCCCGCGGCGCTTCTAAAGAAGGGCGTGCACGCCCTTCCCTGCGTCGGCGACGGCCGGCAATCGGGCACCTCCGGTTCGCCCTCGATCCTCAACGCTTCCCCGGAGGCGGCGGCGGGAGGGGGATTGGCGCTGGTCAAGACCGGCGACCGGGTGCGCATCGATCTGAAGAAGCGCACCGCCAACATTTTAATATCAGAGGCCGAGCTGAACGAGCGCCGGGCCGCGCTGGCTCAGCAAGGCGGGTTCGCCTTCCCCAAGAGCCAGACGCCATGGCAGCAGATCCAGCGGGAGATGGTGGCGCAGTTTGACGAGGGCATGGTGCTGAAGCCGGCGATTCAATACCAGCGGCTGGCTCAAACCATGGGCGTGCCGCGAGACAATCATTGACGAAGGTCATTGAGCCCGGCGCTGGCGAACCCAAACAGCCTCTGCGCGAGCGGTTAGAGGAGCTTGCACGAGAGACCGTGGCAGCGGCCGGTCCAGACGGCCGCGAAGTCACGAAGGACGAAATTGACGCGCTGTGAGGTCACGAGGAAATGACGCGACCATCGGCGACCTTGCCCATCGGTCCCCTCGTTGACTCGCAGCCCGCCAGGCGGCCGGAGCGAGTCACCCTCGAAGGGCGGTGGGTCACGCTCGTGCCCCTCGACGCGAGAGCGCACGCGGACGCGCTTTACGAAGGTTCGAACGGCGACGCTGCGCGGGAAACCGTATGGACCTATCTGTTCGATGGGCCCTACCGCAGCCGCGACGAATTCCGCGGCAACATCGAGGCCAAAGCTCGCTCGGCCGATCCGCTGTTTTTCGCCGTGATCGACAACGCCTCGGGCCGCGCGGTCGGCTACCAGACCTTCCTGCGCATTGATCCGCCCAATCGAGTCATCGAGGTGGGCAACATCATGTATACGCCAGAGATGCAGCGGACGGCCGGCGCGACTGAGGCGCAATATCTGTTCGCGGCCTATGTCTTCGAAGGACTCGGCCATCGCCGCTATGAATGGAAGTGCAACGCCCTCAACGCGCCGTCACGTCGCGCGGCGGAGCGCTTCGGCTTCACGTTCGAGGGGATTTTCCGCCAGCACATGATCGTCAAGGGCCACAACCGAGACACTGCCTGGTTCGCGATGCTCGACAGTGAGTGGCCGGCGCGCAAGGCCGCGTACGAGTCCTGGCTCGCGCCGGAGAATTTCGATGATGAGGGCCGTCAGAAGCTGAAGCTCTCCGAGCTCATGCCGAAGGGGAATGGATGATGCAGACGATCGCAGAAAAGCGCGCCCGCTTCGCCGAGCTGCATGCGGCGCCGGGCTGCTTTGTGATTCCCAATCCGTTCGATATTGGCTCGGCCAAATATCTCGCTTCGCTCGGCTTCCAGGCGCTCGCCAGCACCAGCGCCGGCATGGCCTTCGCCGCCGGAAAGGGCGATGGCGCAGTCGACCGGGCTTATGCGCTGAGCCACATCCGCGACCTCGCCGAAGCGACGGATCTGCCGCTCAACGCCGATTTCGAGGCCGGCTTCGCCCGCGACGCTGACGGCGTCCAAGAGAGTGCGCGGCTTTGCGTCGGCGCCGGCGTCTCCGGCTTTTCGATCGAAGACTATACCGGCAATCCCGGCGCTCCCCTCTACAGCGTCAGTGAAGCGGTCGACCGACTGGGGGCGGCGCGCGCGGCGATCAGCGGCAGCGGCGAAAAGGTCCTGCTCACCGCGCGCAGCGAGGCGATCCTGCGCCAGGCTGGCGGGCTCGCCGAGGCGCTGCGGCGCCTTCCTCTTTACGCGGAAGCCGGCGCCGACGTGCTTTACGTGCCGATGGTCAGGACGGCGGAGGAGGTGGCCGAGGTCGTGCGGGTTGCGGGAAAGCTGCCGGTCAATGTGCTTGTCGGCTGGCCGGGCTTTACCAGGCGCCAGCTTGAAGATCTCGGCGTCAAACGAATCAGCGTCGGCGGATCGCTTGCGCGCGCCGCCTGGGGCGGGTTCATACGGGCGGCGAAAGACATTGCCGAGAACGGGCGGTTTGACGCCTTGGCCGATCTGCCGACGATGAACGACATCACGTCGGCCTTCGCGGAGAAGGGCTAGAAGGGATCTCGCCGGAAACGCCGCGGGCGCCCGCCATTTTCGAGTCCGTTTTTAGCGATTCCAACGGCTTGCGGCGCCATTTCCGAGTCGCCCGCAAGTCCCGGCTCTCTTCATCCCCTTCAGTTTTCATCTGCCTCAGTCTTGTAAAGTATATGTAAGGCAATCTACGGGATAACGTAAATAAATGTCTTTACTACAAAAGGACATTACAAGCATCTTACCAGCACGTCCTGATCAAGTTAGAATACGCATATATAATATACATAATTATTACGCTAAGTTCGATACAAGCGAACAGATATTCCCCTTTATCAGGCCGATCCTGCGCCTTGCATTCTTGGTCGGGGCTAATGAAGCCCAGCCG
>DASXXT010000362.1:0-11395 GCA_036502965.1 Roseiarcus sp. | reverse complement strand
GGCTCGCCGCCACGACGGAGCGCCTGCACGCGCGCCACATCCGCCACGGAGGCTACGCCTTCGAGCTCGACCATCGCGTTTCCCGCCCAAGGCCGCACGGCGACGCGGCCTATTTTTTTGTTCATTATGCGCGTCTTTTCCAGCCGCGCAATCCGCCGGTGCTGAACCAGGGATATGCGTCGCGCAATCGGCGCTGCGCTGTCGCGTCAGTTGCAGAAAAGGAGGCCTAAGCGACTGAAAAGCTTGCGTCGCGCGCAAAAACGCACAACCCCACGGTCGGCGCTTGGCCTAGCGCGCCGCTGTCATTCCCGCTTCATCAGCCGTTCGAGGTAGTCGCGCTCGTCGACCGGGCGGGCGGGATCGGCGAGGCGGCGGCGCAGCTCCTCCATGACCCGGCGCGCGCGCTCGGCGGCGCCCGCTGACTGCTTGAGCGGCCCGTCCTCTCGGCCCTTCTCGCCTTCCGCTCCGCGGCCGAGCGGATCGTCGCCGAGCCTTTCGCCGGGCCGGGACCCGCGCGCGACATAATTGCCCCTGCCGTTACGCCCCTTGCCCTTGCCCTGGCCTTGGCCCTGCATCTGCTTCTGCAGCCCCTGGGCGCCGTCGCGCAGCGCGTCGAGCGCTCGACCCTGCGCGTCGACCGCCGCGCCCTTGCCACTCTGCCCACTCTTGCCCGCTTTGCCTTGGCCCCCCTTGATGTCGCCTTCCGCCTCCTTCATGTCGCCCTGCGCGTCGTCGAAACCCTTCTCGCCCTTCATACCCAACCGCTTGAGCTTGCGCTGCAATTCGGCGAGACGGTCACGCAGCTCCTGCTGGCGATCGCCGAGCGGCGACTGACCCTGGTCGGCCTGGTCCTGGTCCTGTTTGCCGGACTGGCCGGAATCGTTGTCGCCCTGGTCGGGAAGGTTCGAACCATCCTGGTCCGGTTGCCCCTGCAAGTCCTGC
Source organism: Roseiarcus sp. (assembly GCA_036502965.1). Taxonomy (GTDB): domain Bacteria; phylum Pseudomonadota; class Alphaproteobacteria; order Rhizobiales; family Beijerinckiaceae; genus Roseiarcus. The sequence continues at coordinate 10,453 of DASXXT010000362.1, read as the reverse complement.
TGTCCCGGCGACGATTGGTCGCGCTGCGCCCGCTTGCGTGCGCGATCCTTCTGGTCGCTGCGGAATGTGTCGTCGCGCAAAGCCTGCTGGTCGCGAAGGAGTTTCTCAAGCTCGCCGATCTGCTTGCGCATCTCGCGTTCGGCTGGGCTTTCCTGGCCTTCCTGCGCGCTCCGCATGTTCTCGAACATCTCCTGCATCTGGTCGAGCATGGCTTGAGCGTCTTCGCGCGAGCCGTTGCGCGCGGATTCCTCCATCTGGTCCATCATCTTGTCCAGATCTTGCGCCTGAAGGCTCTGGTCCTGAGCGTTGCTGTCGGGCTTCGAGTTGCGCGCCATCTCACTCATGAAGCGATTGGCGGCCTCACGCAGCTGCTGCATAAGCTTGCGGATTTCTTCGTCGCTCGCGCCGCGCTGCAGCGCTTCGCGTAGCGCCTGCTCAGCGGCGCGCAGGTCGCGCTCGGCCTTCGAGGCGTCGCCGTTCTCGAGCTGCTGCGCCATCGCCCAAAGCAGGGCGGCGACGTCCAGCAGTTCGGCGTCGCTATGGGCGTGCTCGAGCGAGCTCCTGGCCTGCTTGAGACCCAGATAGATATTGGCTGGGGTGTCGAACAATTCCGGTGCGATCGAGAGGCCCGTCAGCGCCGTTTCGACCTGTTTTGGCGCGTGGTCCGGGTCGAGGATGAGGTTGCGGCGCTGCTCGACGAGGGCTCGGGCGAGCGGGTTGTGGAATACTCGCTGCGGCAGCGTCACTTCGATCGGCCCGCTCTCGCCGGTCTTGCCCGAAATGCTGACCGCGCTGAGTTGCATCGTCACCTTGGCGCCCGCCCAAGGGTGCTCCGAGAGGTCGACAGTCGTATGCCCGTCGCCGACGCCATTGGCGGTCGGCGGCAGTTGCAGGGCCGCCTGGGGCGGCGGGGCCAGCGTACGCGGCGCGGGACCGGGGCCTTCGTGGGGACGGGCGAAGTCCGCCCGGGCGCCGGCAAGCCCAAACCGATCTTGGGTCTTGTAGGCGAGTGTCAGCGTGCCGGTGAGGTTGGCGCGAGGATCCTCGGTCGAAACAATCGTCGGAGCGCCGGCCGGGGTGACGGCGAGGACCGCGACCGCCTCAGGTTGGCCGCCGCGCAAGATCGTGGCCTTGCCGGGCCCATGGATCGTCCATCGCTTTTCGGTTGGAGCGTTCGCAGTCCCAGCGCTCGAGGGCGGGACGTTCGCCGCGGTGGCGGATTTCTCGCCCGACGCGGGGCTCGCCGGCGTTTCGTTCTTCTGCTCCGACTGCGCAATCGCACCCTCGACACGCGTCTCGACAATGGTTGGATCGCCGCGCACCACCAGAACCGAATCTTCTGGGACGCTCAGCGTCTGCGGATCGGCGGTCTTGAAATTCACGACCAGAGGCGGCTGGCCGACGTAGGGCGGCGGGTCGATCCACGCGTCGATGCGGCTCGCCGCCACCGTTGCGACGGCCGCGTCGCTGCGCCAGTCGAAAGCTGCGGCGAGACGGCCGTACATCGCGGGGCCCGCCACCACCGCCGCCGCAAAGGCGAGCATCGCAATGCCGAAACGGAGCGCGTAAGGGTCCCGCTCAGCCATGCCCGGCGAGGGCGGGGAGACGCGGATTGCGTCGACTTCGCGCTCAAGCCGCGCCCGATGGGCCGCCCAAAGGGCCTGCGTGCCCGGATCGCCACGGTCGTTGGCGAGAGAGTCGGCAAGCGAGGAGGCGGGACGGTGGCGCGTCTTTGCATCACGATCGAGCCGGGTCAGGACGTCGCGGACCGCGGGACGGCGCAATCGCATGAGCGGCGAGAGGGCGACTCCCGCGCCAAGCGCGAACAGCACGACGCCCGCGATGCGAATGGCCCGTGGCGCGAATTGCCAGGCCCCCGCCCATGAAGCGGCGAGAAATAGGGTGGCGACGGCGAGCGCGAAGACAACCGGCGGCCACACGCGCTCGACCATGAGCACCCGTCGGGCCAAGCGGGCGAGTGCAGCGAGACGCCCGCCCTCGGTTGATGGTTTCACAGGATCCTTCACCGCGATGCCGTCATCCGTCGTTGGTGAGTCAGATTGTGCGCGATTGTCTTGTGCGCAAGTCTCAGGCCTGCGGGCGTGACCAACTCCGCGCGCCGATTTCTGTTGTCGTAAGCGTCACTTTAACCAAGGCGGAAGTGTGTCGAGCCCGATCAATTCCTCATAAGTCCGCCTCGGCCTCACAACTGAATAATCTGCGTCTTTCACGAGCACCTCGGGAACGAGGAGCCGGGAGTTGTAGGTGCCGGCCTGGACGGCGCCGTAAGCGCCGGCGCTCATCACCGCGATGAGGTCGCCCGCGGCGAGTTCCGGCAGGTCGCGGTCAAGCGCGAGATAATCGCCGCTTTCGCAGACTGGACCGACCACGTCGCTTCGCACCGGATAAGCGCCCCGCTCCGGCTCTTTTACCGGCAGGATCTCGTGATGTGCGTCGTAAAGCGTCGGCCGGACAAGATCGTTCATCGCCGCATCGACGATCATGAAACGCTTGTTCTCGCCCTTTTTCAGGTAGATGACCGAAGCGACCAGAGCGCCCGCGTTGCCGACGATCAGTCGGCCCGGCTCCAGGATCACTTTGCAGCCGAGCGCTGCGGTGCGCTGAGCGACGACCTTGGCGTAGGCTTCCGGGGAGGGGGGCGGCTTGTTGTCGTTGCGATAAGGAATGCCGAGGCCGCCGCCGAGATCAACATGCTTGATCTCATGCCCGTCGGCTCTCAGCGCCTGCACAAACTCGGCGACCAGCGCGAATGCGTCATCGAACGGCTGAAGATCGGTGATCTGCGAGCCGATATGCATGTCGACTCCGTGGACGCTCAAGCCCGGCAGCGTGCGGGCGTAGGCGTAGACGTCGCGGGCGCGCGAGATCGGCACGCCGAACTTGTTCTCCGACTTGCCGGTGGCGATCTTGGCGTGGGTGCGCGCATCGACGTCGGGATTGACGCGGATGGCGATCGGCGCAACGGCGCCGCGAGCCGAGGCCGCGCGCGAGAGCGCCTCCAATTCCGGCTCCGACTCGACGTTGAAGCAAAAGATTTTCTCGTCTAGGCCCAGGTTCATCTCCGCTAGCGTTTTGCCGACTCCAGAGAAGATAATCATCTCCCCTGGCGCCCCCGCCGCCCGGGCCCGTCTCAGTTCCCCCTCGCTGACCACGTCCATGCCTGCGCCGAGTTGAACGAGGGTCGTCAGCACCGCCTGGTTCGAATTGGCCTTCATTGCATAGAAAATAGCCATGTTCTGGCCGGCGAACGCGTCCCGAAACGCCACGAAACTCTCCTCAATCGCGGCGCTCGAATAGCAATAGAACGGCGTCCCGACGGCTTCTGCGATCGTCGCCAAAGCGACGTCCTCGGCGTGAAGAGCGCTGTTGCGATAGGTGAAGGGACGCATTCGCAGGGAGTAGGCTTATTTCAGCAGGAAATCGAGGAAGAACGGCTGCTTCGGCGACACGATTGGCGGGATCGATGGCTTGGACAAGGCGTTCATGTTGGTGGGGTTCGCGTTGGCTGGTTTGGGCGGCGCATTGGGGTCGGGGGGAGGCTCCAACGGGCCATAGCGGCCGCAGGCCGCAAGACCAAGCGCGAGCAGCGCGGCGAGCGCCTTCAAGCGCGCGCGCTTGGCGAAACGATACGAGAAATGAGCGGCCACAAGCGACTCCGGATGGTCGCCGGCACTATACAGAAACGGCGGGAGGAGGCGAGGCGACGTCGCTTCACGGGCGTCAACGTCAAAACTCGATCAGATTGGGCCGGCGCGGTCTATATCGGGCGCCGATGCCACGCTATCGCCTGCCGAGCAGCAAAAACCTGCCGGGGACCGGTGACCCAGCAATCAAGAAGGTGCCGCGCTCGTACGTCCTCACCTACGCCGGCCGACTGAGAGGGAACTCAACGCGACCACCAGAATGGCAATAAACACGATAAACCCGATGAGGCCAAACCAAACTAGGTGCACTTCGTCCATTTGGACCTCCAGCGGCTTTCGGTTCGTTTTGAAACCCGCGCTGCGCTTTGTACATGAGTTTTATTACCTGTTCTACCGCCGGACCGTTTGTCCGGGGCGCACGGGCCGAGCGAGGGGGGTGGAGGCAAACGCGATCGTGGCCGGCAGGCGGAACGGGGCCACTCTGCTTCGGACGCGTCTGACGCGCTCCACGCAAGCGCCGTTGGTTTTGGCCCTAACGCGGCATCCGGCCGAAAACCTTGAAGCCGGGAAGTCAGGCCGGGATGGTCGCCCGGCGTGGTGAAAATGGCGAATGTCGGATGGAAGCAGGGTCGTCCAGCGAGCCCGGATACAATAGGGGCCCGCTGGGCAACGGAGCTAAGGAGCCGCCCGAGCGCGGCGAAGGTCAGCCGCGCGGTTCAGCCGGCGGCTCAGCTTGCGAATTCGGCTCAAAGGGGCGCCCCCGCCGCTCAGCCATGAACTGATCGAACTCGGCGCGATCCCTGGCGAAGCGCAGCCGCGCAAGGAAATCCTTGAACTCCCGCTGCTCCTCTTCGAGGCGCTTCAGCGTCTCCTCGCGATAGTCGTCAAAGGCACGGTTCCCGCTCGTCGTCGGACCGAACCAGTCGCCGCCCCTCACCCGGTCCATCCGGCCGCGCACTTTTTCCATTTTTTCTTGCAAGCGGGTCATCTTGTGTTCCCAGCGATCCCGACCGTGATCCCCTTCGAACATCGGCGCCTCACCTGCGTAAGATAGGTGACGCCAGCAGCCGAACTTTCCCCGTCCGAGAAAGAGCCCGAGAAGCAGCAGTCCTATCGGCCACCACCACAGAAACCCAAGGACCGTAAGAATGATTGGCATGGCGCGTCCTCACGTGTAAATGTAATGAACATTTACTTCTTGATCGGAGCGCCTGTCAAGTCCCTCTTTTGGGTTGAGGCTGCGATTTGGGTCGCGCCAGCCTGCGATGTCACGGCCGCGCCGCGTTGACCCCAAGCCCTCGCAAATAGACCAGCACTTGGGCCTCCAGGAGTTCCGCTGGCGACATCGGCAGCGTCCGTTGCGCGCCGTCGGCGCGTCCGAATAGCGAAGCGACGCCATGCGCCATGGTCCAGATGTGGAGCGCGACCATCAGGGCCGGCGGGCGGCCTGCCGCGGGCATTGTCGCGCAGATCGCGTCAGCCGCGCTGCGCAAGACGACGAAAGCGCGTTCACCGGCTTCTCGCAGCGGGGGATTTGCTCCGGCCGGAACGCCCGCCTCGAACATCGCCGAGTAGAAGGCGGGCTCAGCGCGAGCGAAGTCGAGATAGGCCTTGCCGAGCCGATCCAATGCAACGAATGCATCGGGGCGTCCGCCATCCCATGCGCGCGCCAACGCCGCCTCGAACTGCTCGAAGCCCCGCAGCGCCACGCTCGCCATCAGCTCATCGCGGTCGCGAAAATGCCGATATGGCGCCGCCGGGCTGACCCCGGCGAAGCGGGCGGCCTCTGCGAAGGTGAACCCCGCCGTTCCTTTCCTGGCGATCAGCTCCAGCGCGGCGCGGATCAGCGCCTCGCGCAAATTGCCGTGATGATAGCCGCGCGGCGCATCGCGCTCGCCAGGCTCGTCCTTCCGCCAACTCATGTAAGAAGTGCTTACATGACGGCGGCCAGAGTGTCGATGCTATCCCTGCGCTCGACGCCGACGCGATCGTGCCTCTTGTCCGTCCGGACAGGGTGATGATAGCCCTCTAATCGCACTGGGAGGACGGCCTATGTACAAGAAAATGCGTCTGGCGGCTTTCGCGGTCTCTCTTGGGGTCGCTTGCACGCCCGCGGCCGCCGCCTATACGAGCATTTTTGCGTTCGGCGACAGCCTTTCGGACGCTGGGAACCTTTTCTCCGAAGACGGAGGCGAGGGGCCCGTCCCGCCTTACGTCGGTGGCCATTTCAGCAACGGTCCGACCTGGGTGGAAGACCTGTCGCAAATGCTGGGCCTTGGCCCGATGAAGCCATTTCTCACGTCTATTGATGGAACCAATTACGCCTTCGGCGGCGCGCAGACTGGGACCACCGACATCAACCCGCCAAACCCTTCGAGCCCGATCCACATCGATCTTCCCGACCAGATCGCCGCGTACGATCTTCTAAACCCTGTTCCAGTCAAAGGTGCGCTCTATACGCTCGACATTGGCGCCAATGACATCATGAACGCGTTGGGGGAATTCGTCGGAGGCAAGATCTCGCTGCCCGAAGTTAAGACGGTAGTCGCCCAGGCCGAGGCCAACACGATTGATTCGGTCAAGGCCTTATTTGGCCTCGGAGCGCGCTCGTTGCTGTTCTACGAAGCGCCGAACCTCGGGCTGACCCCGCGCTTCGACGGCACGGCGCTTCAGAGTCTGGCGAGCGGCTTGGCGGAATCGTTCAACGCTGAGGTGCTTAAGGGTCTCGCGTCGCTCGAGAGCGGTGGACTGAAGGTCTTTACGTTGGACACCTACGATTTGCTCGGCGAGATCAAAGCCAATCCGTCCGAGTTTGGCTTCACAATGTGACCGCTCCGTGCTGGACTGGCAATTTCACCGATCCTTCCTCAGGCACGCTTTGCTCACCGAACCCGGACGACCAGAACGAGTTTCTTTTTTGGGATGATGTTCACCCGACCGCTGCGGGCCATCTGCTGGCGGCGGAATTCGCCGTCGACGCGCTGACCGCCGTCCCTGAGGTCTCGACCTGGGCGATGATGCTCGTTGGCTTCGCGGGCCTTGGCTTGCTCGCCGTTCGCCGTTCGCGGAAAGGAGCCATTCGTGCATGGCGCGATGACCGGTTCGTTTCCTCCTCTTCTTCTCGCTTGGTTACGGCGCGAAATGGTTGCGGCCGTTTTCACGAGCCCATCTTCCTGGCGCGCCCTGGAGGCGCTCGTCCGGTCACGATGTGGACGATCGCCCTGAAACTGATCATCGGATCCTGAAACTGATCATTGGGATCATGAGCGGGGTTCGCCTTATGCCGGTAATGAAGGTGACAAAACAAGGACGAGGAGGAACCTATTACGCGCCAGCGGATTAAGCTCGATTGGAACCACCGCGCGGAGGCGACGATGAACGGCTTGATTTATCTCGTTGGTTTGGTCGTCGTGATCATGTTCATTCTCTCCTTCCTGGGACTTCGCTGATGGCGCCGCGAATTGTGACCGAAGGGGCGGACGATAGTTTGATAGATGCTGACCCTGGCATCGTCGGCCCCGCGTATCTGCATTGGAGTCCGATCTTCGCTGGCGCAATCGTAGCCGCCGCGGTTTCCTTTGTCCTGCTCTCTTTCGGATCGGGTATGGGATTGGCGGTCGCCTCGCCGTCATCGACCTGGCGGGATACGTCCTCAGTGCTGGCCCTGCTTGGGGGTCTGTGGCTATTGTTGACGTCGCTTGCCGCCTTTGGACTCGGAGGATACTTGGCCGGCAGCCTACGAGAGGCTTGGAGCACGGCGCCGCCCGACGCAGTCGAGTTTCGGGACGGAGTTCACGGCGTTTTGGTCTGGGGTCTCGCAATCCTCATGGGGGCGTTCCTAACGGTCTCGGCCTCGAGAATGGTCGCCGGACGAGCGGATCTGACGGCCCCAACCACCGCGACCGCCGAACCTCTGTTGGCGTTTGAGCTTGACCGGCTGTTTCGTTCAGACCGTTCGCCGACCGAACTCGGGAGCGACTCCGAGATACGAGCCCAAGCGGCGAGGATCATCACAACTGCCGTTGGCCGCAAGGGAATGGAGCAGGACGATCGCGCCTATCTGGTTCGTTTGGTTCAGGCTCGGACTGGCCTGCCTCAACTTGACGCCGAACATCGCGTCGACCAAGCGATCAGTCAGGCGAAGGATGCGATCGCCAAAGCTCGACGGGGCACAGTGATTTTGACGTTCATGATCGCCTGCTCGCTCCTGCTAGGCCTGCCGGCGGCTTGGCTGGCTGCGGCTGCTGGCGGGCAACATCGCGATGGCGCCGTCGTCCACCATTTTTGGCGTCGCTGGGAAGTGGATAGGGCTTTCATCATTCGATAGCTTGATACGACTTCCTCGATATGACTTCCTTGCCCGCTTGATACGCCTTCCTTGCCTGCTTGCGGCTGCTCCAGGGTCAGCCCACCCGCGCGACGGCTTCCAACGCGCCGGCGGCGTTGCGGCTTCTCGGTTCCATATTGGGTCTTCGCCTCGAACTGCCTGACCGGATTTTTACATCGAAACGACGCGGGAACTTTCCAATGCCTGTCGCGTTCTTACAGCGTTGTTTGTAACGGAGAAAATGCGATGAACACTGCCACGAAACTCGCAGTCATACCCGCCGCGACGCTGTCGCTGTTGGCGTTCTCTTCGCTAAGCGCATCCGCGCGGGTCGTCTGCAACGAAGATGGCGATTGCTGGCATGTCCACGAGGATTACGCCTATCCGCCTGCCGCCGGCGTGATCATCCATCCGGACGATTGGCGCTGGAAGGAAGGCGAGCACCACGTTTGGCGTGAACATCCCGGACGTGGGTACTGGAAGGGGCACGATTGGGCGCCGTTTTAGGAGCGTAGCTGGTCGAGATCGCACCTTGCTGGGCTTCTCACCTGGGATCGGCGCCGGCAGACCTGCTGGCGCCGAAGTCGTCTCGACGCCCAAGCGCCGCCGCCTGCGGTCTTGCTTGGCCGGACCTCAGACGTTTGGAGCTCAGACGAGCCGGATTGCGCCGGCCACCTTGCGGCGACAGGCTAAGCCGAGACCGGCAAAGCCAACCAGCATCATCGCCCATGTCGGCGCCTCAGGGACCGGGACGACGGGCGGGCCGCCGCCGATCCTCGGGACCGCCATTGTAACCGGCGTGTCCTGAAGGTTGCCCGGCGGGCCAGACTGATTATACATGCTCATATTTGTAATCAACGAGCAGCGAGTTGTCGGCCGCTGTTGTAAACGTGATCGTCCCCCCTGACGGCATCGTCGGATCGAGCCTAAAATCGAGGGTCTGGCCTCCGATGGTCCCCGTCCAGTTGGCCTTCAGAAGCTTGATGTCGAACGTGCCCGTCTCGTCGAGGCTCGAGCGACCGACGATCTCCGCCTGCACGACACCGCCGGTGAAAGTGTAGTAGGTGACCTTACCGTTCTGTGTGAACGCGAATGTCCTCACGACATTGTCATAGGTGAAGGTCTCGCCCTCCGCAGTGGTGTCGAGGGTGTGCGAGCTAAAGACCGAAATGCAACCGCTGTTTAAGCCGAACGGAAACGGGGCTGGCGCACGTGTCTCAAGCAGTTCGGAGCCGGACGGAAATGGATCGCCAGATGTCGGTATCGGAACCGCATAAGATGCACCAATTGAAAGGCCGAGGGCGAGCGCCGCCCCGGCTGACGTTACGAGCATCCTCATCAGACTGTTCCTTTTCCCCTTCTAGCGAATGTGATACTCGCGCCAACCAGCTACGTTAACTCAGATTAGCTTACTTATTATGACACCTAGCTATACTTATGACACCAGTAGGATCAACGGACGTCTTGACCAGGATAGTGTATCCTCGGTATTCAGACGCGAGTTGGGCCTGCGCGCCGATGCTCACACGCACGGGGTAGCTCACCCAACCGACCTCCGGCGCCACCAATGAAACGGGCCCGAGACGTCGCACTGCGGCCGTGGCTTCGGTTAGGTCCGCTTGGATCTGGACAGCGGAGTTGCCGCGGCGCTCCAAGGCGGACGCACTTGCGGGGGGCGTATCGCGCTTCAGCGCGACAACGGACGGGCTCCGCGGGTCATTGGCGCGTAGCGGCCCTCTCAACGAGTCAGCCGACTGCCAGGGACCTCTCTCTATTTAGGGTGGTCTGACGCGGAAATGGCAAAGTCCGTTTAAGGCGGACTCCGGACCTATGAGTATCGTCAAGGAAGGGCGGTATCCGCCCAACCGGGCGCCGCCGCAACGGACGATTGGGCTTTGCCTCTAGTCCGGCATGCGGTCGAAAACCTTGAGGCCGGGCGGGATGATCGCCCAGGCCGGAGGGCCCTCGGCGAAGATGGCGATCGTCGGATGGAAGGCGGACGGATCGTCCAGCGAGCCGGCATAGAGCGTGTACGAGTCGGACTTGCCGATCTCGCCGCCGAACACCAGGCTCATGCATTGGGCGCAGCGGTTTCGGACCGCGTCGCCGCCATGCGCCGCCTTCGATCGGAACTCACGCGCTTCGCCGGTGAAGCGCACTGCGTCCGCCTTGAAGCCCATGAACGGAATGAAGCCCGAACCCGACGCCCGGCGGCAATCGCCGCAGTAGCAATGGCCGGAGCCGATCGGCTCGCCGAAAGCCTCATAGCGCAAAGCCCCGCAAAGGCATCCGCCAGTATAACGCTTCGCTGAACTGTTCATCTGGACGCTCGTTGCTTTCGAAGGCTGACGCCTCATACGAAACCCCGGTGATTGGTCCCTGTCGTTCCCGGTGAGAAGCGAGGTCTGACCGGGAATCCAGCCATTCCAACCGCGGTTGACGGCGCTCTGGATTCCCGATC
>DASXXT010000361.1:0-6068 GCA_036502965.1 Roseiarcus sp. | reverse complement strand
CGTATGGGCCGGATGAAGGCCCTCAGGCGTGGCCTGCGTCGGAGGACAGCATCCCTTCGTCGACGCCGAGGATGGCCAGGGCGCGATCGTATTTGCGGTCGAAATCGGGGTCGAAGATGAGGCCGGCGTCGGCGGGGCAGGTAAGCCAGCCGTTGGCGAGGATCTCGTTCTCGAGCTGCCCCGAGGCCCAGCCGGCGTAGCCAAGCGCGAGCACGGCCTGCGATGGGCCTGTCCCCTCGGCGATTGCGCGCAGGATATCGAGCGTGGCGGTCAGGCAGACATCGCCGATCTTGACCGTCGAATCATTGACGTCGTAGTCGCTCGAATGCAGAACGAAGCCGCGTCCCGTCTCGACTGGCCCGCCCCGCAACACGCGTACAGCTTGGGCGCTCGGCGGCAGGCGGATTGCCTCAGTTTCTGGCACGATGTCGAGCTGCGCCAGAAGTTGGCCGAAATCGATCTCCTCCGCCCGGTGGTTGATGACGATGCCCATGGCGCCGTCTTCGCGATGGGCGCACATATAGACGACGGAGCGCGCGAACGGACCTTCCCGAAGCGACGGCATCGCAATCAGGAACTGTCCTTCCAGACTGGTCGGCGGCGGCGGATCCGCCCGTCTCATGATCGCCTCTTAAGTCGCGCTTGCGCGAGCCACGTCGATGCTAGTTGAAATTCATGGCATGGTATAGGCAGAGGAGATGAGCACAGAGCGGTTAAATAAGAGGCTTCGCGCGGCCGGGGGAGGCCTGCCGATTGGAGCCGCGTTCGGCGCCGCGCTTTCGCTTGTCCTTTCCGGCGCGCCCGCGTTCGCCGTCGATTCGTTCTCGACCGATTGGGCGCTCGCCGCGAAGTCTCAGGCGCGCCTCATCGCGGGCGGCGGCGATCTCGCCGGGTTCGAGATCGCTCTCGCGCCGGGCGCGATCACCTACTGGCGCGATCCCGGCGACGCTGGCCTGCCGCCGACGCTGGACTTTTCCGCTTCCGACAATGTCGCGAGCGTCGAACCCGAGTTTCCCGCGCCGAAGCGTATCAAAGAGGCCGACGGCGGCGAGGCGTTCGGCTACGATGGCGGGGTTGTCATCCCCCTGCGGGTCAAGCCTCGTGACCCAACGAAGCCGGCGACGCTCAAGCTCAACGCTGATTTCGCGGTGTGCGAGAAAGTGTGCCTGCCGGCCAAAGCGCATCTCGAGCTCAAGCTTCCGTCCGCTCCGGGCTCGCCTCATGCGGGCGCGATCGACGCCGCTCTTGCGGCGGTGCCGCGCGCCGTTGCGCCGAAGGATTTCGGCGCGCTTGAGGCGCTTAGTGCGGATAGCTGGCGCCTCTGCTCAGCCCATGAAGACGGCCCCCCGCGCGACCTGTTCGTCGAGGCGCCGGAGGGCTGGTGGCTGAAGACGGCGCCCGCGCCTGCCGACGGAGGCCGCGATTGCTTCACGCTGACAATCGGCGACAAACCGAAAGACGCCGCCCTTCCGGTTGCGCTCAGGCTCACGCTGACCGGCGGCGCGGGGCCGATGGAGACGACGATTCAAGCCGCGCCGAAAACCTAGGCGCCCGCTGTTGACGAATCCCCTCGTGGCGTCAGGCCCGCTTTACGGGCGAAGCGCCGATCGTCTAGTCTCTGGGCCGCGCCTGCGTCCGCGGCGCGCCCGCCTTGCAACCGAGGACTCCGCTCCATGACCATCAAAGTCGGCGATCGCCTGCCCAACGTCACCGTGCGTCTGGTGACCCCTGACGGGCCAAAGCCGGTGGAGACGAAGGATTACTTCGCCGGCAAAAAAGTCGTGCTGTTCGGCCTGCCGGGCGCCTTCACCCCGACCTGCCACAAGAACCACCTGCCCGGCTTCATCGTCAGCGAGGCGGCGTTCAAAGCCAAGGGCGTCGACGCGATCGCCATGACCGCGGTCAACGACCATTTCGTGCTTTCGGCCTGGTCGGACGCGACCGGCGCCAAGGGCCATATCGATTTCCTCGCGGACGGCGGTGGCGACTTCGCCAAGGCTCTTGGCCTCGAATTTGACGCGTCCGCCGGGGGCTTGGGCGTCCGCTCCAAGCGCTATGCGATGCTGGTGGAGGACGGGGTGGTCAAACAGCTGAACATCGAGCCGAAGCCCGGCGACGCAGACATTTCCAGCGCCGCGCATCTCCTGGAGCAGATGAAGTAGGCGGACCGAGCGGGTTCGGCTCGGCTCACCCGGATTTCGTGGCGCAATTCCCGCGTTGCGGGGCAATGCTCGAGTTGCCAAAGTAGGGCGGGGATAAACCCGGTTGCGCCGTCAAATTCGAGTTGACAGGGAATCAGCACATAATTACGATGGGGAACGTAGCAACTCCGAGAAGGAGAATTTTCATGTTACGAATATCGATCGCAATTGCAGCGGTAATGTTCATTGTGAATGCAAGTCAGGCTTGTACGACCTGCGGCAGAGGCAACGTCATGCTGGGCCAACAGCGTGCGCAATGTCAAAGCAAGATTCTTCCCAAGAATTTGACGGGAGCCACGCATAAGGCCGAGTGGAAAAAATGTATGAGTGATCCCGACGGTTACAAATAGAAGGGGAAACTCTACCGCCAAGACACCCGATACACACGAACCGAGGCGGCGGTAGGCATCGTTATTTTCGACGGGCCGTCGAAAGGAAGGCGTTTTCGACGGCCCATTTCACTCAAGCAGGCTTGCTCGCCCTGGTCAGCATCGTAATCCCGGGCAGCATAACATCCGTGCCTTCAATCCTGAAGCCGGCCTCGCGCAAACCCGCTCGACATTGCCGGGCGGGCGACCATGCCTTCGTGAAACCCCTGGTTGGCGAATAGCCGTTCGCCGAAGCGCACGCTTCGCCCAATCAACCTTTTCCACTGCGGCGTAATATCGACTATAGCGGCTCGGTCCTCCTGGAGAACACCGTGACTGCTACTCGCCCCTTCGACGACATCCGCGATCTCATGCGCAAAATGCCAAAAGCCGACGAGGCCGCGCGCGCGGCGGCTCGCGAGCGCGAGGGTCAACTGACCAAGCCCGCGGGCTCGCTCGGGCGGCTCGAGGAGATTTCCGAGTGGATGGCGGCCTGGCAGGGATCGGCGCGGCCGCATGTCGATCGGCCGCTGGTCGCGGTCTTCGCCGGCAATCATGGCGTCGTCGCGCAGGGCGTCTCCGCCTATCCAGCGTCGGTTACGCAGGCGATGGTGGCGAATTTCCAGGCTGGCGGGGCCGCGATCAACCAGATCTGCAAGGCCTTCGATCTGTCTCTCAAAGTGTACGAGCTGGCGCTGGAGAAACCGACCGGGGATATCACCCAGGAGCCGGCGCTCGACGAGAAGGCCTGCGCGGCTACCATGGCCTTCGGCATGGAGGCGCTCGCCTCCGAGCCCGATTTGCTTGTGCTCGGCGAGATGGGCATTGGCAATACCACGGCGGCCGCAGCCATCTATCATGCGCTCCATGGCTGGCAGGCGGAGGATTGGGTCGGCCGGGGGACCGGCGTCGACGACGAGGGCCTGAGGCGCAAGGCCGACGCCGTGCGGGCCGCAGTCGCGCGTCATAAGCCCTATCTGGACGATCCGCTCCAGGTTCTGGCGCGCCTTGGCGGGCGCGAAACCGCAGCAATCGCAGGCGCGATCCTCGCCGCGCGCCTACGCCGCACGCCGGTGCTGCTCGACGGCTTCGTGGTGTGCTCGGCGGCGGCCGTGCTGCTGGCCCTCGACGACGCCGCTCTCGACCATTGCCTCGCCGCCCACCTCTCAGCCGAGCGCGCGCATCGGCACGCTTTGAAGCTGATCGGCAAGACGCCCCTGCTCGATCTCGGGATGCGGCTCGGCGAGGGTTCGGGCGCCGCCCTGGCGGTTGGCGTCGTCAAAGCGGCAGTCGCCTGCCACAACGGCATGGCGACCTTCGCGGAGGCGGGCGTGGCTGGGAAGGAAGAACCTTGAGGGCCGAAGAGGACGACGTGCGCCAAATTCGTGAGCTCATCAACTCGGAGGACGACAGTTGACGAATGAGCGCCGGTGGAGGGAGGTCGATTCCTATTTTGCCCAGACCCTGATCGGTTCAGACCCTGCGCTCGAGGAGGCGCTCGAGGCCAACGCCGCGGCCGGGCTGCCGTCGATCGACGTCTCAGCGCCGCAGGGCAAGCTACTCCATCTCCTGGCGCGCATGTCAGGCGCGCGCAAAGCGCTCGAGATCGGCACGCTCGGCGGCTATTCGACCATCTGGCTGGCGCGCGCCTTGCCTGACGACGGCCGGCTCATAAGTCTCGAGCGGAACGCCAAGCACGCTGACGTCGCGCGCCGGAACGTCGCCCGTGCCGGACTTGCCAGCAAGGTCGAGATCAGAGTCGGCGCGGCGTTGGAAACCCTGCCCAACATCGAGGCCGAGGGGTTGGGCCCGTTCGACTTCATCTTCATCGACGCCGACAAGACCAATAATGCGGCGTATCTCGAATGGGCCTTGCGTCTCTCTCGCCCAGGAGCCGCAAATCGTGGTCGACAATGTGGTGCGGGAGGGCGAGGTGATCGACGCGGCGAGGAGAGACCCGGGCGTTGTCGGCGGGCGCCGCATGTTCGAGCTGATGGCGCGCGAGCCGCGTCTGAGCGCGACCGCAATCCAGACTGTCGGCGCGAAGGGCTGGGACGGCTTCGCGCTCGCCATGGTGAATTGAGGCGAAAGCGCGAAACCCCTCTCCCCATAGTCCGTCGAGAGACGGGCGTCCTCTAGGACGCCCTTTGGGGCGAGGGGCGACTCGGCGCCTCGATCAGCTTGGCGATCCGCTGAAGCGCGAACGCATAGCCCTGCGTTCCGCAGCCGACGATCACCCCCGCCGCGACGCTTGAGACAAACGAATGATGCCGAAAAGCCTCGCGCTTGTGCACATTGGAAATATGCACCTCGATGATCGGCCCTTCGAAGGCGTTCAGCGCGTCCAGGATGGCGACCGAGGTATGCGTGAAGGCGGCGGGATTGATGACGATGCCGGCCGCACGCCCGCGGGCGCCGTGAATCCAGTCAATGATCTCGTATTCGCGATTGCTATGATGAAACTCGATCGAAAGCCCGAGTTCGTCCCCGACGCGGCGGCAGTCGGTTTCGGCGTCGGCAAGCGTCTCGTGGCCGTAGATCTCCGGCTCGCGCTTGCCGAGCAGGTTGAGATTCGGACCGTTCAGGACGACGACGACCGGATTCACGCGCTTCCCCCAGAATCACGTCATCGCGAGGATGCCATAGGGCGTCGAAAGACGCCCGTCTTTCGACGGGCTATCGCGATGTGGCGATCTAGGAGATCGTAAGCCGCCCGGCGTTCCCCTGGATTGCTTCGCTGCGCTCGCAATGACGACGTCAACCGACCCAGTCGCATCACACCTTAACATGGCATGCGCGGCCGCGCATGCCGGCCATCAGTAATGGACGATGACGACCATTTGTTTCGCCTGCAATTCGCCGGGGGGAAACGTCTGGATGCCGCCCGGGGCCGGCCCGGGCCATTCACCGATAGCGACGGGCGCAATTCCGTTGCGGCGCAGTTCTGCCTGCACGTTTGCCACCCGCCGATCGAGAATGCGCGCCCGCCGTTCCGCGTCGGCCGCCACCTCCGCCCGCGCATTGACGTCGATCAGCGTCACCGTTTGCGGCGCAGCGCCAGCGGCCGCGTCGACAACCATTTGGCGGCCAACGACGGTCAGGGCCGACCCGCGCCACGCCGTCGCATCAAGATAGTCGCGCTTGACCGCGGGCGGCGTCGCGCAGCCCGTCGCCGCAAAAGCGATCAGCCAAGCGAAGCGGGCGTATGTGGCCATGCTAGATCCCCCAATGTGCGCGACGCCTCAGCCGTGCCACGCCGCGATCGTCTTCAACGCCGAGAAACCGTACAGCGCTTCGAAACCCTTTTCCCGCCCATGGCCCGATTTGCCGACCCCTCCGAACGGCAGCTCAACGCCGCCGCCCGCGCCGTAATTGTTGATGAACACTTGCCCCGCGCGCAACGCCTTGGCGAGCCGCATCTGCCGCCCCCCATCCGCCGTCCAGATCCCGGCGACGAGACCGTAGCCGGTGCCATTGGCGATTGCCGCGGCCTCGGCCT
>DASXXT010000360.1:0-9428 GCA_036502965.1 Roseiarcus sp. | reverse complement strand
AACCTGACGTTGCAAACGGCGCAGTCTGATCGCACCAACGCCACCATAAGCGCGTTACAGGACAAGATCGCTCCACCGCCTCAGGCGCCGGCTCAAGCGCCCGTCTCCAAGCAGGCGCCGGCCCCCGCGAAGCCATCCGATCAGCAAAGTTCGGCAAGGTTCGACGCCTGCATCCCCTTCATCTTCAAGGCCGAGGGCGGCTATTCCGACAATCCGGCGGACCCTGGGGGCCCGACAAATTTCGGCATCACACTCGCAACTTTGAAGACATATGAAGGCAAGCCGAATCTGACCGCCGACGACGTCAAGAAGCTCTCTCCCGAGATGGCCAAGGAGATCTATCGGACCGCGTACTGGAACAGGATGCAGTGTGGCGCGCTGCCGGCCGGCCTCGACCTGGAGGTGTTTGACTTCGGCGTAAATTCCGGTCCAGCCGAATCCGTGAAGACGCTGCAAAGGATCGTTGGCGTGACGCAGGATGGTTCGATCGGCCCGATAACTCTCGCGGCTGTCGGACAGTTCAATGTCGGAGACCTGATCACGCGTTTTGCGCAAGCGAGGTTAGCGTTTTACCAGAGTCTCAATATGCCCGAGTTCGAACAGGGCTGGGCGACGCGGGTCGCTCAAATCCAGACCGCCGCTGCGAAGATGCTCGAGGCCTCGCAAGTCGCTATGGCATAAGACTGAAGAGGGTCTGGCGCACGAGGTCTTGGTCGAGGAGGGCGAGCGCCGGGACCTGGGGCGTCGCCGCTCCTTCTCAGACCCCGAGCCCCTCGCGTTCGCCGATCGCCTCGCTCGCCGAGGTCAGCCCCCGGGCGCGCGCGCCGACCCGCCAGCGCTCGCCCTCGCGCTCGAGCCGGACCAGATGATAGGCGGCGCGATAGCGCGGATCGCGCGCGGCTGCGGCGGCGGAGGGCGCGCCGAGGACTGGAACCACTCCCCCGACCGTGCGCGCGGCGTGTGAGGGAAGCGAGCGGACCGCCTGCCGGTGGGTATGGCCGTGCAGGATCGCCTCGGCGCCGAAGTCGCGCACAACGCGCTGGAACGCGACCGCGTCCGAAAGACCGCGCAGCGGGGGCGTCGCCCTGGCCAGCGGCGGGTGGTGGATGAGAACGACTCGCGCCAGACCCTTGGCGCCGGTTTCGCGCAACAATTCGGCGAACGCCTCGAGTTGCGCCTTGCCGAGCCTGCCCGTCGCCATCAAGGGACCCGTCGGCACCGCTGAGCTTAACCCGACGATCGCGACGTCCCGGCGAATGCGCAGATATGGGAAGGTCGCTCCGCGCTGCTGCGCGTCACCCGCAGTCCAAGGCGCGAACGTCGCCTCGAGCAGCGGCATCGACGCCCGCACGTAGGCGTCGTGATTGCCGGGCACGAAGCTGACGTCGGAAGCTTCGCCCAACGTCTCCATCCACAACGCCGCGCGCTGGAATTCGGACCCCATGCCGATATTGACCAGATCCCCGGTGACGGCGACATGATCGGGGCGTTGCGCGCGCAAATCCTCGACCAGGCGCTTCAGGAGCGCCATGTCGTTCAGCCGTTCGCGCCCCCGCTTCCAGTTGATGAAGCCCATGACGCGCTTGAGCCGCAAATCTGCGAAGCCAGGCATGGGCGCGGGGCTCAAGTGCGGGTCGGTGATGTGCGCGATGGTGAAGCTCATCCAGAAAGCGCCTCGTTCGGCGGCCGCCAAGCAAAAGAGGCCTCGCGCCATTGACCCGGCGGCAATAGGATTGCTTGAACGGAAAGACAACCCCGAGGTTGGGTCGGGGTCCGGAGCATTCGCAGCATGGCCGCGTCGGTTCGAGAACGGCTAAAGTTGCGCTTGTTGCACTGGAGCTTTCTCCTGACACGGCCGATGTCGCTTGGCGTGCGCGGGATCGTGATCAGCGCCGACGGCGAAATCCTGCTGGTGAGGCACGGCTATGTTTCCGGCTGGCATTTTCCGGGCGGTGGGGTGGAGGTCGGCGAAACCTGCGTCGAGTCCCTTACGCGCGAACTCGAGGAGGAGGCGTGCATCGCGATGGAAGGTCCGCCCGTCCTGCATGGGCTTTTCTTCAACACCCAAACGTCGCGGCGCGACCACGTGGCCGCTTACGTGGTTCGAAACTTCCGGGTCTTAGGCGAACGCGCGCCGAATTGGGAAATCGTCGAAGCGCGTTTCTTCCCGCGCCTGGCGCTCCCGGAAGGAACGACGCGGGCCACTCGTGCGAGGCTCGCCGAGATCTTCGATTCCGCGCCGCGCTCCGAACTTTGGTGACGACGACGCGGGCGGGAGGCCAGCCAGCCTACGCATTTTAACCCTATTGCTTTGATTTCCAGTCACAATTTTGGGCGTGAGAACAATTCATTAACGGGCGGGTAAGGACGGCGCCGTTTCATCGCCGGGTGGACTTTTGGCGCCGGCGCGCTTAAGAGTCGGGTCGAATGCGGGGAGATCGATGAGCTCCATCATCCGGCGCGGGACCGCCGTTAGTCTGACCGTTGCGGCGTGCGCCTGGATCGCGGGCTGCGACGATTCCTATCTCGACCAGGGACCGGGTCGCTCCCAGCAGCCGATTTCCAGCGCCACCCTTGAGCAGATGACTAAGCTCGACACCACGCCGTCGTCGCCGACGCTCATCCGGACCTACAAGAAGGAGGCTGAGCTCGAAATCTGGAAAATGAAGTCGAACGGCGAATATGCGCTGCTCAAGACCTATCCGATGTGCCGATGGTCGGGACAGCTCGGTCCGAAGAAGCGCGAAGGCGACATGCAAGTGCCGGAGGGCTTCTACTCGATTGCGCCGGGGCAGATGAACCCCAACTCCCACTATTATCTGGCGTTCAACGTCGGGTACCCGAACGCATACGACCGGGCCTATGGGCGCACCGGCGGAAATGTGATGGTGCACGGGGTCTGTTCGTCCGCGGGCTGCTTCTCGATGACCGACGAGCAGGTCGCCGACATCTACGCGATCGCTCGCGATTCATTCCGCGGCGGCCAGCGGGAAATCCAGCTCCAGTCCTATCCGTTCCACATGACGGCCGAGAACATGGCCAAGTTCCGGCTCGATCCCAATATCGATTTCTGGAAAAACCTGAAAGATGGCTCCGACCATTTCGAGGTCACCAAGAATGAGCCGTCCGTTCTGGTCTGCGGCAAGCGCTATGTCTTCGACGCGACCACGAAAGATGAGGCTACCGCCAGCGAGCCGTGCCCCTCGCTCAAGCGCGACGAGTCGGTTGAGGCGCAAGTCGCGGAAAAGGCGGATAAGGACGAGACCAAGGTGGCCGACCTGGTGGCGTCCGGCGTCAAGGCTGTGCGGCTGGCTTACGCCGACGGCGGCCAAAATCCGCTTTTCACCGGCTACAAAGATGTGAGCGACCCCGAGGCGCTGGCGAGCGGACCGCAGGAAATCGTCCTGAGCGATCGTAAACCAGTTCCGGCGGCGGTGAAGGTCGCCGTGGCCGACGCCGACAAGAAGCGCGCCGTGAACGTGGCGCCGGCGCCCGCGGCACAGCCGGTTCCGACGTTGATGGCGGCCGCCTCGGCGCCCGCGAACTCCGGCGGAATGTTCGGCGGGTTGACCGGCGGCGCCAAGAATGTCCAGAAATGGCTCCATTTTGGCGGCCAGGAGCCTGCGCCCCCACCAGTTGACGCCACCGCGTCCGATTCCGATCAGGCGATTCCCGCCGCGCCGCTGCCGCCGCGCCGCGACGAGGCTGTGCATATGGCGTCGCTGCATACGCCGCCGACCCCGCCGACGCGCCCGAACCCCGCCGAGACTCCGGCTGACGCGCCCGATTCGTCGAAAACGGCGCCCGCGTCGGCGCAATAGCGGGTGGGTCAAACTGCGAGACCCACGCGCCGCTCAACCCCAATGTGGCCGGAGAGGCGGGAAACAAGGCGCGCTGCCTCGTCAACGTCTGTGAGCGCGCGCGTCGGCACGACGATCGGGCCGCCTTCGCGCAGCCATACGTAAATGAGGCCGCCCACGTCTTCGGCCGCCTCGCAGTCGGCGTAGCGGAGACACAACGTGCGCCCGTCGACGTCAAGCGACAAGGTTTCGTTGTCGAACGTTGCTGTCAGGGCGCCTGCGGATTGAAGCCGCGCCATCGCGGCCTGGCCGTCGCTGCGCGCGCGGCGAATCCGCCAATGACTGGCCAGTCGCTGGATCATGAACGCGGCAGCGCTCAGGATGATCGCCGCCTCGCCGGCGCGGCGGCTCATGAGGCCAGTCAGCGCCAGCACAGAAGCAAAGGCCATGATCAGCGCGAAGGCGGTCAGCGGCGCCACGTGGCTGGCGAGCAGTCCGCCCTTAAGCGCCTTGCGCAGCCCCGCGCGAGCGGCGGCGGCTTCGGCTTCGGCGGGCGCAAGCGTAAAAGCGTAGGGCCCGAACGAATCTCGGCGCCGATCCGCCGTCATGGCTCGCCCGGGGCCTTGGCGATCAGCACCAGAGCATGCAGCCCATCGGCGAATTCCGCGGTCAGGAGGTCATAGACCAGACGGTGCCGCTCGACGCGGCTATGACGTTCGAACTGGGCCGACACCACCCGGACGCGATAGTGCGTGCCCCCGCCTTCGCGCGCGCCCGCATGTCCCGCGTGACGGTCGGACTCATCGACAACGTCGAGAAGAATGGGATCGAGCGCCGCCGTCAAACGCGCGACAATTCTCTCTTGCATGATCACGGTTGAGCACTCCCGTTAAGCAGATCGCGACCCTACATAACCTACACTGGGCTGCGGGCTGAATATCCTCATTCGCGCTCGATTTGCGGGCTTTCGCCGTCGTCGAGCGTTTGGGACTTGCCCGACGGCGTCGGCGGTCATAAAGGTCATGGCATGGATTTGAACTCTCGTCTGTTCGACCGCATCCGGGTAAAGCAAGTCGAACGCGCGCCGGAAAAGGCGCCGACGACTCCTTGTTCTTATCCCGGCTGCACGGCCGAGGGCGTGTTCCGCGCGCCGAAAGGCCGCGAGCGCGAGGGAGAGTATTTCAGCTTTTGCCGCGATCACGTGCGTGAATACAACGCCTCCTACGATTACTTTCGCGGCATGGACGACGCCTCGATGGCGAGGTTCCGTCAAGCCGACGCCGTTGGCCACCGTCCGACCTGGAAGATGGGCGCCCGAGCCGCGGCAACCGGCCAACCGATCGACGAATCCGTGTTCGCCGAAGCGCGGGCAGCGCGGCGGCGCGGAGCGCGCGGCAAGCCGCCGCAGAGCGAACCCCCGCCGCGTTACAACGCCTTGGCGATCAAGGCCTTAGTGACGCTCGAACTGGGCGGCGACGCGACCCCGGCGAAGATCAAGGCGCGGTACAAGGACCTGGTCAAACGCCATCACCCGGACGCGAATGGCGGCGATCGCTCATCCGAAGACCGACTGCGCGAGATCATCCAGGCCTACAATTATCTGCGGGCCAACAAGCTCGTCTGATGACGGTTTGGCGTTCGCGAAATAAGGCGCCATCGAGCCGCGAGGACGTCATCACAGAGGGACTCGCTTTTTTGCGCGCGCCCGGAATTCGAGTATGAGAAAGACGCTCTCTTCCGCGCGCGGAAGGGCGTGGAGGACCGATGAATTCGATACAAGCCCTGGTGGGATCCGAACCTGCGCCCGGTCTGCCCGACAGCCGCGTATCGGTGCGAAAGGCTTTCGGCATCGATTCCGATATGCAGGCCCCGGCCTATTCGCAGGCCGGCGAACACGTGCCGGATCTCGATCCGGACTATCTGTTCGACCGGGACACGACGCTCGCGATTCTCGCGGGCTTCGCTTTCAACCGCCGGGTAATGATCACCGGTTACCATGGCACGGGCAAGTCGACTCACGTCGAGCAGACCGCCGCGCGTCTCAACTGGCCTTGCGTGCGCATCAATCTCGACAGCCACGTTTCCCGGATAGATCTCGTCGGCAAGGACGCGATTGTGCTCAAGGACGGCAAGCAGGTTACGGAATTCCGCGACGGAATGTTGCCTTGGGCGATCCAGAACAACATTGCCCTGTGCTTCGACGAGTATGACGCGGGCCGTCCCGACGTAATGTTCGTCATCCAGCGGGTGCTGGAGGTGTCCGGGCGCCTGACCTTGCTCGATCAGCGGCGTGTCATTCGGCCGCACCCGGCATTCCGCCTATTCGCGACGGCTAACACGGTCGGCCTCGGGGACACGTCCGGCCTCTATCATGGCACGCAGCAGATCAATCAGGGCCAGATGGACCGCTGGTCGATCGTCGCGACGCTCAACTATCTGCCGCACGATAAGGAAGTCGATATCGTGCTCGCCAAGTCGCCTGCGCACCGGGCGCGGAAGGACGGGCGCGACACCATCAACAAGATGGTTCGCGTTGCCGATCTGACGCGCAACGCCTTCGTCAATGGCGATCTGTCGACGGTGATGAGCCCGCGCACCGTCATCACCTGGGCGGAGAACGCGGAGATTTTCAAGGACATCGGTTTCGCTTTCCGCTTGACCTTCCTCAACAAGTGCGACGAACTCGAGCGGACTTTGGTCGCTGAATTCTACCAGCGCTGCTTTGGCCAGGAACTGCCCGAGAGCGCGCTGAACGTCGCCCTGAGCTGAGGGCCTTTGGGAAAACGAGGCGATGGGTCGGAACGTGGTTCGGAAAGAGCAAGGCGCCCCGACGAAACGCGACGACCTTTATTCCTGGGCAGTGCGTCAGGCTGAGCTTCTGCGCGCCGGCCGGCTCTCGGAAAT
Source organism: Roseiarcus sp. (assembly GCA_036502965.1). Taxonomy (GTDB): domain Bacteria; phylum Pseudomonadota; class Alphaproteobacteria; order Rhizobiales; family Beijerinckiaceae; genus Roseiarcus. The sequence goes on along the minus strand of DASXXT010000360.1, from coordinate 2,724 downwards.
CGATCCTGTCGCGATTGCCGAGGAGATCGACGACGTGGGCGAGGAAGAATACCACAGGCTCGAAAGCGCCCTGCGCGTCGTGATGCTGCATCTCCTGAAGTGGGATCATCAAAGCGACAGGCGGAGCCGATCATGGGTTCTTTCGATCCACGAACATCGGAGGCGGGTCCATCGGCAGCTTCGGAGGAGTCCGGGCCTGAAATCGCAACTCGAAGAAGCACTCGAAGGCGCCTATGAGGACGCGCGCTTGGAGGCTTCGAGCGAAACGGGATTGCCGCTAAAAATTTTTCCGCGCAAGCTCCCCTTCAACTATTCCGAGCTCATGGAGCGTCCCATCGTCTGGCCGGGCGACGAGATTTAGGCCGCGCGAGGCGCAATTCCGTCTGACCTTCGGGAGGAGCGCCGGCCCAATGGCTGAATCCGGTTCCCAGTCGACGGAGTCGCTACGCCTCCTCGCCATCTCTGGAAGCCTGCGCCGGGCGTCAACGAACACGGCTGCGTTGGAAGCCTTGGCCTGCCTCGCGCCCAAGGGCGTCAAGGTGCTCCTTTACCGCGATCTCGCCAAGCTGCCGCCGTTCAACCCCGACGATGACATCGACGACAAGCCGAAGCCCGAGCCGGTCGAGACGCTTCGCGCGCTCGTCGATGCGAGCGATGCGCTCGTCATCGCCGCCCCGGAATACGCCCATGGGCTTCCGGGCGCGCTGAAGAATGCGCTCGACTGGCTGGTGGCGAGCGAGACCTTCGCCGGCAAGCCCACCGCGCTGATCAATACGTCACCCCGGGCCTTTCACGCGCAGGCGTCCTTGCGCGAGATCCTGTCGACGATGGCAGCGCGGCTCACGCCTGAAGCGTTCGCGTCGATCTCGCTGACAGGAAGGACGGTGACAGCGGACGATATTCTGGCCGACACGGTTTGCACGCGGCGGCTTACGGAATCGCTCGAGGCGCTCGTCGCCGTGACGAGAACCGGTTAGACGGCGGCGAGCGCATTTACCCAATCGGAGGCTGACATGGGCTTGTTGGAGGGGAAGATCGCGATTGTGACCGGGGGCACGAGCGGTATCGGCGAAGGAATCGCCAAGGCCTTTGTCTCGGAAGGAGCCAAGGTCGTGATCGTTGGCCGCCGTGAGGAGGAAGGCCGCGCGCTCGAGAAGCAAATTGGCGTTCGTTTCGTCCGCGCAGACGTGGCGAATGAGGCGGACGTCAAAGCGACGGTCGACAAGACCGTCGAATGGTTCGGGCGGGTGGATTGTCTCGTCAACAACGCCGGCATTCCCGCGCCGATGGTCAGCATTACGGATGTCGACGTCGCGACCATCGATCAGGTCCTGGCGGTAACGTCAAGGGCATCCTTCTTGGTGTCAAGCACGTGGCGCCTGTAATGCTCGCCCACCAGTCCGGCAGCATCGTCAACATCAGCAGCATGGCCGCCCTTCGCGGCGGTGTTTCCGGCCACATCTATAGCGCGTCGAAGGGAGCGGTGAGCGCGCTGACGCGCTCGGCCGCAGCCGAACTGGGTGAGAGAGGCGTCCGGGTCAACAGCATCTCGCCCGGCGCGATTGTGACCGGCATTTTCGGCAAGAACGCCGGCGTGGAAGGCTCGAAGGCCGACCGGGTGGCAGGGGTGGTGAAAGAGGCCTTCGCCAGGGTCCAGCCGATTCCCCGCGCGGGAATGCCCGATGACATCGCACAAGCAGCGGTTTTTCTTGCGAGCGACGGCTCCGGGTTCATCAACGGCCAGGACATCGTGGTTGACGGGGGACATACGGCCGTCACCCGCGGATGGTCATTCGTCGTGGCGGCGCGCGCGGAAATGTCGAAGCGGATCAGAGAGGCCGCTGCGGCGCTATAGCGGCGCCCTGGCGGGGGGCGAATCGGAGCGGGATTCTGAATTATGTGTCGATAGCGAATTAAGTTGTCCGGTTTTGGCAGCACATCATATGTCTGCTTCTTCTGGTTCTGTTCTCCTGGGGGCGGGGTGGGCGAGCCGGAGGCTTGTCGATGCCGTCCACGCGGCCACGCCGCCGAGCGAAGTTAAGCGGCGCATTTTTCGTCGGGGGGCGGTTTTAGCGCCCCGTTCTCGTTGTAGCGGCCGATGCATCGGGGTCCGTGGAAGACGGCGTGGGAGCCGTCGGCGTAGACGTGGACCTTGACCCGCGCCTTGACGAAGTGCGGGCGCATCGGGCTTTCCGGGATCTGCAGTTTGAGCGTCCGGTAGGACACGCAATTGTCGTTGCCGACCTGGCGCTCCTCCTCAACGCACAGGATCTCGCCGAGATCGACGCCGGGGATCGGGGTGAAGCCCGAGCCCGGCTCAGCCGGCGCGACAGCAAAGCGCGCGTTATGGGTCGGCAGGTAGACGTCGCGGATGAAGGCGTTGGCCGCCTCGATCTCGGTTATGCCGGCGAGCGCGAGCTCTTTGACCAGATGATCCTGCAGCGTCCCGAAGGTCCGTTCGGAGCGCCCGCGCGCTAGGGCGTTCGGAAGAACGCCGTCTTGCGACGGGCTATGCGGCGAATAGGCCCCGATGTGCTCGACCCCGACCCCCGGGCTGCGACCCGGGGGGCCCGTCCCACTTGCGTCGGATGGCCGCGGTCGATCTCGCCGGCCTTGGTGGTGTGGAAGTAGTGCGAGCCGCGGTCGGTATAGAGGCTCATCGGCAGGCCATGCCGGCCGAACACCTCCTTCAGCGCCCGGAAGCTCGAGGCCGTGCCTTCCTCT
>DASXXT010000359.1:0-10311 GCA_036502965.1 Roseiarcus sp. | reverse complement strand
CCTCACGGGCTGGGGGCAGACAGCCAATCACCTCGCCCGGTTGGTCGCCGCTGATCGCGCGCACGGTGCAGAGTAGGCTAGCACACCAAGGGCGTGCTCGCCCTGGCTCGTTATGTGGGCGGGCTTCGGAACTCCAGTCCGAGGCCCGCTCCGTCACTCCGCTGCCGCCTTCCGCAGCCGAATGACCTTGCCCCTCGCCTCGCGGCCCGTGAGCCAGAGGCAATATTGCTCCATTACCTTGCGCCGTGCCTCCAGCGCGGTCATCCGGCGGTAGGCACCCTCTGTGCCGCCGATCACGTGATTTAAGGCGTGCTCTGCGATGTGTCGCGGAACATCGCCAATCTCGCCGCAGTAATCGCGAAACGACGACCGAAACCCGTGAGGCGTTGAGTTAGTCCTTCCGACGCGCTGGAGTATGGGGGCGATAGTCGATGAGGCAAATGGCGAGCCGTGTCTGCCCGGAAAGACGCAATTGGAGCATCTTCGCTCCATTTGTGTCTTTAGGACCGCCAGAGCCTCTGACGAAAGCGGAACCTCGAACTCGCGGCCCACCTTGTTTCTTGCTGGAGGGATCGTCCACGTGGCGGTCGCCAGATCAATCTCCTCCCAGCGGCAATCAAGGGTTTCGCGCAGCCTAGTCGCGGTCAACATCAGGAACCGGATAGCATTACAAACGCTATCCGATTCCTCAACCAACCTCCGATAAATTGGGGGAACCTCTGCCAACTCTGTGGCGCGGAAGTGGACGGTGGGCCGAGCCGAGCCAAGCACGTCCCGCAAGAGTTCGATACGCGCAGGATTGACTTGATCCGGGTCCCTGTAACCGTGCGCAGCGGCGAAGTCGATCACGCGCTCAATTCGCGAGCGCAAGTTCGAGGCTACGGTTGGGCCACCCTTGGCGTCGCGTTTGGTCTTGCCCTTACCGTTGGCGACCGGCGCCAGAACAGCGGCGATATGACTATGGCGGAGATCGCGTACGTCCAGCTTGCCGATCTTACCGAAGACGTGGTTGTCGAATCCGTTCTGCCACTGTCTGGCGGTCTTAAGCGGGAACTTGGTGTCGGCGCGCTGCGCGCAGAGATGCTTGAGAAGGGCGTTGGCGGCTTGCTCGAATGTTGTATGGGCGATAGCCGCCTCTGCCCTCTCTGCCGCCTTGTCCGCGAGTGGGTCTATGCCCTTGCGTTTGAGCGCGGCGGCATCTTTAGCCTTGTCTCTGGCCTCGCTGAGGCTGGTCGCCGGATATGCGCCCCATCTCGCGTGCCTTGCCGCCGAACTTGTAGCGGTAGACAAACGACTTGCGCGGCGAGCCGTCTTTGCCCAGAGACACCTGGACATAAAGCCCCTTCTCGCCGCCAGCCAGGTATCGCCCAGGTTTATCCAGGGATTTCAATTTCAAATCGGTTAGCATACCAGTCAATCCTTCGCTCTTACCCGGAACCCCTACCTTAGGGGCCGGTTTCAGGCGATGGTATACGCCGGTTCGTAATTGTAGTCTAGATACAAATAGTTGATTTGTCTATGGATTTCTGCCTGTATACGGTGGTTTGCGCGGGATGGAAATTACTGTGCTTGGATTTATTTGAATTGACTTGGTTTCTGTCGGCTGTGTCGGTTGTGCCGCGCCCAGCTGACCCGGCTCGGCATTCGGCGGGCAGGGTCTCGGCCCGACGGGACGGCCGCGGTCACGGCCCTCTCGGACCCGCGGCGCGCAACGAGCGGGCGACCGCATCAAGGGCTTGCGGATAGATGCGGTGCTCCTCTTTCAAGACTCGCGCCGCGAGGGCGCCAGCGTCGTCCCCCGGGAGAACCGGCACCCGCCGCTGAGCCAGGATCGGTCCGGCGTCGATCTCGGCCGTAACGAGGTGGACCGTGCAGCCGTGTTCGGCGAGCCCTTGGGCGAGCGCGCGCTCGTGGGTGTTGAGGCCGCGCAGGTTTGGCAACAGCGAGGGATGAATGTTGAGCAGCCGTCCCCGCCATCGCTCGACGAATGGGGCGCTCAGCACGCGCATGAACCCGGCGAGGCAAACGATTTCGGCGGAGGCGTCGGTGAGCCGCGTCTCGAGCGCGGCCTCGAACGCCGGCTTCCCCGTATAGGCTCGGAAGTCGATCGCCTCGGCGGCTACGCCGAGCTTGCGAGCGAGCAAAAGGCCTGGCGCGGCCGGGTCGTCGGATAGAACCAGCACGATCTCAGCCGAAAAGTCCGGCGATCGCGCGGCTTCGATCAAGGCGGCCATGTTGGAGCCGCGACCCGAGATGAGAATCGCCGTTCGCACTCGGGGGATCACAATTTCAGCCTCCCTCGGGTGACGAGCCGCTCGCCCTCAGCGAGAACAAGCTCTCCGATCAGAACTGGCGACAGGCCTGCGCTGGCTAGGGCCTCGCGCGCTTCTTTCTCGTGGTCAGCGGAAACGAACGCCGCCATGCCGAAGCCGCAATTGAAGGTGCGCAGCATCTCCGCTTCATCGAGATTGCCAGCCGAGGCAAGCCAGGAAAAGACCGGTTGCGGCGAGAAGGCGTTGAGATCGAGCGAGACGGCGAGAGCGCTATCGAGCACACGCGGCAAATTGTCCGGATAGCCGCCGCCGGTGATATGGGCGAGCGCATGTATGCCTCGCGTTCGCTTCAGCGCGTCAAGTAGCGGCCGCACATAGAGACGGGTCGGCGTCAGCAGCACTGCGGCGAGCGATTGTTGTGAATCGAACGGAGCGGGAGCGTCCCATCCGAGGCCTGACCGGGCGACAATACGTCGCACCAACGAAAACCCATTGGAATGGACGCCGGACGACTGCAGACCGAAGACGAGGTCTCCCGGCTTCAGTCCTGGGCGGGGCAGCAACGTCCCCCGCTCGGCGGCCCCGATGCCGAAGCCGGCGATGTCAAAATCGCCTGGGGCGTAAAGGCCGGGCATCTCCGCCGTCTCGCCGCCGATCAGTGCGCATCCAGATTGCGTACACCCCTCGGCGATGCCTTGCACGACGGCGGACACGATCTTCTCGTCAAGTTTGCCGGACGCAAAATAATCCAGGAAAAACAGTGGTTCGGCGCCCTGTACGATAATGTCGTTGACGCACATTGCCACGAGGTCAACGCCGATCGTGTCGTACACGCCGCTCTCAATTGCGATCTTCAACTTGGTGCCGACGCCGTCGTTGGCGGCGACCAAGATCGGATCCACGAACCCCGCCGCCCGGAGATCGAACAGCCCCCCGAATCCACCAAGCTCCGCGGCCGCCCCCGGACGGCGCGTGCGGCGAGCGAGCGGGCGTATTCGATCCACGATCCGGTTGCCAACATCGATGTCGACTCCCGATTCCGCGTAAGTGAGAGGCTTTGGGCTTTCGGGCATCCCGGCTCCGCTGGGCTTCGGACACGATCGGGTAATTGCGCGCCGAGCAACGCGCAAGGGCGAAGATCAGACTCGGTTTCCCAACCTCGGCGACTTCGTGTTATCCAGGGCGTGGTCATCCGTGCGCGTGGCGAAGTCCAAAGGAGGGGATGGCTAGGCGGTGGCGCCAGGGGCGTCAATACTTGATGAATATTGGTAACATCCTCACCAATCTGCCCAATTTCGTCACGCTGGCGCGAATGCTTATGACGCCGCTGGCAGTCATGATGATCATCTCGCAACGATTCCTTCCCGCATTCCTGATTTTTATTTTAGCCGGCGCATCGGATGCGATCGACGGCTTTATCGCCAAGAATTTCAATTTGAAGACGGAATTGGGCGCCTATCTCGACCCGCTCGCCGACAAAGCGCTGCTGATTTCGATCTACGTTTCCCTGGCGATATACGCCGGTTTGCCGGCCTGGATCGCCATCACGGTCGTATCGAGGGACGTAATGATCCTCGTGGCTGTGTTGGTCTCCTGGCTGCTCGACAAGCCGGTTGAAATTCGACCCGTCTGGGTGTCGAAACTGAATACCGTCGCGCAGATCACGCTTGCCGGCTTCGCGCTTGGTGTCCGCGCCTACGGCCTCGACCAGCCGCTTTTGCAGACCTCCCTTGAATGGATGGTCGACGCGACAACCCTGGCCTCGGGCGGCTTCTATGTCGCCCAGTGGCTGGACCATATGAGCCGATAGGGCGCAAGCCATGCTCCAGCGTCTCGCGGCCGTAACGGTTCTCGTCCCTAGTTACGATGACGGGCTCGCGTTCTTCCGCGACGTCCTCGGCTTCGCGGTTCTTGAAGACACCCCGCTCTCTCCCAGGAAGCGCTGGGTTGTTGTCGCCCCGTCGCCAGGCGCAGGCGCGGCGCTGGTGCTCGCCGTCCCGAGCGACGAGCGTCAGAGGGCGCGTGTTGGCGACCAGACGGGAGGGCGGGTCGGCTTTTTCCTTCCCTCCGGGGACTTCTGGGCGGATTACGAGAAGCTGCTCAAGCGCGGCGTCAATTTCCTGGAAACGCCGCGCCACGAGCCCTATGGGCTTGTCGCGGTCTTTGCCGACCCCTGGGGCGGAAAATGGGATTTGCTACAGCCGGCGAGCGCGGCCGGAATGTCATGAGGTTCGGGCGGTGAGCCTGCAGCGCCAGATCCTCTTCTGGGGGCTCGGAGTCGCCGCCCTCTTGTTTGTCATCTATTTGCTCGGCTCAACAATAACGCCATTCGCCGCGGGCATCGTTCTCGGCTACCTTCTTGACCCCGTCGTGCTCAAACTTCAGAGGTTCGGGTTCAGTCGTCTCGGCGCGTCCCTTCTCATCCTCACTGTTTTCGTCGTGAGCGTCGTCCTCTTTTTCATTCTTATCGTCCCGGTGTTGGGAAACCAGTTCATTGCCTTCGCTCAGCACCTGCCAGGCTATGCGGTGCGTTTGCAAGCGTTCGCAGTGGAGGAGGGAAACGCGTTCATTGCGAAATACGGCGGCCATTGGCTGGACGACTTCGGGCTCCGCCAACAATTGTCGAGCGCGCAAATTCAGAAATCGGTGGGCGATTTCGTCGCGCAGAGCGCGCAATGGCTTCTCGATGCTTTCACACGGCTGGTGTCCGGCGGGGCCGCGCTATTCAATTTCCTGTCGCTCTTGATCGTCACGCCTGTCGTCGCCTTTTATATTCTCGTCGACTGGCACAGCATGATCTCGAAGCTCGACGGTTGGCTCCCGCTCGACCATCGCGAAACTCTGCGAAAGATCGCCCGAGAAATAAACCACGCTTTGGCGGGTTTCATCCGCGGCCAGTCGATCGTCTGCCTTTTCCTGGGGATCTGGTACAGCGTCGGCTTGACGTTGATCGGACTCGACTACGGCTTTCTGATCGGCGTGGTCGGCGGCCTTTTGAGCTTCGTGCCCTATGTCGGGTCGCTGACTGCGCTCGTGCTGTCCCTCGGCGTCGCCCTCTTTCAGGGATGGCCAAGTCTCAAGTTGTTCTTGTTGGCTCTCGGCGTTGTTGGAGCGGGTCAATTCCTCGAGGGCAACGTGCTCTCGCCGCAGCTCGTCGGCGAATCGATCGGGCTTCATCCAGTCTGGCTGATGTTCGCGCTGCTTGCTTTCGGGCAATTGTTCGGCTTCCTGGGGTTGATCATCGCCGTTCCAACCGCAGCGGCGATCGGTGTTGTGGCTCGCCATCTCATTGCCGTCTACCTGACCAGTCCGTTTTACCGAGGTCGCTCGGAGCGGGAGAGCCAATGATGGCTCCGCCTCGCCAGCTGACGTTCCGTTGGCCGCATTCGCCAAGTTTCGCGCGCGAGGATTTTCTCTCGGCGCCGTCCAACCTCGACGCGCTGACCGCGATCGAACTTTGGCCGAACTGGGCAGGTCGAATGTTGATGTTGGTCGGGCCCGAAGGCGCGGGAAAGAGCCACCTCGGAGCGATCTGGGCACGCGCCGCCGGCGCCGTCAGCCTCGCTGGGGAGGGGTTGGACGAACGGAGCCTCGAGGCCAGCGCCCGCGCCCACGCGGTGTTGATCGAAGGCGCCGACTGGGCGACGCGCGCAGAGGCGCTTTTTTTTCACCTGATAAACACCGCGATGCAAAACAACGCATGGCTCATGCTGACCTGCCGGACGGCGCCAGACGCCTGGGGGCTCGGCACTCCCGACCTCCTGTCGCGACTTCGACTCGCGCCTGTTGTACGCCTTGCCGCGCCCGACATTGAATTGACCGAGGCGGTTCTCTTCAAGTTGTTCAGCGATCGCCAGCTCCAGGTGGAGCCGCATCTGATCGCTTACATTGCGCTGAGGATCGAGCGTTCGCTTGGAGCCGCGCGAGAGCTTGTCGCCATGCTCGACAATGAAGCTTTGACGCAAGGTCGACGTATAACTCGCATAATGGCGAACGACGCATTGCGCGAAATCGCCTCGAAGAGCGAATCGCCCTAGCCGGGCCACAAATTCATGTTTACAATATCTTAATTATCGTCGGCGGTATGGGAGATGCGAGGCCGCGCGGCGATGAAAATTGAAGTCAAGATCCCGGAGGAGACGATGCGCAAGTCCCTCATTCTTGCTCTCACCGCGATCGGAGGCGGCGTGGGCTACGCGGCGGGAGTGACCGAAGTCGCCACAGGCCCCAGCACGGACGACCCGTCCACCTGGCGCTGGCACGTGTCATCAATCCTGGCCGGCCAAGGCGATGCGACCTCTCGAGGCATGGAAACTGTCGGCGTGCTCGGCGCCGAGGCGTTCAACCAACGTTACGAGCGCTATACCCCATTGGGGCTGCCGCAGCCACGCGGCGATTCGCGCTAGAAGCGTTCGGCGGACTCGCAGTCGCGCAGCCATAGGCGACGCGCCACTTTCGACGCGTGTGGCGACCCGCCGGTCTTGAGCCGCGGCTATGGCGCTTGATCCCTAAATGCTTCGCTGACGGTCGCGCTGACGAACGCAGTATCAGCGATTCGCATCCAGGGCCTGGATGTTCTGCGCCCGCGCCCATATACGTTCGAAATTGCCCTCAAACGCGTCGACGACCGCCGGATCGGTAATGAAGATGGCGTCGTTGTCCTGGCTGGCGAGCCCCGACCGGGAGAAGTTGCCCGAACCGGTGCGCAGCACCGCCCCGTCGATGGCATAGGCTTTCAAATGCATGAGAACGCCCTCGCCTTTGACCCGCGCGACGACATTGGGATGGGCGAGCAACGCTTCGACGAGACCCCCACGCGTCGGTCCGTGCTCGGCGAATTGAGACCTGTCCAAATAAAGTCGGATGAGGACCCCGCGTTCCGCCGCGTCGCTCAACGCCTGAATGATTCGCGGGTCCGACAGAACGTACGCCGCCATGTCGATAGACAATTCGGCCCGGCCAATCTCCCGAGCATCGAGGCTCGCAAGGTTCTCGCGCGGCGCATAGTGGATCTCCGGTTGGGACCCCTCGGCCTTGGACCCCTTTTCTGCCCAAGCGGCTCCGAGCACCGTCAAGGCCACACAGGCGCCGAGAAATAAGCGAATCGCCAAGGCCGACTCAACCCGTTTGAACGAATACAACTTGATAGTTGTATTGGGTTGCAAACACAAGTGGGGCGGCTATCGCCGTGGTTCCGGAGCACGAGGGACGCAAGCGCTTCAATCAGAAGCCTTGGCGCCCTAGTATCGCACCGGCACGGGCGGCTCGAAACGTGACGATTGTAGGAGGCTCATGAACGCGGTCACCGAGATTACGCGACGTACCTCGGTCTGCCCGCACGACTGCCCCTCGGTTTGCGCTCTTGACGTCGAAGTGATTGGGGGAAAGCGCGTCGGCCGGATCCACGGGGCGCGCGAACAGACCTATACGTCCGGTGTCGTGTGCGCCAAGGTCGCGCGCTATTCGGAGCGAATTCATCACCCGGATCGGCTCACTCAGCCGTTTCTCCGCGTTGGTCCGAAGGGAAGCGGCCAATTTGCGCAGATCGGTTGGGACGAGGCGCTCGACCGCGTTGCTGACAATTTCCTGTCCGTCGAGCGCGAACTTGGATCCGAAGGCGTGTGGCCATACTTCTACGCCGGCACTATGGGTCTTGTGATGCGCGACGGTATCGAGCGCCTCACGCACGCGAAGCGCTATTCCCGCTTCCATGGGACAATCTGCGTCGGGATTGCCTGGCCCGGATATGTCGCCGGAACCGGTCGGCTGATGGGCGCTGATCCGCGGGAAATGGCGAAGTCCGATTGCGTCGTCATCTGGGGCACCAACGCGGTCGTCACCCAAGTCAACGTCATGACCCACGCGATTCGCGCGCGCAAGGAACGCGGCGCGAAGATCGTCGCCGTCGACATCTACCTTACCGAAACGATGCGGCAGGCCGATCTCGCATTGTGCGTGAGGCCGGGCACGGATGGCGCGCTCGCCTGCGCGGTGATGCACATTCTGTTTCGCGACCGCCTAGCCGACTGGGACTATCTCGAGCGGTACACCGACGCGCCCCACGAACTCGAAGCGCACCTGCAACCGCGCGATCCGGCATGGGCGAGCGCGATCACCGGCGTCGACGTTGCGCAGATCGAGGAATTCGCCGCGCTCATCGGACGGTCGAAGCGAAGCTTCTTCCGCCTTGGTTTTGGCTTCTCGCGCCAGCGCAACGGCGCAGCAAACATGCATGCGGCCTTATGCATTCCCGCGGTCACTGGCGCTTGGGCGCATGAAGGAGGGGGCGCCTTCCACAGCAATAGCGGCGTGTACAAGCTGCAAAGGACGATGATCGAGGGCCTGGACGTCCGCGATTTAAGCGCTCGTCGTCTGGACCAGTCGCGGGTCGGCGCCATACTGACCGGGGACACGGAGGCGCTGAAAGGCGGCCCGCCTGTGCGAGCCATGCTGATTCAGAACACAAACCCGCTTGCCGTCGCTCCGCACCAGGAGAAAGTGCGTCGCGGCTTTTCGCGCGATGATCTCTTCACCTGCGTCCACGAACAGTTCATGACCGATACCGCGCGTTATGCCGACATCGTGTTGCCCGCCACAATGTTTCTGGAACACGACGACATTTACACAGCCGGGGGCCACCAGCACCTGCAATTCGCTCCCAAGGTGATCGATCCGCCCGAGGACTGCCGCTCAAATCACGAGGTGATCACCGCGCTCGCTCGGCTCGTCGGCGCCGAACATCCCGCATTCTCGATGTCGCCACGCGAGATCATTGATTGGACGCTGCGGGAATCCGGCTACGGCGATCTTGCGACATTGGAAAAAGAGCGGTGGCTCGACTTGCAACCCCCGTTCGAGGAGTCGCACTTCCTCAGCGGCTTTGGCTTTCCGGACGGAAAGTTTCGCTTCAAGGCGGATTGGACGGAGGCGCCTGTCGCCAACGACGGAATGCGCGGTCCGTGGCGCACGATGCCAAGTCTGCCTGACTACTGGCCGATCAATGAGACCGCGGACGAAGATCATCCGTTCAAACTTGCGACGTCGCCCGCCCGAAATTTCCTCAATTCGACCTTCACTCAAACGCCGACCTCATTATCGCGGGAACAGCGACCCGAGGTGCTTATCAATCCGTCCGATGCAGCAAGGCTGGGCCTCTCGCAAGGCGATGTCGTGCAACTGGGGAACGAGCGTGGCCGGACGCGCTTGCATGCCCGCATATTCGAGGGCGTGAAGCCGGGAGTCGTCGTCAGCGAAGGCATCTGGCCGCCTTCGGCCTTTCTTGACGGATGGGGAATCAACGTCCTCGTGGGCGACGACAGCGTCGCTCCACACGGCGGCGTGGCGTTTCACGATGTGCGCGTATGGGCGCGCCGGGCCTGAACCGCGGCGACCCGGTGCACTTTCTTTGCCCAGATCGGCGGGATATACGAAAGCCCGATTGTTGACCGGCGCGTCGGTTCCTGTTCGCGAGCGAAACAAATGAAGAAGCCGTCCGGCGTGCAAACCGACGGGTCTGCGCAAAGTCTTGTCGACGTCGCTGCGATCGACCAACTCGCAAGGATCGTGTCGCAATACGATCTGAGCGAGATCGAGATCAGCCTCGGCGACCTGCAGGTGCGTCTGGCCCGCGGGCGAGCGCCAGCAGCGCAAGCGAACGTAGCCGCAATTCCTCAAACGGCGCCTATTGCGGCCAATCCCGCGCAAGGCTCCGCTATCGCTCCGCCTGCAATGGAGCCGCCGGCGGCCGACTTGGCCGGCGCCGTGAAATCGCCGATGGTCGGAACGGCCTATTTGCGGGCCAGTCCCGAAGCCAAGCCGTTTGTCGAAGTTGGATCGATGGTGAAGGTTGGAGACAAGTTGCTGCTGGTCGAGGCGATGAAGACCTTCAACGACATTGTCGCGCCGCGGGCTGGCAAAGTCGTCAGCATCCTGGTCGACGATGGCTCGCCGGTCGAATACGACCAGCCGTTGATGATCGTTGAATGACCGCGATACCGAATCGAGGCGCGAGAGTTGCGAGCGATCGGGGAGCTCGCCT
>DASXXT010000358.1:0-11843 GCA_036502965.1 Roseiarcus sp. | reverse complement strand
GTCCGTCGCGCCTTTTGTACCCGCCAGATTTAACGCAATGGGCCTTATGCGCCCCTTCGCCAGTTCACTAAAGCCTCTCAATCAGTTCCCTCAAGAGCGCGCCGAGCGTTTCCTGCTTAGCCAGTGGTCCCTTGAACCCATGTTCCCACTCCACCGCCTGCGAAGTCAGAGCGCGCAAAGGGCTGCACTACTGCCGGCCAACGAGAATTGTGTCCGAGCCAGAGCGGGCAATGTGCTCGGACAGTTTCAGTTGTCAGCGCTACCAGTTGCGCGGTTCCCAGTTATAGCCGGCATCCCCAGAACGACATGCCCAGGTGGGCCCGCTCCCTGTGACGTGAGCTCTCGCTCCCGCTCCAGTAACCGCCGCAAAGGGATCGCCGTTCGGGACGAGAGCCCAATAGTCCTCAGATCGATGGCTAGGCGCCGGAACGTGGGCGCGCTCGGTGGCATAAGCGGAAGCCGAGCCGGCGAGCACAATGCCAAACACCAGCGGCAGGATCGACCTCTTCATTTTTCTCTCCAATGATCTGAACCTCGATCCTCCCTTCGCACCGGCAGCTCGTGATAGCTGAGTGCGTCGAGAGAACCATCGATGCTGTGGCTGCGGGCGGCCGCCCCGACGAACAAGTTGTCGACTGGCGCGGTCAATCACTGCAAGCAACCAAAGCCGTATAACCAAAAGAGAGATTGAGGTTCTACTGGATCTCTTTCTTGGTCAGGTGGCAGAAACTTAGTGCCTGCCACCACCTGTTAAGTAGTGCAGGTCGCAGTATCGATCCAACGAGATAATGAGATGGATATGATCGATCGGTACGATGGAGCGAGGCGGGTTCTCTATGTCGGTCGGCATCGACTGCGGCCGGCGGCCAGAACTTTTCAATCCGCGGTTATTTTGTTGAAATGAGCTCGATAAGGGCTTGGGCCGCGCGACTGCGATAACGTTCGGCGTGATAGAGCTCGTAAAAATAGCGGTCCGGCAGTTTGAGGGGCACCGCGTACAGCAAGCCTGCTTCTATGCTTGGCGCCGCTACAGATGCCGATATAGCTGTGGCGCCCATTCCCGTTTCTACGGCGGCTCGAACAGCTTCGTTTGACGGCAGCTCCATCGCAATGCGTAGGTCGGTCAAGCGAACACCGAGTCCCGTCAGCGCCTGCTCGAAGACGGAGCGCGTGCCGGAGCCCTGCTCGCGCAGCACCCATTCCGTATCGGTCATTTCTGCCACCGTCACGGTCTTGCGACCGGCCAACGGATGGTCGGCGCCGACGACGACGATCATTTGGTCGCGCGCAACTGGCCGGCTCACCAGTGCAGGATCGAGCACCTCTCCTTCGACAAATCCGAGATCGGCGATCCCGGCGTGTATTGCTGCAGCGACTTGTGCGGTGTTGCCGATCGATAGCCTGACGTCAATCCCAGGATAGGCGCGACGAAACGCGACGAGATGGCGAGGTAGCCAGAAGCTTGCAATCGTTTGGCTTGCCTGCACAGACAGCGTTCCGCTCTTTAAGCCGCCGAGCTCGGCAAGCGCCAATTCCGCCGCCTCGACACGGGTGAGGATGGCCTTGGCTTCGGTCAGGAACAGCTTTCCAGCGTCGGTGAGTTCGATTCCTCGTCGAACCCGGTTGAAGAGCTTGGTCTCATGCCGGCTCTCGAGCGTAGCGATCGCCGCGCTCACTGCTGATTGAGTCAAATTGAGCGCCTCAGCCGCGCGAGTGACGTGCTGCCGCTCGGCGACCGCGACGAAGACACGAAGCTGCTCGAGGGTCATGGACGCGCATCATATCGTGATGCTGGCCTCAAGTCAGATAACTTCAGGCGGACCCGGGAACGCCGCGCCTCGTAGCCCGGCAATCAGTTTCTTCAAGAGCGCGTCGAGCGTTTCCTGCTCAGCCTGGGTCAGCGACAACAAGAGCCGCTCCTCGTTCGCAACGTGGCGGCCGATCGCCTCGTCGATCAGGCGCTTGCCAGCGTCAGTAAGCGCAATCAGTTTGCCGCGACGGTCCTTGGGGTCGGGGCGGCGCACCACCAGCCCGGCGCGCTCCAGCCGATCGAGACGGTCGGTCATGCCGCCCGACGAAATCATCGCGGCTTCATAGAGCCGGGTGGGCGACAGCATGTAGGGCTCGCCCGAGCGGCGCAGAGTCGCCAGAACGTCAAATTCGCCCGGCTGCAGCCCCGCTTGGGCGAAGAGAGGATTCATATGCTCCCGCATCACCCGTTCGGCGGCTTCGGAGAGGCGCCCGAACACCGCCATAGGCAAAGAGCTTAAGTCAGGGCGTTCGCGAGCCCATTGTTCAACGGCGACGTCGGCACGATCCATTCTAGATTTGTCTCGGCGACAAGTCTCTTGACATCAAGAGATATTGTGGCTACTCACTCAACGGCTAGGAAAATCTATCACTCTCCACGCCTAAAGGGAAGGGAACAGCCATGAGCAAAATGATTTTCGTGAACCTGCCGGTGCGCGATCTGCGGGCGTCCACCGCGTTCTATATTGCGCTCGGCGGCCAACTGAATCCGCAGTTTTCCGGCGAACAGTCCTCATCAATCATGTTTTCGGACGCTATCGTTGTGATGCTGTTGACGCACGAGCATTATCGCCAGTTCACGCAGCGCCCGATCGGCGACGCGAGGCGCGAAAGCCAAGCGCTGCTGGCCCTCAGCGTCGAAAGCCGGGACGCAGTGAACGCCACGCTGGCGCAGGCGACGGCCTCTGGCGGCCGCGCCGATCCCAATCCGGCGCAGGACCACGGATTCATGTTCGGCCGGAGCGTCGAAGATCCCGACGGCAACGTCTGGGAAATCATGTGGATGGACCCGGCAGCGCTCGCCCAAAAGACAGAAAGCGCCTAGTCGGATGTTCCGGTCGGCGGGGGTCCAGCGCCTTTGGCTCCCTCGCCGCAAGCGGATCGGAAATGGCGCCGCAAGCCTTTGGTATTGCAGGAAACGGACTCGAAAATGGGGCCTCGGAGGCCGTCGGTCGGCGCGCACTCGGGAAAATCCCACCGCGTCACTGCTCCGACGTCGTCAAGGCCAGCGCGTGCAGTTCCCCGCCCATGCGGCCCTTCAGCGCCTCGTAGACCATCTGGTGCTGGCGAACTCGGGTCTTGCCCTTGAAGGCGGCCGAAACGACGGTCGCGGAATAATGGTTTCCGTCGCCGGCCAGATCCTTCACCTCGACCCGTGCGTCCGGAAACGCCTCGCGGATCATCGTCTCAATCTCGGTCTGCGACATGGCCATGGCGGTTGTGCTCCTTCTGCGCTTCGACCGAGTGCTCCTCTTCTTCGGCCTCCGTTTCGAGCCGCGCCACGATGTCCTCAGCGGGCTCTGAGGCAGCGATCGTGACGCCATCGGTCATGAGGATCATGCAATCGTCCGCATCCGACGCATTGATGGCGACCACGCGCTCGGGCCGGACGTAAGCGAAGCCTTTCACGGTTTTGACGATGATGAACGGGATCATGGGTTTGCTCCCTGATGACGGCTCATATAATCCGGCAGCCAACTTTCGTATGCTTCGCTCAGCGCCGCAAGGGCGAGTGGCGCCGCGCCGCCAAGCGTCAATGTCTCGCCCCCAGTAACGCCGATGCGCAACAGAGGAATATTGAGGCGCTCCGCGTCCGCGACGATGGCGGCGCTCTCGGCCGGCGGCGCGGTCAAAACGTAGTGGCCCTGATCCTCGCCGAAGAAGTACGCGTGCTCTGGGCCTTCGGCCTCGACGCTCGCGCCAATTCCGCCCGCCATCGCCATCTCAGCCAGCGCCACGGCGAGGCCGCCATCGGACAGGTCGTGAACGGCGCTGACCTTCCCGCCACTAATCAGCGAGGCGACGAACTCGCCGTTGCGGCGTTCGGCGATGAGATCAACCGGCGGCGGCGCGCCCTCCTCGCGGCCGGCGACCGTCATGAGCCAGGCGGACCGGCCGAGCCACGCCGTCGCGCCGCCGACGAGCAGAATATCCTCGCCCGCCGTCTTGAAAGCGAGGCTCGCCGTCTTAGCCACGTCCTCAACGAGTCCGACACCGCCGATCGTGGGAGTCGGCGGAATGGCAGCGCCCATCGTCTCGTTGTAGAGCGAGACGTTCCCCGAGACCACGGGAAAGTCGAGCGCCCGCGCCGCCTCGCCGATGCCCTCGATGCAGCCGACCAACTCTCCCATTGCCTCGGGCCGCTCCGGATTGCCGAAATTGAGATTGTCGGTGAGCGCAAGCGCGCGCGCGCCGACCGCGATGAGATTGCGCCACGCCTCGGCGACCGCCTGTTTTCCCCCTTCGCGCGGATCGGCGGCGCAATACCGCTCGGTGCAGTCCGTGGTCAGCGCCAAGCCCTTCGGGCCATCGCCGAGCCTGACCACCGCGGCGTCGCCGCCGGGGCCCTGGATCGTGTTGCCGAGGATAAGCGTGTCGTATTGCTCGTATATCCAGCGCTTGGAGCTAAGATCGGGCGAGCCGATTAGCTTGAGGAGCGCAGCGTCCGTCGGCATCGGGGCCATGATCGCGGCAGGATCGAGAAGGGGCGCGCGCGGCGTTCCCGTCCAGGGCCGGTCATAGAGCGGCGCCTCGCTGCCGAGCTCCTTGATCGGCAGGTCCGCCTTGATCTCGCCAGCGCGCCTGACGACGAACCGCCGCTGCCCGGTGGTTTTGCCGATAACGGCGAAATCGAGCCCCCATTTGCGGAAAATGGCCTCGGCCTCTTGCTCCTTCTCGGGCTTGAGCACCATCAGCATGCGCTCCTGACTCTCGGAGAGCATCATCTCGTAGGCGCTCATGCCGGTTTCCCGACATGGCACGCGGTCGAGGTCGAGGTCGATTCCGAGATCGCCCTTAGCTCCCATCTCGGCCGCCGATGAGGTGAGGCCCGCCGCGCCCATATCCTGAATGGCGATCACCGCGCCCGAGGCCATCAACTCAAGGCAGGCTTCGAGGAGCAATTTCTCGGCGAACGGATCGCCGACCTGGACCGTCGGGCGCCTCTCTTCGGCGTCCGCCTCAAAGGCCGCTGACGCCATGCTTGCGCCATGGATGCCGTCGCGTCCGGTCTTCGAGCCGAGATAGACGATCGGATTGCCAACGCCGGTGGCCGCTGAAGTGAAAATCGCGTCCCGACGGGCGAGGCCGACCGCCATCGCGTTGACGAGGATGTTGCCGTCGTAGCGCGGATGGAAGCTGGTTGAGCCGCCGACGGTCGGCACGCCGAACGAATTGCCGTAGCCGCCGATCCCCGCGACGACCCCCGCCACTAGGCGCCTGGTTTTTGGGTGGTCGGGCGCGCCGAAGCGCAGGGAGTTGAGCGCAGCGACGGGCCTTGCGCCCATGGTGAAGACGTCGCGCAAAATGCCGCCAACCCCGGTCGCCGCGCCCTGATAGGGCTCGATAAACGAGGGGTGATTGTGGCTCTCCATCTTGAACACGCAAACAAGCCCATCGCCGATGTCGATCACGCCTGCGTTCTCGCCCGGACCGTGGATGACATGAGGGCCCTTGGTCGGCAGCTTGCGTAAGTGCAGGCGCGAGGACTTATACGAGCAATGCTCGTTCCACATCGCCGAGACGATTCCGAGTTCGGTGAAGGTCGGGGTCCTGCCGATCAGCGCGACGAGGCGCGCGTATTCGTCCGGCTTAAGCCCATGCGTGACGGCCAGCGCCTCGTCGACCTTGGGTTCTTCGGTGTTCAACGCGCCTCACTTGGAACTCGACGGGATTGGGCGGAGATAGACCGTGAAGCGTCCGACCTCAAGCACATGCGCCGAACAAAACCGCGCAGGCTCCGCCGGGCCTGTCAAACGGCGGCGCCGGCTCAGATCTCTTTCATCACCTGCGCGTAGGACAGCACCGCGAACAGAGCGGTCCCGCCCAGAACATTGCCGATGAGAACAGGAACGATGAAGCTGAAAAGGATCTGCGCGACGCTCTGGTCCCCCGCGAGAACGAGCATGAAGGCCTCCATGCTTCCAGCGACAATGTGCTGAAAGCCGCCGATCGCGATGAGATATGTCAGGACGACGGTCATCTGAAATTCTGCGCCTTCCGCGCTGGGCATGAGCCAGACCAGGACGGCGATTAGAAAGCCTGCCGAAATCCCGCGCACCAGCATCTCGAACCACCCATGGCTCAGCGTGTGCAAGCTCACGTCCAGCATCGCCTGACGCAGGCTTCCCTCCAGAACCGGGGTGAACGAGCAAAACAGTGCGGCGAGCAAGGTTCCAGCGAAATTGGCGGCGAGGACAAGGCCCCACATCCGCGCCATGAGCAAGAGATTCCTGCGGGAGAAATCCGCGAGCAAAGGCAGAACAACTGTGATCGTCGTTTCGGTGAACAATTGCTGGCGCGCCAGGATCACCATGAGAAATCCGATGGAATAACCGAAGCTCGCGACCAGCGGCGTCCAAGCGGCGTCGGGCAACCCGCGCATGAGCGCCGCCTGGCCGAAAAGGGAAAAGCTGATTGAGAGGCCGCCGGCGAATCCGGACCACCAGAGCGAGACGGCGGGCCGCTCCATCTGCTCCTGGCCCTCCTGCCGGACGATCTGGTAGACTGTCCTGACCGGTAGGCGGGCATGTTCCGCGATCGCGCGCTCCTCGCGTCCGGCGACTTCTTCTTCAGATGCGCTCAAGAGCCCGCCTCGCCTTCACCCGACGCTGGAGGGGGAACGCGCGGGGGGTCGGTCGGTTGCGAAGCGGTGGCTCAGTGGTTGGCGAAGAGCGGCTTCGGGCGGCTTTGCCGAGACCTTTTGAGAAGGGAGCAATGCTCGTTCCACATCGCCGAGACGATGCCGAGTTCGGTGAAGGTGGGGGTGCGGCCGATCAGCTTGACGAGCCGCGCGTATTCGCCCTAAGCCCATGCGCGACGGCGAGCGCGTCATCGACCTTGGGTTCGGTTTCGCTCAAAGGCCTGCGGTCTTTCAGTCTGGGGGAGGCCCTCGGCGCTTTAGCCTTGAGGCGTCGCAAGCTCAAGTCGGCGGGGTCGGGGCGGATCGCGAAGCGCCTTTGGATTAGAGACCGCTCCGATTCCGGAGTTTTTGCGATTTCGGCTTGGGGGAGGGCTAGGCAGGTTCGGCTCGTCGCGCTCAGATTCCGCGCCAAGGGCGCTCGCGCCATAGGAGAAGGAACGGGGGTTGTGACGGCGGCTTGCGGTTCTGGCAGCGGATCAATCCTTTCAATCGTTTAGGCGCCTTTTTCTGTCACCGGCTCCAGACAATCGCGCGCCGGCGGACCTCGCTATGCGTGTATATACACATAAGGACATGAGAAAAACCCTTCGTCGCAGCCAGCGCTGATAATTTATCGAGCAGGAGGCTAGAGTGGCGCGATGACCGAAGCCGCTCTCTCCCAATGCTACAGAGATTACATCGCCTGCCTGAACGGACGGGACTGGGATAATCTGAAACAATTCGTTTCCGATGCTGCGCGCCACAATGGCCGGCCGTTCGGCCTCTTAGGCTATCGAGCCATGCTCGAGCGCGATTTCTCCGGGATCCCGGACCTTCGCTTCAACATCGAACTCATGTTCTGCTCAAACGTCCAATTCGACGTTCGGCTCTATAGTGCTTGGAAGCTCAATACCAAGGAACTTCATGCCCTTGGGTGAAAGGGCCTGTAGGCATTCGTATCCGAACAAATCCTTGAATATGGATGTAAGGACGGAGCGTCTTAAACCCTTCAGTTCAGACTCAAGAGAGCGGTAATTGTACGCGTCCTTATAGATGCCGAGATAAGCAGCGACAGATCTCGAGAGATCGATAATGGTATCTTGCAAGTTACTTTCATTCTTGGCTCTATTCTCAAAGGAAAATTCGCGGATGAGTCTGTCTTTGATTTTGCTAATCTGGCGCTGACTTACCGTGGCAACAAAAGAATTAGCCGCTCCAAGGAATACAATTTCGCGCCCCAAAAAGTCGAGAGGATCAGATTTCGATACAATCTTCGTCTTCGACCTCCCTGTAGCGGCTGGAATCGATAAGTGAAGAGTATCAAGCAAGAGTTTTATGAACTGGCGGCCATCTTCTGCCTCATCTTTGGTACGAAAGAAAAGCGCCAGATCATCGGCATATCGAACCATTCCGATTCTTCGTTTCTCGATATACTTGTCGAATTCGGCCAACGCGAGGTTCGCTAGAAGGGGCGACAAGGGCATGCCTTGCCGAATACCAATACCGGCCGTCAGGCCTTGCTTTCGAAGCCTTTCCTTGTTCTGCGAGGTTGATTTCGCCTCACAATCAACGGCTTTCAAGACAAGCGCCTCTAGGCTGTTCCCATTTAGAGCTTTAGAGATCTGCTTTTTTAAAAGAGGGCGTGAGATTTTATCAAAGAACGACTGAATATCTGTCTTAAGGCACCATTGATAATTTTTTCGAAGCTGCAGCGTCCGCCTAATCGCGTCGTGAGGGCCTAGCCCTTTGATAAAGCCGAATGAAGACGAATTATATATTGGAAAAATCGACTTCGACGTTATATGCTCACCAATTGCGCGCTGAACAAGACGATCGCGTACAGTTGGAATACAGATAACACGTTCCACGTCGGAATCTGGCTTAGGTAAGAAAACCACACGCAGCTTTGAGAAGCCGTACCTGCCGTCGCGCAGCTGGCGAGCAATGTAGTCGAGGTTACTATCTAGGTTTGCGCCAAATTGTCTCGCGCTTTCGTTATCGGTGCCAGGCCGGCCTGCTTTGGTCGTTGAGTCTCGGGAATTTGCCCAGGCCTCCAAAAGTGCGGCCTTCGATAAAATCTTGATCGGTCTTGGCGCATTGCCAGTCCGCCCGGGCTGAGGAGCGAGCATTTTGGTACACCCAAGCCCGTGAGACTAGGCGCAGCACGGCGTGATTGACGCATGTGCTGTGGCCTTGCGCTTCGCTGCTGCCACGCTCTCGCGCGACACGCTCCGCTCAGGACCGTTCACCGTCGGGAGGGCGGAAGCAAGAGAAATCTTGACCCCCACATCGACGATCCCTATCCACGTCGCCAGCACGGCTGAAAGGCCGGCTAGAACAAATCGTGAACAGGCGTTAGACTTGGCGTGTCGCCCCCGCCCTCGCCGACCTCCGTCACAAAAGTCCTTAGCCCGGCTCTTACTATTACGTACCACGGGCATCGGAACCTCCATGTTTCGGTGGGCGCAGCACGGCGTGATTGACGCATGTGCTGTGGCCTTGCGCTTCGCTGCTGCCACGCTTCCGCGCGACACGCTCCGCTCAGGACAGGTCACCGTCGGGAGGGCGGTTCGAAAAGAACCGATACCAATGCCGACACATATAACCGATTCGCTGTGGCGGAACAAGAGTAGAACGCACACATTTACTCGAATGCTGTGGATGAGGTTTCTGCGGTAGCGTGACATCCATGACCGAAGCCGCTCTTGCCGACCTTTACCGGGATTATATCGCCTGCCTGAACCGGCAGGACTGGCCGGGTTTGCACAACTTCGTTCAGGACGATGTGCGCCACAACGGCCGGGCGTTCGGCCTCGCCGGCTATCGCGCCATGCTCGAGCGCGATTTCGAGGAGATTCCCGACCTCCGCTTCAACATCGAGCTCATGGTCTGCGAACCACCCTATGTCGCCAGCCGGCTCCGATTCGATTGTCGGCCGAAGGGTCTGTTTCTTGGCCTGCCGGTGAACGGCAGGCGGGTCACTTTCGCCGAGAACGTCTTCTATCAATTCCGGAGCGGCAAGATCGAGGAAGTCTGGTCGGTGATCGACAAGGCGGCGATCGAAGCCCAGCTTTGACGCCGAAGGCGACGCGCCGTTTTTCAACGCCGCCCGAACAGCCGCTCGATGTCCGCAAGCTTGAGTTCGACATAGGTCGGGCGGCCGTGGTTGCATTGGCCAGCGCCCGGCGTCGCCTCCATTGTGCGCAGGAGCGCGTTCATCTCCTCAGGCTTCAGCGGCCGGCCTGAGCGCACCGAGTGATGGCAGGCGAAGGTCGCAAGCCGCTGGTCGAGCCTCCGCGCCAACGTCTGGGCGCCGTCCTCGGCGGCGAGATCGGCGGCGAGATCGCGCACGAGCCCGGCAAGATCGCCTTGCGCGATCGCCGCCGGGGCTTCGCGAACCATCATGGCGCCGGGGCCGAAGCCCTCAAGGATGAGGCCGAGCCCCGCCAGTTCCTCCGAATGCGCATCGATCAACGCCGCAGCCTCGGGATCGAGGTCGACGATGAGTGGCGTCAACAACGTCTGCCGCTCGATCGCGCCTTGCTCGCGCTGGTGCTTGAGCTTCTCATAGACGATGCGCTCATGCGCCGCGTGCTGGTCGACAATGACAACGCCGTCCCTGGTCTGGGCGATGATGTAGTTCTCGTGCACCTGCGCCCGCGCCGCCCCAAGCGGAGCGGCGACGTCGCGCTCGCTCGCCCAAGCGGCCGCC
Organism: Roseiarcus sp.; assembly: GCA_036502965.1. Taxonomy (GTDB): domain Bacteria; phylum Pseudomonadota; class Alphaproteobacteria; order Rhizobiales; family Beijerinckiaceae; genus Roseiarcus. The sequence goes on along the minus strand of DASXXT010000358.1, from coordinate 1,482 downwards.
GCCGGCGCGGAGGGCGCGAGTTCGGCGAAGCTCGCCTGCGCGCCCTCCGCGAACCGCGGGGCCGCGGGCGAGGCGCGCCAGTCCCAGCGGGGGGAATAGGATGCCCCACGGTAGGGTTGGGGCGGACGCATAGCGAGGATCGTCGCCGTCCCGCCGGTCGTCGAGGCGCGATGCAGCGCTTCGTTCAAGCGCTGCTTGATCGCGCCGACGATCAGGCTGCGGACGGCGCCCGCGTCGCGAAAGCGCACTTCGGCCTTGGCCGGATGGACGTTGACGTCGACCTCGGCGGGATCGCATTCGACGAACAGGGCTGCAACCGCGTGCCGGTCGGGAGGCAGGAAATCGAGATAGGCGCCCCGGAGCGCCCCGGCGAGCGTCTTGTCGCGCACCGCCCGCCCGTTGACGAACAGGAACTGCTGGGAGGCGTTCGGCCGGCTATAGGTCGGCAGGCCCGCCCGGCCGAAAAGCCTTAGCCCCTCGCGGGTCGCCTCGAGGGCGACCGAATTCAAGGCGAAGTCGTCGCCCAAAACCTGGCGGAGCCGCTCAGTGAAACCCGCTTCGCCGGCGGCGCAGGCCGGCCAGTCGAAGCCTGAGCCCAAATCGGTCGTGAACGAAAAGCGCGCTCCCGGCGCGGCCATCGCCAGCCGTTTGACGGCGTCGGCCGCGCCCAGCGCCTCCGATCGGTCGGATTTGAGGAACTTGAGCCGTGCGGGCGTGGCGGCGAACAAGTCGCGCGCCTCGACCCGCGCGCCGAAAGGCGAGGCGCAGGGCTCGATCGCGCTCTTGATCCCGTCCTCGACGATGAGCTTCAAGCCCATCGGCGCGCCGCTGCCGCGGGTGCGGATTTCGAGCCGCGACACCGAGGCGATCGAAGGCAGCGCCTCGCCGCGGAAGCCAAAGGTGGCGATTTGCATGAGGTCGCCGTCGGGAATTTTCGACGTCGCGTGCCGCTCGACGGCGAGGGCGAGATCGGCTTCGTCCAGCCCATGCCCGTCGTCGACGACCCGGATCAGCCTTCGCCCGCCGGCCTCGATCGCGACCTCGATCGATTTCGCTCCGGCGTCGAGGGCGTTCTCGATGAGTTCCTTGATAGCCGCCGCCGGCCGCTCGATCACCTCGCCCGCGGCGATGCGGTCGATGGTCAAGGGGTCGAGACGGCGAATCGGCATGGGGCGCTGACCTCGCCGCGTGTTATCGCATTGGCGGGCGGACGGGGAAAGCGATAGCTTCCGACGCAGCTATGCTGGGGCTAAGCTCACAGCCTTAGGAGGCGACGCATGAGGTTCGAGGGCGGATGCTATTGCCGGCAAGGTTCGCTGCGCAGCCGAGGGTGAGCCGCGCCTCAAGGCGCAGACGCGGTCAGCGACCATGTCGCAACGCCGGTTCGACGGAACCGCAATCTGCCTAGAAGACCTCCTGCAACGCCCTGGATAGGCGGAACCCATGTCCGCGCGCGGTCAGGCAGGTCAAACCAGTGGTTTC
>DASXXT010000357.1:0-4365 GCA_036502965.1 Roseiarcus sp. | reverse complement strand
CGATGCGCCGGCCCGCGGCTCAGGAAAAGACGCTGGAGCGCATCCGCGCCTGGCGCGCGATCTGCCCAGAATTGACTATCCGCTCGACTTTCATTGTCGGCTTTCCGGGCGAGACCGAGGAAGACTTTCGTTTCCTGCTCGACTGGCTGGACGAGGCCAAGCTCGACCGCGTCGGCGCGTTCCAATATGAGCCGGTCAAAGGCGCAGCGGCCAACGATCTTGGCCTTGAGCCTGTGCCGGACGACATCAAAGCCAGCCGCCACAAGCGCTTCATGCAACGCGCCCAGGCGATCAGCCAAAAGAAACTCGCGGCCAAGGTCGGCAAGCGCCTCGAGGTCATCGTCGACGAGGGCGGCGCGCGCGAGGCCAAGGGCCGCAGCAAAGGCGACTCGCCGCAGATCGACGGCGCCGTGCACATCGCGATCCGCCGACTCTTACGCGCGGGCGACATCGTAACCGTCAGGATCGAGCGCTCGGACGCTTACGATCTGTGGGGGACGGCGGCTTGACGGCCGCGAACCGCATTTCCCTGGACCGCGGATCGCCTTGAACCGCCGAGAACCGATGTCCGCGCCTCGTGCCGTCGAAGTGCAGGACGGCCTCGCCAATCCGCAGCGCCTGCTCGCCTTCTTGACCCTCGCCATGGCGATGAGCATGGCTATGCTCGACGGCACCATTGTTATCGTGGCGCTGCCAACGATGGCGCGACAATTCGCTGTCGCGCCGGAGAGCGCGATCTGGATTGTCAATGCGTTCCAGCTCGCGGTTACCGTCTCGCTTCTGCCGTTGGCGGCGCTCGGAGACATCTTGGGCTACCGGCGCGTCTATTGGTGGGGACTCGCGCTCTTCACGGTCGCTTCGCTCGCTTGCGCACTCGCGCCGACATTCGCCGTACTCACCTTCGCGCGCGTCGTTCAGGGCCTGGGCGCGGCGGGAATCATGAGCGTCAACATCGCCCTCATCCGGTTCATCTATCCGCACGCGCGGCTTGGCCAGGGGGTCGGCAACATGGCGGTGGTGGTCGCCGTTTGTTCGGCCGGAAGCCCGAGCGTGGCGGCGGCGATCCTTTCGGTCGCCTCCTGGCATTGGCTGTTTCTGATCAACGTGCCGATCGGCGCGCTGGCGCTGGTGATGGCGGCGCGGATGCTGCCAGGAACGCCGCGCGCCACCGGCCGCCTCGATCTTTTGAGCGTGCTCCTCAATGCGCTCACGTTCGGACTCGTCATCGCCGGCGTCAATCAGATTGGCCAAGGTGGAGCGCTCTCGTTCGCGCTGATCGAGATCGCCGTCGGCGCAGCGATCGGCGTGGCGCTCGTCCGGCGCCAACTCAAGTTCCCCGCGCCGCTGCTGCCCGTCGATCTTCTGCGCCGGCCGGTTTTTGCGCTTTCGTTGGCGACATCGATCGCCTCGTTTGGGGCGCAGAGCTTGGCCATTGTGTCGTTGCCGTTTTACTTTGAAGACCGGCTGGGCCACTCCGCGTCGACCTCCGGATTGCTCCTGACGCCTTGGCCGCTCGCGACCGCTTTGATCGCGCCCATCGCCGGACGCCTGGCCGATCGGTTCATCCCCGGCCTGCTTGGCAGCATTGGTCTTTTGGTGATGGGTGGAGGATTGGTTCTCGTCGCCCTTGGGATCGGCGATTCCACTCCGGTCTCGCTCGCCTGGCGCCTCGCGATCTGCGGCCTGGGCTTCGGGTTTTTCCAGTCGCCCAACAATCGGGTCATCATCGGCAGCGCGCCCCGCGAGCGAAGCGGCGGGGCTGCCGGCCTACAATCCTCCGGACGGCTGATCGGTCAGTCGTTCGGGACGGCGCTGGTGGCAGTCGCCCTCGGACAGGCGCCCGGGCACGCGACGGAGATTGCCCTGTGGTGCGCCGCGGCGCTCACCCTGGCTGGCGCGATCACCAGCGGCTTGCGCAAGGCAAACTGAAGCGATGCCCCTCTCTTCGCGCCCAGCGCTACGACGCGCGGGCGCCAGCTCGATTCCATCCCCGCCCGCGATCGCCAAAGGCTTCCCAGCCGCCGTCCGTCACGGCGACCGTGTCCTCCAGTTTGATGAAGCCGCGACGCGGGTGCGCGAGCGTCGTCTCGATCGAGATGACCATGCCACACTCAAGCGGGCGGTCGACGTCATAAGCCGGGTATGGGACGGGTCCGTGGTTCGTCAGGCGCGGCGCCTCATGGCTGATGAGGCCCATCCCGTGCGCTACAAACTCAATCGGATTGGCGCGCGACGATCTCTTCAACATCTCGCCGGCGCTGGCGTAGATGTCCCCGCCGCTGGCGCCGGGCCGGATCGGTTTGCGCGCAGCCATCTGGATTTCATTCACCTCGCCGAGAAGGTCTTCGAGTTCGCTGTCGGGTTCGCCCTGGATCGCCATCCGACAGAGATCGCCAATGTAGCCTTTATAGTTGCCGCCGGAATCGAGCGACAGGATGTCGCCAGCCGCCCACACTTGGGCAGAAGGCGCGCGATTGAGGCTCGTCCCTGCCGTAATGAGACAATATTCAAACGTCAGGCCCCGGTTCACCTCTTCGCGGCGAAGCGCTTCGACGAGTTCCGTTTTCGTCGCGCCTGGCCCATGTGAGGCGATCACCGCCAGCATGGAATCGACCACGAGTTCGGAGGCGGCGCGCAGCAAATCCAGCTCTTCTCGGGTCTTGCGGGCCCGCAGGCGTTCGAGCGGCAGGTGCGCTTCGACGAACGTGACCCCGGGGAGCTCGCGCGCCATGAGTTCTGCCGCATCGGCGGGCAAGAACGCGCGCTCGACGCCGACCCGCTTCACCTTCGAGCCAAGCCTTGCGAGATGATCGACCGCGAGCTGCGCGGAATCGAGGGTCGCGCGCGCGGTTTGGAAGGCCGGTGTCCAGAACTTGCCGAGGTCCTTCTCGTAGGATTCCATTGCGTGCCCGATATAGGTTGATTGGTCCGGGCGGCCTCTGACATAGACGAGAAGCGGCAAATAACGGCTGACCCCAATCGCGTCGAAATGATCGAAGAAGAAGAACCGGTAGCCGCCGAAGAGATATTGAATGTTGTGCTTGGATGAGATCACCGCCGCGTCTATGCCGGCCTCGTCGAGGAGCGCGTCAAGGCGCACGCTATCAAAAGGCGGCGACGCGGCTTCGGCCCTCACCGATGATAAGCTGCGGCTTTCATTCATGACTTCCTCCCTCATGTGATCGGGCGCAATCGAAGGCGCCCGCGTCAATATAGCTCAGGCCAGCGAAACTTTCGCCATTCGCCTTCCCTTGCCAAAAGCGCGGGGCATCCCCCATCATCGCGTTAGCCATTCGAGCCAAGGCAGATTCCATGCTTTCGGTTGACGCCAAAGGCGTCTTTCCAATCGCGCCCACGCCGTTTCTCGCCGACGGCAGCATCGACGCGGCCAGCGTCGATCGCATGATCGACCATTATGTCGCTGCCGGCGCCGACGGTTGCACTATTCTCGGCATCATGGGCGAAGCGCCGAAGCTCGACCACGACGAGGCGACCGGTTTCGTCGCCCGCTGCGTTGCGCGCGCGCCAAAACTGCCGTTTATCGTCGGTGTCTCCGCGCCCGGATACGCGGCGATGCGCGCCTTGTCACACGCCGTCATGGCCAAGGGCGCGGGCGGCGTGATGATCGCCCCGCCACCGTCGCTGCGCACGGACGATCAAATCGTCACCTACTACGCGCAGGCGGTCGAAGCGATCGGGTCCGACATTCCCTTCGTCATTCAAGACTATCCGTTGGCGTTCGGCGTCATCATGACGCCGAGCGTCATCCGCCGGATCATCACCGACAACGCGTCCTGCGTCATGCTGAAGCACGAGGACTGGCCGGGCCTGGAAAAGATTTCGGCCCTCCGGCGCTTCGAGAAGGAGGGCCAGCTGCGCCACGTCCCGATTCTCACTGGCAACGGCGGCCTGTTCCTCGATTTCGAGATGGAGCGCGGAGTCGATGGCGCGATGACCGGCTACGCCTTCCCGGAAATGCTGATCGACGTCGTGCGGCTGTCGCTCGATGGGCGGCGCGAGGAAGCGCACGACCTTTTTGACGCCCATTTGCCCCTCGTCCGCTATGAGCAGCAGCAGGGCGTCGGCCTGGCCACGCGTAAATACGTGATGATGAGGCGCGGCATTCTCGCCTCCGATGCGCAGCGAAAGCCGGGGGCCGGTCTTAGTGCGTCGGCGAGGGCCGAGGTCGACTATCTCCTCACGCGTCTCGCGCGACGCGACGCGCGCGCCGGTTTGTGTTCGGCCGCTCGATCTGGCGACTAGAGGAGCGCTCATGAAAGGGAATCCTACGCGGCGACCCGTGGCGCTCTCGATCTGAGCGCGATTTGGGTAACAAGCTTTGGCGCGACCGTGGCGAGCCTCATA
>DASXXT010000356.1:0-16545 GCA_036502965.1 Roseiarcus sp. | reverse complement strand
GTCGCAACAAAATTTCTGGCTCCGGACGAACCAGCGCGAACATGAGAGGATGGTAACCTACGGTTCTACCAACACAAACCGTGCGCGGCTGAACGTCCACGAACTGCCACGAACAGACATACAATGGCTTGCGGCGCCATTTCCGAGCCGGCAGTTATACACATAACTGCAAGGTAATGTGGGGCGCGGCGAGCTCGCTAGAAGCTTGCCAAAGTGCAGATCGCTCCGGGAGATTCTCACAACCCCCTCGACTTGAAGTACTTCAACAGGGTCCAGACCGCCGCCTGCTGTTCATCGTCCATCTCATTGAGGTCGAGATGCATGAGAAGGATTTCCGACGGCTTCTTGCCGTCGATGCGCGGGATAATCGGTTGAGGCTGCGGCGATCCTGCTTCGAGCTCCTCTATCGGCGGATGTACAAACGCAGGCTTCGCAGGGTTCCTGCGCGGCGTCAGAGACCGCGGCTTCCGGCCTTTGAGCACGCGGCCGCTTATTTTCACGCCCGCATCGCTCGCAGCGTAAAGAAAGAATGTCACGCACTTCTGGACGACAGCGTCCGCAGCCGGAAAAGCCTTTCTGAAGACTTCGTTGAAGTGAGACGGCGTCGCGGTTTCGAGGTCGATCGCGAACATCGCCGCATATTCATGCCGAAGGAGTTCCAGGAACTGCCGGGGCCAATCCCTGGACCCGTGCGCTTTCACCAGCGCCTTGAGGCGCTCGGTCGGGCGTCCATCGTCCTCGATGAGACCGAGAAACCGGAGCGCGTGCATGAGCTGAGTGCCGACAACGCCTGAAAAGCGCGTCAGCACGCTACGATCGATGCGTGACGGAACGCCGTGCTCGTGAAGATCCTCGATGAACGTCTTGAACGTTCGGTACGACGTATACGGCGGTGTTCCCGACGACCTCGTCCGCTCGAGCATCACGATCTCCCGTCAGTTCGGAACACCATCCCCGTATTCCGCATCGAGCGACCACTATACCGTATTTTTGATTGGAGTCGGACAATTCCAAATAGCGGATTGCGTCCTGATTCGTTTTTTTAAGATGCTGAAGGAATTGGAAATTCTTCCAAGATCGGTGGGCTGTGGGGGCTGCAACGTCTCCGCGTCCGCCTAGGACAAGAATATCCGTCTCTCAAACCATTCCGCGCGGTGAATGCCGCAGCGACAGCTATTGGAGCCTTGCAAATGCTGTGGACCGTCGAGGCAGTCGAGGACCTCAAAAGGCTGGCTCTCGAAGGAAAGAGCGCAAGCCACATTGCAGCGGCGCTCGGAGTCGGATCCAGAAACGCGGTCATCGGCAAGGCGAGCCGGATCGGGATCAAACTCAGCGGCGGCGGGCCCGCCTCCGTGCGCGGCAAGACACCGGCGCGCGCGCGTCGGTCCCAATGGGCGACTGCCCCTTACACTCGGCACAGCGCCGACGATCACGGCGCCGACGATGCCCTCGTCCGCGATCGGCCGGTCCCCGGGTCACAGCCGGGGGATCGGGGGGAGAGACGAGCGGCCTGGGCGCTTGGCGAAGCCGAGATCGGAGAGATGCGGCGGCTGCGGTTCGAGGACATTCGCGAATCCGTCTGCCGATGGCCGCTTGGCGATCCGAGAAGCGGGGATTTCGCCTATTGCGGCCTCCAGCCCGTTGATGGCCAGTCCTATTGCGCGGGGCATTGCCGAATGGCTTATCGCCCTCCACAGGCGAGGCAGAGCGCGCGGGAGCGGCAAGGATTGCCCCCACTCGCAAATCCACGGCGGCTGTTTTGAGGCCAGTGCGCGATCCTTACGCGCAGTCCTGCCGCTCCGTCCTCTCGAACACGCAGATCAGGCCCGGCGCATTCGCGCCCGCTTCGCGCCGCGTCGATGAGGACTGGATAAGGAGCGACGCGAAGCCTACCTCTCGAGCGGTCGCCTCGATGTAGGAACGGCTGTGAGCGAACCTGATGGTCGGCTCGAGCTTAAACCCATCGCCCTCGCAAGTTTCAACCGAGAACGCGAACCGGCCATCCGAGGTCAGCGCTATTACGACGGCCGCGAATAGAGGCGCGAGGTCGCCGACATAGACGAGCGAGTCAGCGGCGACGATCAGGTCGAAGATCCCCTGCCGCTCGCGCATCAGCGCCGCCGCGTCGCTCACGATCAGTTCGTCATAGGCGCCGCGCTCGCGCGCTTTCGCGATCATGGCGGCGGAAAGGTCGACGCCGACGAGATGGTCGACGTGGCCGCGCAGCGCCTCGCCCATGAGGCCAGTGCCGCAGCCGAGGTCGAGGGCCGAGGCGAAGCTGCGGCCCGACGCAACCGCGCTCAAGGCCTCGGCGATGAGCGCAGGGGCGCGATAGCCGAGATTCCCGGTGAGATGCTTGTCGAAGCGCGGCGCGTAATCGTCGAAGAGCCGCGCAATATAGTCCTGCGGCAGCGCGCCGGGCGCCTCGCCCCGCCCAATGAGCGCGAGCCGAGCCCTCGCGCCTTGCGCGTCGGTAGGATCGGCGACAAGCGCTTCGCGAAAGGCGCGTGCAGCCGCGTCGAGGTCGCCAAGCTTCTCCCGCGCTTCGCCGAGCGCAAACCAAGCGGCCGCCCAATTTGGCGCGCGCTCGAGCGCCTGCTCGAATAGCTCCGCTGCGGCGCTCCAGTCGCCCTCTTCGGCAGCGGCCCTCGCGTAGGCGAAACGGCGCTCGGCGATGAGATCGCCCGAAGCGAGGGGATCGCGCGTCATCTAACGGCCATTACCGAGAGCGGCTTTGAGGCGCGGCAGATTGAGACTCACGCCGTTCGCGCCCGCGAGCTCGATGAGACCGCCGAACCGGCGCCGCTTCTTGGCCTTGTGGTTAATGAGGATTTCGGAGAGGCGATGATCGAGGAAGGGATTGGAGAACCGTTCAATCACGGTCTTGAGATAAGCCTGCGCTTCATCCCCCATGCCGATTCCCGCGAACACCGTGAGCACTTCTTCCTCATAGAGCGCATCGAGCTTGGACCGGGTCGCCTCGTCCGCGATCGCCTCCCGGACCGTGAGCCCCGGCGCGCCGCCGTCTTTGGCCCAAAGCTCGGCGAGGTAAGTGTGGCCGAGATTGAGAATGAACAGCTTCAGTCGCTCGTAGGGCTTGAGGTCGGCGGCGACCACGATCGAGGCGTGTCGGCAAGGCAGTTCAAGGCCGGGCTGGTCCTCGATCGCCCAGAGCGCATAGGGTTCGGCGACCGCGCCCAAGGGCTCGAGCGGCTCGGAGACAATGCGGTCGACGAGCGAATTGACCCAGAAGCATTCCTCCTCAACCCAGCGGCGGACGTTCCTCGGCGCCTGCCAGCCCTCGAGCACGTCGAGCACCACGCCGCGCAGGACTCGGCCGTTGCTGGGCGTGAGCTCGCAGGGAAATAGCGTGATCGGCTTGGCGCCGGCGCGGTGGCGCGCAAGCAGGAGCTTAGCAAGCTTGGCCGGGAAAGACCGAGGCGGCCCGGCGTCGGGCCGGTCGGCGGGGTCGGTTTCGTAGCCGCGATCGGCGGTATTCGACACCGCGCAGCGCGCGGCGATGAACAGGCGCTCGAGCTCATCCCATTGCGTTGCGGCGTCGACTCCGGCGCCGACGCTCGACACCTCCATGCTTTCGTCGACGATGGCGCCATTTGTGAGCCCTTTGATTTGAACGCAGTAGGGCTGGCCCGCTGCGAAGGCGGCGATACGCCGGCGGCTTTCCGGACTCCCGGTGGTCCCCGCAACGGCGATGCGCCCCATCGCTTCGCCGCTAGCCAGCGCCTCGCTCACGAAGAGGTCGACATGGGCCTGCAGGAAGCGGCTGGCGCCGAACTGGAGGATCGGGAACTCAGGCAAACTCTCTCTCTCCCCGCCGGGTGGCTTGTGCCTCGGGCGAGTGCGCTCGGCCGTCCGGCGATTTCGCCGGTTGATTTTCTCGACCGTCTCTGGTTGAAAGGACCTCATGCGAACGTGGTCGACGACCCTGCACCTTAGCCGCCCGGCGCGCTAGACGCGCCGGGACACATAGTTTCGCATCCGCCTTTTCGAAACGACAGGCAAGGTAGGCCGGCTGATTCCAGCCAGGTCGCCACAAGTCTTCTCAGGGTTCGTCATGACACAGATGCCCATTCAAAAATACCGCGCTTACGCGCCAATCATCTTGCCTGACCGGCAATGGCCCTCGCGGGTTATCGATAAGGCGCCGATCTGGTGCTCGGTCGACCTCCGCGACGGCAATCAGGCGCTGATCGAGCCGATGGGCGTCGAACGGAAGAACCGTATGTTCCGGCTCTTGGTCGGCATGGGGTTCAAGGAGATCGAGGTCGCCTTTCCCTCTGCTTCGCAGACCGACTTCGACTTCGTCCGCTCGATCATCCAGGGGGGCGCAATTCCGGATGACGTCGCCATCCAGGCGCTGACCCAGTGCCGTCCGGAACTGATCGAGCGCACGTTCGAAGCAGTCAAGGGCGCGAAAAAGGTCATCGTCCACTTCTACAATTCGACGTCGACCTTGCAGCGCGACGTCGTCTTCAGGACCGACCGCAAGGGCGTGAGGGAGATTGCGGTCAACGCCGCCAAGCAGGTCAAGGCGCTGGCGGCCGCCGCCTCGGGCACGGATTTTCAGTTCGAATATTCGCCGGAGAGCTTTACCGGCACCGAGCTCGATTTCGCCCTCGACATCTGCGAGGCAGTCAAGGACGTCATCAAGCCGACGCCCGACAGGCGGCTCATTCTCAACCTGCCGGCGACGGTCGAAATGGCGACGCAGAACACCTATGCCGACCAGTTCGAGTGGTTTGGGCGGCGCATATCCGAGCGCTCGAGCGTGATCCTGTCCGTCCACCCGCACAACGACCGCGGCACCGCGGTCGCGGCGGCGGAGCTCGCGCTGATGGCGGGCGCCGAGCGGGTCGAGGGCACGCTGTTCGGCAACGGCGAGCGCACCGGCAACGTCGACATCGTCACCATGGCCCTGAATCTGTTCACGCAAGGGGTGGAGCCTGAGCTCGACGTCAGCGACGTCAACGCGATCCGGGACGTCGCCGAGCATTGCACGCAACTGCCGGTGCACCAGCGCCACCCTTACGTGGGCGAGCTGGTCTACACCGCATTCTCAGGCTCGCATCAGGACGCGATCAAGAAGGGGTTCGAGGCGCAGCAGATGCGCAACGATCCCCTGTTCCTGGTCCCTTACCTGCCGATCGACCCGAAGGACGTGGGCCGCGACTACGAGGCGGTGATCCGCATCAATAGCCAAAGCGGCAAGGGCGGCATGGCCTATATCTTGCGGGCCGATTACGGCCTGGACCTGCCTCGCTCGCTCCAGGTCGAGTTTTCCAAGATCGCCCAGGAGCGCATGGACGCGGACGGCAAGGAGCTGACCTCGCCCGAGCTTTGGGCTTTGTTCCGCCAGGCATACCTCCTGGACGATCCCCCGATGACGCTCGTCAAACAGCAGGCCATTCCAAGCAGTCCCGATAACCGTGAGCTTTTCGCGAGCCTGCGCAAAGCCGACGGCTCGACAATGACGATCGAGGGCGAGGGCAACGGTCCAATCGACGCCTTTGTCGACGCCTTGAAGAGGGCGTTCGGAGTCGAGTTCTCGTTCATCGATTATCACGAGCATGCTGTCGGCCGCGGCGCCAACGCCACCGCTGCGAGCTATGTCGAGATCCAGGACGCCGAAGGCCGCTCACTGCATGGGGTTGGGATGGACCCGAACATCGTGATGGCCTCGCTCAAAGCCACTCTCGGCGCCGTCATGAGGCTGATGCGACGAGAGGGCAGGGCGTAACCATCAATGACGCGCAAGTGCCCCATTCGCATGCATGTCGTCACGCGCGTTGCAGCGCCTTCGAGACCTTCTCCGGCGTGAACGGTGCCGATCGCATGCGAATGCCCACCGCATCATGGATCGCGTTCGCGAGCGCGGCGGGCACGATCGCGGACGAAGGCTCGCCCACGCCCAGCGGCGCCATGTCCGGGCGATCGATCAGGTCGATGACGACATCGGGCGCCTCCGGGAAGGTCAGGATCGGATAGGTCGACCAGTCGAGGCTCGTGACATGCTTCCGATCGAAGGTCACCCGCTCCTTCATCACGCGGCTCATCGTCTGGACAACGTTGCCCTCGATCTGGTTGCGCGTGCCGTCCGGATTGATGATCTGCCCGCAATCGTGCGCGACGAAGACTCGGCGTACACGCACCTTGCCTGTGGACCGCGCGACTTCGACTTGCGCCACGCCTGCAACGTACGTGCGGGACAGCTCATAGTGCACGTACGCCAGTCCCAACCCGACCGCGACCTCCGCCCTCGGGTCCGGTCGGGGCCGCGTGCGCCAACCGGATAGGGTTGTGACGCGCTCGAGCACCGCCGCGCCCCGATGGTCGTGGTCGAGGCTCTCCAGGCGCAGATCCAAGGGATCCTTCCCCGCCAGCGTCGCGAGTTCGTCGAGGAACGCCTCATTAGCGAAGGTGTTCTGCATTCGCCCGGGCGAGCGAATCCACGATGGCCGAAGCGGTGTGGTCGCCAGCCGTCGCACGACCGTGCGCACGTTGGCGCACCGATAGGGAATGGCGGTGTCGTTGAGCACCCCGCCGGGGTCCATGCCAGCGTCGCTCGGGAGCCCCGCCAGTTCGCTGCCGAGGAGGGTGACGTTGATCGCAGTTTGCTTGGGATAGAAGAATGTGCCGCGCCATGCGGAGAGCTTGCCGCCGTCGTCCACGGCGCCCTCTAGGTCGATCAGGACCGGCGCGCCCTTCGGATCCCAGCCATGCTCGTCCTGGCGCATCCACTGCACGCGCACCGGCCGGCCGAGGGCCCGCGACATCAGCGCCGCGTCGGCCGCCGCATCCTCGTGCCCGTTACGCCCGTAGCATCCAGCGCCCGCCAGATAGATGCAGCGAACCTGCTCCGCCGAAACGTCCAGGCACGCGGCGAGCTGCCTGCGCAGATTGTGGGTGGCCTGCGAAGCAGTCCAACACATCACCTGACCGTCCTTCACCTCCACCACTGCGCAGGACGGTCCGATCGACCCGTGGGTATGAATTGCGAAGTCGTATGTCGCAGACAATCGCCGGCGAGACTCCGCCAGAGCGTGCGCCACATCTCCCGCGTTGCTGGTGACGGCCTCTTGGGAGACGGGCGTCGCGCGCACATAGTCGAACAGATGCGCCTCATCGGGCAGGTTGCTGACGTCCGACCACGTGGCGGCCAACGTCTGCGCGGCCTTGATCGCCGACCACTCGGTGTCCGCCGCCACGCCGAGGAAGTTGGCGATCCGGACCACCTTTACGTTGCCCGGCAGGGACCGGACCGAGGCCTCGTCGACCGACAACAGTGTCGCGCCCAGGGCCGGCGGACGGACCACCCGGCCATGCAGCATGCCGGGCAGCCGGAAATCCTGCATGTAGGTGAAGGTCCCGAAAACCTTTCCGGGGATGTCGATGCGCGGGACCGATGTGCCGACCAGCTTGTATTCGCTCGGCGGCTTAAGCGGAGCTGCGGGGTCGGTCTCCAGTACGATCGGAGCCTCGGCCGCGAGCGTCCCGATATCAACCCCCTCCGCGCCGGCCGCGTGAACCAGGCCGTCGACGATACGCAGGTCGCCGCTGGCGGCGTGCAGGCGCGCCGCGGCGCGTCGCAGGAGTTCGGCGCGCAACGTTGCCGCGGCGTGACGCAGTTGCGCCCCGCCTTTCTCAATGGCGAGACTGCTGTTGGTCGCGCCCTGATCCGGCGTCCGCGCCGTGTCGCCCTGGATCATGGTGAGACGCCCGAGCGGAACGTCCAGTTCGTCGGCGACGATCTGCATGAGGGCCGTTTCGACGCCGGTGCCAAGGTCGACTTTTCCGGCATAGACGGTGACCTGGCCGGCAGCATCGATCGCAAGAAATCCCTGCACCGCATCGGCGGAGACCGACTTCCTCGGCGCGGTCTCCAACGCTTCGGTTTGCTGTCGCGTGCGCCCCTGAGCGCCCGCGCGGCCGGGCGCGATGGCGAAAGTGACCACGAGCGCGCCCGCGCCCCGCAGCAGCGCGCGCCGATCGAGCTTCGTTGGGTCGATGCTAAGCATGGGCCGCTCTCTGGACAGCGCGGACGATTCGCAGATGGGTGCCGCAGCGACAGAGATTGTTGGCGAGGGCCTGCTTGATCTCATCGACGGAGGGATGCGGCTTTTGCCGCAGCAGCGCCCCCGATTCCATGATCATGCCATTGATGCAATAGCCGCACTGGACCGCCTGTTCGTCGATGAAGGCCTGCTGCAGAGGATGCGGGCGCTCGGGCGTGCCCAGACCTTCGAGGGTGACGACCTCGCTCGTTCCGACGGCGGATACCGGCAGCACGCACGAGCGCGCGGACTGGCCGTCCACATGGACCGTGCAGGCGCCGCATTGCGCCAGGCCACACCCGAAGCGCGGCCCCTTCAGGTTCAAGTTGTCCCGCAGCGCATAGAGGAGCGGCATGTCCGGATCGTCGACATCGACCTGAAACGTCTGCCCGTTCACCCGCAGGGGGACCGACCGCATGACTTGGCTCCTGTCACTTCACCGACGACGGCCGTGCGACCGGCTTGCGGAAGCGGCCGCCTTGGCGAGACGACCACATCCCCAACCCGCAATGGGCCGTCTTCGCGGCCGCTCCGAACATCCGCTAGAACGGCGCTCGCTCATGGCGTCAAAAATCGCTCGCTCTCGGCGTCAGAAAATATGTCGCCCGCAGCGAGATAAGGTATTGATCAAAGAGCACAATCGGCTTTCCATAAGCGTCGGGAAGTTTGACCTTTTGTCCAGCACGGCTACGACTTTGGGATAGTCGCCGAGCCGTGCGGTGGCCTTGGACTAGCCGTCACGCGAACCGCATAATCATCCGTTGGGGAGTTCGCGCTAACCGGTCTCGCGGTCTCGAGCGCGACGGCCTCCTGAAGTCCTCCGTGGGCCGCGTCGACGATGGCATGGGCGAAGGCCGCCCAATCACCTAAATAAATCCGCCCTCGGTAGGGACACGAAGAAGGTCTAGTTCCCGCCGGGCCGGACTTCCGTGCAGCGTCCGGGCGGTAATCGGCCGGGGCGCGCTCCGCCAAGCTTCAAGCCTCAGCGGCGCCCGCCAGGCGCGTTGCGATCGACTCGAGCCTCGAACCGAGTTCGTCGAGGCTTGAGGCCATGGCTTGGGCGCGTTGCTCGGCGTCGTCGGAACGCTTGCGCTGGGCCGCCGCCTCATCGCGCGCTTCGGCCAGATTGTCCGCGATGGTCAAAGCGGCCATGATGACAAGACGCTGGTCGCCGACCTCCCCGAACGCCGTGCGCATTTCGCCGATCTTCTCATCGATCATGCCGGCCAGCGATTCGAGCCGCGCTTCTTCGCCCTCGTTGCAAGCAAGACGATACTTGCGCCCGTCAATGGTGACCGAAACCTGTGACATCGCGCGCGCCTTCTCCACGGGCGGACTGGCCTTAATCTTCCGCGTCCGGCGCCAATCGGCCGAGAACGCGTTCAATCGCCTGAGCGGCATGGGCGAGCCGCTTGGCCGCTTCGCTGTTGGCGGATTCGAGGGCGCGCGACCGGTCGACGGCGGCGTCGAGTTCGACCGCGAGCCGCGAGCGATCGTCTTGCATCAGCGCGAATTCCTCTTGCGTGGTTGCCCGCGCTTCGTCGTGGCGCATGCGCAGGTCTGTCGCCCACTCGAGCGCTTCGACCGCGGACGCGAGACGTTTGAGCGAGATCTCAAGCGAATCCATGGAGGTTTTGATTCCATCCATTGCGGGGTTTTGTTTACGCGATGCTTGAACGGAACGTCAACGCGGGCCCAGCCGCAATTGACAGGTTCGTGCGACCGCCCCTAATTGACCCGGCCGTTCCGCGCGGCGTTCAAATCACCGCCCGAGCTCGGAACTTCGAATTGCCGGCGCTTCAATTCTTGAGGAGACTCCCCGATGGCGACAACGACCGTGTCCCCTGGCGCGACGAGCGTGTCTCATGACTTAATGGCCAATGCGATCCGCTTTCTCGCCCTCGATGCGGTGGAGAAGGCCAAGAGCGGCCACCCCGGCCTGCCGATGGGCTCGGCCGACGTCGCGACCGTTCTCTGGCGCGACGTGCTGAAATTCGACGCCTCGGATCCCCATTGGCCCGATCGCGATCGGTTCGTGCTCTCCGGCGGCCACGGCTGCATGCTGTTGTACGCGCTGCTCTATTTGACGGGTGTCGGCGGCGCCAAAGGATTGACCATCGAAGACATCAAGCAGTTCCGGCAGGTCGGCTCGAGGACGCCCGGACACCCGGAATATTGGTGCGCTCCGGGGGTGGAGACGACGACCGGGCCGTTGGGACAGGGGATTGCGACCTCGGTCGGCATGGCGATCGCGGAGCGGATGCTGGCCGCGCGCTTTCCCGGCATCGTTGATCACCACACTTATGTCCTCGCTTCCGACGGCGATTTGATGGAAGGCGTGAGCCAGGAGGCGATCGGCATCGCCGGCCATCTCAAGCTGTCGAAGCTGATTGTTTTTTGGGACAACAACGGGATCTCGATCGACGGGAAGCTGACGCTTTCCGACAGCGTCGACCAGGTCGCCCGCTTCCAGTCGGCGGGCTGGAATTCAACCCATATCGACGGGCACGATCCCAAGGCGATCCTTGACGCCATCCATGCCGCGCAGAACTCGGACCGGCCGACCATGATCGCTTGCAAGACGACGATCGGCTTTGGCCTGCCAACCCACGCGGGAACCAGCAAGGCGCACAGTGACGCGCAGGGGGCGACCGAGGTCGCCGGCGCGCGCAAGAACCTGAACTGGACCTACGAGCCGTTCGTCATCCCCGACGACATTCTCGCCGCTTGGCGCAAAGCAGGCTCGCGCGGCTCAACGCAGCGCGAAAAGTGGAACGCCGCGGTCGAAGCGCTTGACCCAAAGCAACGCGCCGAATTCGAACGGCGACTGCGCGGGGATCTGCCGCAAGACCTCGATCAAGAGATCGACGCCTACAAGCAGAAACTTGTCGACGAAAAGCCTGAGGTCGCCACCCGCAAGGCCGGCCAGGCAGCGCTCGATGTGATCGGTGCCGCTGTGCCCGAGCTTGTCACCGGCTCGGCCGACTTGACCCCGTCGAACAACACGAAGTTCTCGGGCGAGAAGGAAATCACGGCCGACGACTTCTCTGGCCGCTACATCCACTGGGGCATCCGCGAGCACGGAATGATTGCGGCATGCAACGGCATCGCCCTGCACGGCGGCTTTATTCCCTCTGGGGCGTCGTTCTTCTGCTTCACCGACTATTGCCGTCCTTCGCTCCGGATCGCGGCCCTGATGGGGGTCAGGGTCGTGCATGTGTTCACCCATGACTCCATTGGCCTTGGCGAGGACGGGCCGACCCATCAACCGGTTGAGCATTTGGCGGCGATGCGAGCGATGCCGAATTTCTATATCTGGCGCCCGGCCGACAGCGTCGAGACCGTCGAGTGCTGGCAGGCCGCGCTCGAGCGTGAGCATTCGCCTTCGATCCTCGCACTGACGCGGCAGGGCCTACCGGCGCTGCGGACCACACATGTGGAGGAAAACTTGTGCGCGCGCGGCGGCTACGAGATCTCTCCTGCTTCCGGACAGGCCGAAGTGTCGATCTTCGCCTCCGGCTCCGAAGTGTCACTCGCCGTTGCCGCACAGGCGCAATTGAAGGAGAAGGGGGTTGCCGCTCGAGTCGTGTCCATGCCCTGTTTCCCGGCCTTCTTTGAGCAGCCGGAGGACTATCGCCGCTCGGTCATCGGCAATGCGAAGGTGAAGGTCGGCGTCGAGGCCGCGGTGAGGTTCGGATGGGACGCGATCATCGGCGACGGCCCATTCATCGGCATGAAGAGCTTCGGCGAAAGCGGACCATATAAAGCCGTCTATCAACATTTTGGGATCACGCCCGACGCGGTGGTCGAGGCGGCGCTCAGCAGGCTTCGCGCCTGATCGCAGCCCAATCGCCAAGCAGCCGCCGGCTCAATTCGACTGTAGACTTCGGGCCGAGGATCGGACAATAAGCGCGGTTTCAGCAGATTGAATTGCGGGGCGTCGGCGGCCATGTCGGCGGGCGCCGCAGGAGAAGAGACGATGGTTGCCAAGGTAGCGATCAATGGCTTCGGCCGGATTGGGCGGCTGGTGCTGCGCGCAATTTTGGAGTCGGGCCGCAAGGACATTGAGGTCGTCGCCATCAACGATCTGGGCCCCGTGGAAACCAACGCGCACCTCTTGCGCTTCGACAGCGTCCACGGGCGCTTTCCTCACGAGGTCAAAGTCGAGGGTGACGCGATGGTCATCGACGGCCATAAGATAAAGGTCACCGCCATCAAGGACCCGGCCGAGCTTCCGCATAAGGCACTCGGCGTCGACGTCGCGCTCGAGTGCACGGGCATCTTCACCGCGCGGGAGAAAGCAGCAGCCCACCTCAAGGCGGGCGCCAAGCGCGCCCTCATTTCGGCGCCGGCGGAAGGCGCGGATCTGACGGTCGTCTATGGCGTCAACAACGACAAGCTGACCAAGGATCACCTTGTCGTCTCCAACGCGTCATGCACGACCAATTGCTTGGCGCCGGTGGCCAAGGTGCTCAACGATGCGATCGGCATCGAGCACGGGTTCATGACGACTATCCATTCCTACACCGGCGATCAGCCCACGCTCGACACGCTGCATAAGGATCTCTACCGCGCCCGCGGTGCGGCGCTGTCGATGATCCCGACCACGACCGGCGCAGCCAAAGCGGTCGGTCTCGTGCTGCCCGAGCTCAAGGGCAAGCTCGACGGCTCCGCGATCCGCGTGCCCACGCCGAACGTTTCGGTCGTCGACCTCAAGTTTGTCGCCAAGCGCCAGACCAACACGGACGAGATCAACAACGCCGTTAAGGCCACCGCCGACGGCAACGGCCCGCTCAAGGGTATCCTCGGCTATACCGACCAGCCGAACGTCTCGAGCGATTTCAACCACGACGACCGCTCCTCGGTCTTCCATCTCGATCAGACCAAGGTCATCGACGGCAATTTTGTGCGCGTGCTCTCCTGGTACGACAACGAATGGGGCTTCTCGAACCGTATGGCGGACACCGCGGTCGCGATGGCGAAGCTCATGTGATCGCGTCCCAGTGGAACACGCATGAAGATGCGCCGTTTTTAGGCGCAGCGCACGGCGCGTTCGTCCTTCATCCGATTGGGCTCACCTTCCGAGGAGGGGAATATGAGCAAACCGTTCCGCACCCTCGACGACGCCGACGTCGCCGGCAAGCGCGTGCTGTTGCGGGTCGATCTCAACGTCCCGACCGAAGGCGGCCGCGTGACGGATGCGACGCGGATCGAGCGCGTCGCATCGACCATTGCGGAGATCGCGGACAAGGGCGGCAAGGTCATTCTTCTTGCGCATTTCGGTCGGCCCAAGGGCGGGCCGGACGAGGCCAATTCGCTAAAGCCCGTCGCCGCCGCAGTCGCCGACATCCTCAAGCGGCCCGTCGCTTTCGCCACCGATTGCGTCGGCAAGACAGCCCACGATGCGATCGCCAAAATGAAGAACGGCGACGTGCTTCTCCTCGAGAACACTCGCTTCCACAAGGGCGAAGAGAAAAACGACCCGGCCCATGTCGACGAGCTCACCAAGCTCGGCGACGTCTACATCAACGAGGCCTTCTCCGCCGCCCATCGTGCGCATGCGACGACGGAGGGGCTCGCCCATAGACTGCCCGCATACGCGGGGCGAGCGATGCAGAAGGAGCTGGAGGCGCTGGGTCTCGCGCTCGGCAATCCGGAGCGCCCGGTCGCGGCGATCGTCGGCGGCGCCAAAGTGTCGACCAAGCTCGACCTCCTCGGCAATCTCGTGGGCAAGGTCGACGTCCTCATCATCGGCGGCGGCATGGCCAACACCTTCCTGTTCGCAGAAGGCAAAGGAGTCGGCAGGTCGCTGTGCGAGAAGGACCTCGCCGAAACCGCGCGCTCGATCGCGGTAGCGGCGGAAAAGGCCAAGTGCCGCATTCTACTGCCGGTCGACGCGATGGTCGCCAAGGAGCTCGAGGCACACGCGCCAGCCCACGTCGTCGGCGTCGACCATGTGCCCGAGGACGAGATGATCCTCGACATCGGGCCGAAGTCGGTGACGGGGGTCGAGGAGGTCTTGGCGCACGTGAAGACCCTAGTGTGGAACGGCCCGTTCGGCGCTTTTGAGACCCCGCCCTTCGAAGAGGCGACGATGGCGGTCGCCAAGACCGTGGCGTCGCTCACCAAGCAGGGCAAATTGACGTCGGTGGCGGGTGGCGGCGACACCGTCGCCGCGCTCAACGAAGCCAAGGTCGCGGACGACTTCACCTATGTCTCGACCGCGGGCGGCGCGTTCCTCGAGTGGATGGAAGGCAAGGCGCTGCCAGGGGTCGAGGCGCTGAGGGCGAAGTAATCCTACCGCAAACGTACGGCAGACTTTTAGGTTGTCGTACGGCAAGGCGTCTTTTTTCAAAGGATTGACTCGGCCGGCCGGTCCATGTGGCTTATCCTCGACTGTGACATTGCGGGGCTAGGCCAGGCTCTCGCACAGGCCGGAAGCTGTCGAGTCGAGGGTCGTGTCAAGCAAGCACTATCTGCCATCCAAGATCGGCAATTACGTGAAACGTCTGGAGCTTGAATATTCCAGGACCGATCATACGCGCCTACTCGAAATAATCACCGAGGCTCGTTTCGATGTTATTGAGGAAACTTCCTACGACAATTTGAACGGAGGTACTTACGGTCACGATGTAATCCTGTACCTGCCGCCCACCACTATTGGGGAGCTAAGCCTCGATTGGCAGAAGGAATTGGGAGACGAGATATGCAGGGACCTGAACAAATGCACTGGCTCCGTGGGCAACGAGAGCATCCGGTTGGTGCACCTTGAGCTGGCCGACGAGGCAGACCCGAGATATCAGCGCGCTGTCAACCCCTCTCAACAGCCACAAACTGATCCTGACACATTGTCGCTTTGGAAAGCTGGCCATCTTCGGCTGTTCGTTAGCCATAAGGACCAGCACAGGGCAATAGCGCGCCGCCTTGGTGATGCTTTGTCCGAATACGGCATCTCACCTTTTGTCGCACACGACACAATTGTGCCGATGAAGACGTGGCAGCTGGAGATCGAAAAGGGCCTGGAGACTATGGAAGTCATGCTGGCGTTCGTGACCGACGATTTCCACCAGAGCACCTGGACTAACCAGGAGGTTGGCTACGCTCTCGGTAAATCCGTGCCAATTATCTCAGTTAAGTTTGGGACCAAGAGCCCCGAAGGGTTCATTGCTTCGAAGCAAGCGCTTAAGGGCAATTTGGAAGATCCGGAAGCCTCAGCGCCCGCAATTTACAAGCTGCTAGTCGAAGAAGTTGGTGAGAAACGCTTACGCGATCCTCATAACGGCGTTCTGCGAGTCTCCGGACTTTGACGAGACGCGGAAACGATTCGACCGCCTGAACAGCACGATTTCGACGCTCAGCGATGACGAACTCGGACACATACAAAAGGCGTTCGCCTCGAACAACCAACTTCATCGCGCCTACTATCTTGAAAAACGCCTAATTAATTTCTTGAAACGCTGCACCGGCAAGGATTTCGATATTGACGCTAACGAATTCGTCCTCAAGAACGCGAAGTCGAACAAGTAAGAGTTGGAGGCGTGTTTCACACAAAGCAAGCGCTTGCCCCTGAACCCCTCATAATGATCGAGGGCGTTTTTAGCGCCATCGAGCGGGTGGGCCTCGTTCCCCGCGGCGCGCTGCGGCTGGGCGACAACGAGCGGAATGGCGCGCTCGCCGACATTCGCACGATCGTGCTCGCCGGCGCGGCCGGGCGCGACGGCTGGAGCGCATTTGCGGCCAGCGCGGAGGCGCGCGATGGCGCCGATCATCCGCTCGACCGCTGGAGCCGGCGGGTGATCGAGACTTTGGCGCGCGAGCTCGGCGGGAAGGCGCTGTTTCCTTTCGGCGGCCCGCCCTACTTGCCGTTCCAGCAATGGGCGCGGCGCGCCGAGCCCGTCCATCCCTCGCCGATTGGACTTCGGATCCATCCGCGCTACGGGCTGTGGCATTCCTACCGCGGCGCGCTCGGGCTTAGCGAGACGCCCGCGGTTTCCGAGCCGGCGGCAGTCCAAAGCCCGTGCGAATCCTGCTCCGCACGCTGGTGCTTGAAAACGTGTCCCGTCGAGGCGTTCTCAAGCGTCGGCTATGACGTCGCCGCCTGCGCAGGCCACCTGAAAAGCCCAGCCGGTCGGGATTGCATGGCCTTTGGCTGCCCAGCGCGACGGGCTTGCCCAGTCGGCGCGGAACACGCCTACGGGCCCGAACAGGCGAATTTCATCATGCGAGCCTTCTTGCGCGCGCAGGCGGCCGGCTGAGGAGATCGGGTCAAGCCTCGATCGGTTGGACCCTTTTCGAGCCTGGGGAGAGGTTCGTCGCAACCTATTGCGCGTCGCGAATCGGTAGAGTCGAGGTGTGGCGCGGGATAGCGTTAGGCCGAGCATGTCTGTTTCCGCCCCTTTCGTCCGGCGGTGCCTTAGTGGCTCGACCATGGCTCCGTTTCCACACCCCTCTCATCGAACCGAACTTGCGGATC
>DASXXT010000355.1:0-18580 GCA_036502965.1 Roseiarcus sp. | reverse complement strand
GCCTTGCCGAGCCGGCGATCCAGAAGGCCGCTCTCGCCCTCCTCGTCGTAGCGGCGCGTCCAGCGGCGGAATGTCCGCTCGCTCACCCCCAACAGCTCCGCCGCCTCCGCCTGGTTCAGCTCCGCCGATTCCCAGCGGTTGGAGAAGGTTCAAAAACACCGCCATGCCCACCCCCTGAAGGGCTTCCGTCCGGCGCATCCCTTGCCCCCAAAAGGGCCAGACCTACCGGACAGTTCGTGCGCTACCTAAACCGGACATATCGTCTGCTACCGACAACTGTCTGCAATTTTCTTGCGTCAGGCAGAAATCAATGTTATACTTTCCACATAGTCGAACCCGCGCTCGGCGCGCCGCTGGCCGAGGAGGAAAAGAGAGGAGCGAACCGGTTTGAGACATTTGCCGCAGAGCTTGAGGGGAGACCAGATTTTTTTATTTGGATTCGCCGTAACCCATTGAAAAGCCCCGATTCAGACGAATAAAACCAAATAAATCCAAGCAAAATTGCTTGGATTTATTTGGTTTTGCTTGGCTGCGCGGGCGATCTCGAGGCGCCCTCCAATGAAGCGCCCGTCTGCCAAATCCTAGCTGAGCGAGCCGACGGTCGAAAAGGCGAAGACTGCATCGAAGTACGGTCGGGACCGTTTCCAGCTCGTCTCGACGATCATGCCGGAGGATGATTTTCGGCCGCTGGATCGGGGGCGGACTCGGTTCGTGGACACATGAATACAGTAAGACGATCGGCTGCGCCTCGCAACACGGCACGAATGGGCATGGCCTGCTCCGGGCCCGGCTCCAGCGCGGCCGCGAAAGTGGCTAGCTTTGCCTCGCCCTGGATCTCGAGCGCGATCGCTCTGGCGCGCAAGATCACTCGTCCAGTGAGGGTGAGGCGCGGTTCGCCCGCGTTTGCCGCGCGGATTGGCGCGACGAGCTGCCGAGCCGCCGGGTCCATCGCTTCGGCGAGCCCGTCCGCGCCAGGAAACCACGAAGCGGTGTGTCCATCGTCGCCCATTCCGAGCACCACGACGTCGGCTGGCATCGGCAAATTGGCGATACGCGCGCTTGCTGCGGCAAGCTCCCGATCCTCGGGCAAGCGGACGTCCGCAAGCGGCGTAAAGCTCGCCGCTTCCGCGCGATTGCGCAGCAGCCTCTCACGCGCCAGCCGAGCATTAGAGCGCGGGCTGTCGTCAGCCACACGTCGCTCGTCCGCAAGGGTAATTGCAACCCTTGTCCAATCCAGGTCCAAGTTCGAAAGCCGGTCAAAGAACCGAGCCGGCGATTTGCCACCGGAGACGATGAGCAACGCGACCCCTCGCGCCGCGATCGCGCCACGCAGACGCTCCGCCGTCCAGTCGGCTAGGCCGTGAGCCAGCTCTTCACCATCGGCGAATTCACGGCGATGGAAGTCGGTCTCAATCATTCGTATTCCTCGTTCCAGGTCCGCCCGTCGCGTTCGATCAGGGCGACAGATGCGTTGGGTCCCCAGGTGCCGGCGGCATACGGGCGCGGCGATTCGCCCGACTGCGCCCAGGCATTGCGAATCGGATCGACGAATTTCCACGCCGCCTCGACTTCGTCGCGTCGCATGAACAAAGCGGCATTGCCGCGGATCGCGTCCATGAGCAGCCGTTCATACGCGTCGGCGGAGGCCGCGCCGAAGGCCTTGGCGAAGCTCATGTCAAGGGGAACATGTTGCAGCCGCATCTCGCCTGGGCCTGGCTCCTTCACCATCATCCACAGCTTGATCCCTTCATCCGGCTGTACGCGCATCACTAGGCGATTGGCGGGTATGCCGTCGGGATGCATCGCGAATATGACATGCGGCACGCGACGGAATCCGACGACGATTTCCGAAAAGCGCTGCGGCAGCCTTTTGCCCGTGCGGAGATAGAAGGGAACCCCGGCCCATCGCCAATTGGCGACGCCGAGTTTGAGGGCAACGAACGTTTCCGTGTCGCTCTGGTCCTTGCCGATGTCTTGCAGGTACCCCGGAACGGGGCCGCCATCGGCAAAGCCGGCGCGATATTGGCCGCGCACTGCGAGATTCGAGGCGTTGGTTTCATCGATTGGCAGCAACGCCTTCAGCACCTTCAGCTTTTCATCCCTCAAGGAATCCGCTTCGAGCGAATTCGGCGGCTCCATCGCAACGAGGCAAAGAAGCTGCATCATGTGGTTTTGCACCATATCGCGCATCGCGCCGGCTTCTTCGTAGTAGTCACCGCGTCCCTCGACGCCTAGCGTCTCCGCGACAGTGATCTGGACATGATCGATGTGCGCGCTGTTCCACAGCGGTTCCAACAGAATGTTGGCGAAGCGCAACGCCATGAGATTCTGCACGGATTCCTTGCCGAGGTAGTGATCGATGCGGAAAATATTGCTCTCAAGGAAGACGGAGCCGATGACGTCGTTGATGGCCGCGGCGCTCTCACCGTCTCTGCCGATCGGCTTCTCGACAATGATTCGCGAGCGCGGGGTTACGAGCCCCTCGGCGCCGAGTCGCTTCGCCAGCGGACCGAACAGATCCGGACCGGTCGCGAGATAGTACGCGCGGATGCGTTCGTCGCCCCCAAGCAACGCTTTAAGGTCTGCCCATCCGCCGTCCGCCGAAGCGTCGACTGCGACATAGTCGAGTCGGGACAGGAATCGCTCCGTTGCCGCACCCGCTTCTTCGTCGATGACGTGAAATTTCATCAACGCGTCCTTGACGGAGGCGCGGAACGCCTCGCGATCAAGCTGACGGCGCGACGCACCAATGATCCGCGTCGGCTCGGAGAACTGGTTGCTGCGCTCGCGGTGAAAGAGCGCCGGATACAGCTTGCGCTGAGCCAGATCGCCAGTGCCGCCAAAGACAACGAGATCGAATGGCTCGACCTTGACAATGCGTGTGGCCATAACGCCTCTGTTCGGGTCGTTGAGAGAATGGGCAGTCGCTCGGGGACGGTTTCGCCCGCCCGGGCGCCAAAAGAGTATCGATCAACGCGCTCTGAGCCAAGCTCACGCGATGCGCGAGCCCTTTCCGACTCAACTCGCCTGCCTCATCGCATCCTTGAACAAGACTTCTCGATCGCGAGCAAAATGCTTTATCAGCGGCAATGCCGCGCCTCCGATCGAGCCCGCGTCGGCGCCGATCGAGCCCGAGACAATGTCGACGTCGCTCAAGCCGCGCCGATCGAGGCCGGAGAAGACCTGAGCTGTGCGAGCGGTGAGGCGCTCGCGCACCGTCGCCGGAAGCGCGCCGTCGATCACGATCGCCTCAAAGTCGATGACGGAGATCGCTGCGACCGTCGCATAGGCCAGAGCCGAGGCCGCGTCTTCAATCCAGCCGTCGAGTTGCGCCCCAAATTCGCCCCACAATTCGGGCGTCACACAAATCGACGAGGCGTCGATACCAGCCGCTTCCAGTCGGCGCTCGAGTTGATAAATTGACGCGCACGCGATTAGCTGGGGAGTGACGCCGCCATTGCTCTTCGCCATGATCGGCATTGATCCGAGCGCGGCTGCGTTACCCGTGCGCCCCGGACGTAGCGCGCCGTCGAGCACCAATCCGCCGCCGAGAAACTCGCCGACGAAGAAATAGAGGAAATCACGGTAGCGCCA
This sequence comes from Roseiarcus sp., assembly GCA_036502965.1. GTDB lineage: Bacteria > Pseudomonadota > Alphaproteobacteria > Rhizobiales > Beijerinckiaceae > Roseiarcus. Next base: position 14,986 of record DASXXT010000355.1, on the reverse strand, counting down.
GCAGCGACCGAAGAAGAATTCGGCCGCGCAAGCGGCCGTCGCATCATTGCACAGCGTCGTCGGATAAGGGCACACGGCCGCAATTTCACTTTCTGCGTCGAAGTGCTGCCAGGCGTTCATTGCGCCCTGCGGTGCGCCGATCTCGGATTCCCAGCTCCACAGCTGAAACGGAGCTGCGACGCCAAGGCCAACGATCCGCCGTCTCTGCGAGGGGCCGAGCGAGCTGGCGAGCGACGGCAGTGAATCTCGGACAAAATCGAGGACCATGATCGGTGTCGGAAACGAGTAGACGCGGTGAGCGCGCTGACAAATGGCGCCGCGAAAATCGACCAGCACCAAATCGCAGCTGCGTCGCCCTACTTTGAGCCCGAACGAATAGGCGCCTTCGGGATCGATCGACAGAGGGATCGTCGGCTGCCCAACTCGGCCACGGAGCGGGGCCTCCCGCTTCAACAGTCCCTCCGCTTGCAGTCGGTTCATAATTGCGGACGTCGATTGCACTGACAGCCCGGTCAATCGCGCGACTTCAATCTTGGACAACGGACCGAAGCGGCGCACGAGTGAAAGCAGCAATCGCTCATTGTAAAGACGCACACCCGCCTGATTCGCGCCGCCAGCGTTCATCGGTGAGACGACGACAAGCGGCGAGGTTAACGCCACCTCCCCGTCGGGCCCACTCACCGCATACGCGTGCGCGTCGCCATGCGCCTCCTTCATCCTCCGCCTCTGCATTGTCGTAACGACCTACGCGGCATCATCGTGCCGAAGAGGGCGTTTGTCAAGGATAATTCAAGCGGGTGTAATTATCCTTGACTCTTGGCCAAAAGTCTGCCCTATGGAGCTACGACGGCGCGAAAACGGTCACGGGGAGGCAAAGACATTGCGTCCAGTCACCTGGGGCCGTGATGATCGACGTCGCCGTATCGACTCATCGGGAGGAAACCTGTGTCCAAGATTTCTGGATTGTTCACGTCCGTCGCGGCTGCGGCGCTGTCTCTTGCCCTTGTGGGCGGGCCGGTCGATGCCGGCGAAATCGTCGGGCTCGTCACGAAAACCAACACCAATCCCTTTTTTGTCAAAATGAAAGAAGGCTTCGAGGCCAAGGCTAAGGAGCTCGGCCTGACGTCTCAGGCGTACGCCGGCAAGTTCGACGGCGACAACGATGGCGAAGTGAGAGCGATCGAGCAACTCATCGCGGCCGGCGCCAAGGGCATTCTGCTCGTCCCCAGCGATTCGACGGCGATCGTGCCGACGGTGAAGAAGGCGCGTGACGCCGGCGTCCTCGTCATCACGCTCGACACGCCGCTCGACCCGATCACGGCGGCTGACGCCAACTTCGCGACCGACAATTTCAAGGCCGGTCAGCTGATCGGGCAGTGGGCCAAGGGCACGCTCGGCGATAAGGCCTCTAGCGCCAAGATCGCCACCCTCGACCTCGCCCCCAACGAGCCGACCGTCGACTATCTGCGTCACAACGGCTTCCTCGACGGCTTCGGCGTCAAGGTCAAGGATCCGAAGCACTACGCCGCCAGCGACACCGCGCAGATCGTCGGCTCGGACGTGACGAAGGGCGCGACTGAAGGCGGCCGTCAGGCGATGGAGAACATCCTTCAGAAAGCTGACCACATCAATCTCGTTTACGCAATTAACGAGCCGGCCGCCTATGGCGGTTATGCGGCCCTCAAGGCCGCCGGCAAGGAGAAGGACGTGCTGTTCGTCGCCGTCGACGGCGGCTGCCAGGGCGTCAAGTGGGTCAAGGAGGGCATCATCGGCGCGACCTCCCAGCAATATCCGCTGCTGATGGCGGCCGACGGCGTCGAAGCGATCGCGGAATACATCAAGTCGGGCAAGAAGCCGACGAGCATAGACACCGGTGAGAAGCTGGTCACTGACAAGCCGGTTGCGGGCGTGCCTTCGATCACCGTCGATGAGGCGATGAAGCTCTGCTGGGGTTGATTTTCCCCCGCGTTCGGGGCTTTAATCCGGTGAAATAAAAAGAATCCGCCGCGGTCGTGCCTGCGGCGGATTCAAAAAGACAAAGGGTGACCGGAGACGAACGAGGAAGCGATGAGTGAAGCGACTGGCCGTCCCGCGCCCCAGGAGTTCGAGAATGTTCTAACCGGCGCGGCGGCGTCGGTCGCGTCCTTCGAGGAAGAGCATCTCACCGTCCTGCAGCGGACGCAGCGTTTCCTCCACGCCTACCCGACTGTAGTGCCGTTCGTCGTGCTCTTGCTCGGCGTGCTGTTGGGTGTCCTCGTCAATCCTTCGCGGTTCACCGCCGCCAGCAATTTCTCGACCATACTCACCCAGGTGATGGTCATCGGTATTGTCGGCGTCGGCCAGACCCTCGTAATCCTCACGGCGGGCATCGATCTCTCGATCGGCGTCATCATGGTCATTTCCTCGGTGGTGATGGGGCGGTTGGCGGTCTATGGCGGCGTTCCGACGTTTATCGCCTTTCCGATCGGCCTCTTGGTCGGCGCTGTCTTCGGTTATCTCAACGGGGCTCTAGTGACGCGGCTCAAGATGCCGCCGTTCATCGTCACTCTCGGCACGCTCAGCATCATTGGGGCGCTCAACACGTACTATTCGCAGAGCGAAACCATCGGCATGCAGGACATCGAGGAGAAAGCTTGGTTCCTGCAGATCATGGGCAATCAGATGACAATTGGCGGCGCCCGCATCATGTGGGGCACGTTCCTGATGCTCGCGGTCGCAGCCGTCGTCTGGTACGTCCTCAACCGCACCGCCTACGGCCGCCACATCTACGCCACGGGCGACGACCGGGAGGCCGCACGGCTCGCGGGCATCAATACGGATCGAATTCTGCTCAGCGTTTACGTGTTCGCGGGCCTTATCGCGGCGATCGCCGGCTGGGCGCTGATCGGGCGCGTCGGCGCCATCAGCCCGACGGCTGGCGAGAACGCCAATCTCGACAGCATCACTGCGGTGGTGATCGGCGGCACGTCGCTGTTCGGCGGCAGAGGGTCGATCATCGGCACGCTCGTCGGCGCGCTGATCGTCGGCGTATTCCGCTCCGCCGTTTCCCTCGCCGGCTTGGACGTGCTTTGGCAGGAGTTCGCGATCGGCGTCCTGATCATCGTCGCCGTTGCTCTCGACCAGTGGATCCGGAGGGTGTCGAAATGAGCGTCGAACCGGTCCTCCGGGCTCGCAGCCTCGTCAAGCGTTACGGACGGGTCACCGCGCTCGACCACGCCGACTTCGACCTCTTTCCGGGAGAGATCCTCGCCGTCATTGGGGACAACGGCGCGGGCAAGTCGACGCTGATCAAGGCCCTCTGCGGCGCGGTCATTCCCGACTCGGGCGAGATTCGGCTTGGTGGAGAAATCATTCACTTCACCTCGCCGATCGCGGCGCGCGAAGCGGGCATCGAGACCGTGTATCAGACCCTGGCGCTTTCGCCGGCGCTGTCGATCGCCGACAACATGTTCCTCGGCCGGGAGCCGCGGGCGCCGGGCGTCATGGGACAATGGTTCCGAGCGACCGATCGCGCTCGCATGGCGAAATTCGCGCGGGAGAAACTGAACGATCTCGGCCTGATGACGATTCAGAATATTCATCAGCCCGTCGAAACCCTGTCCGGCGGCCAGCGTCAGGGCGTGGCCGTGGCGCGCGCTGCGGCCTTCGCCAAGCGCGTCGTCATCATGGATGAGCCAACAGCCGCGCTCGGCGTCAAAGAATCGCGTCGCGTGCTCGAACTCATTCTTGATGTGAAGAAGCGTGGGCTGCCGATCATCCTCATCTCGCATAACATGCCCCACGTGTTCGAAGTCGCCGACCGTATTCACATCCACCGCCTCGGCCGCCGTTTGACGGTCGTGGACCCGAAGAAGGTGACGATGTCGGACGCGGTCGCGATGATGACCGGCGCCATTGCCCCGCCTGTTGAAGCAGAGGCGGCCTGACGCCAGCTTTCGCGCATTGTGACGCTGAGCGCGCTTCATGCGGCGCTGTTCACGAAACAGCGATTTGCGTAAACGAGCCGCGCGCGGTTGAATAGGGCGCCGCGCCACCGACGCGGCGCCTTCCAAAAAGGAATTGACGTTCCATGCGCTATCGACCGCTCGGCCGTACGGGCCAATATGTCTCGGAAATCTGCCTTGGCGCGATGACCTTCGCCGGCGACGCCGGAATCTGGCGCGTCATCGGGTCGCTTGATCAGGCTGCCTCCACCAAGCTCGTCGCCCGCGCGCTCGAAGCGGGAGTCAATTTCATCGATACGGCCAACGCCTATGCCGAAGGCCAGTCCGAGGTTCAGGTCGGCCAGGCGTTGCGCGACCTCGGCGTCAAGCGAGAGGATGTCATCATCGCCACCAAGGTGCGCAGCCGTATGGGGCCGGGGCCGAATTCCGTGGGCCTGTCGCGCGGCCACATTATGGATCAGATCGCCGGCAGTCTGAAACGGCTCGGGCTCGATCATGTGGACCTCTATCAGATCCATGGATTCGACCCCGTCACGCCCCTTGAGGAGACCCTGCGCGCGCTCGACGATTGCGTGAGCCGCGGTCTCGTCAACACGATCGGCTGCTCGAACCTCGCCGCCTGGCAGATCATGAAAGCGCTCGGCATTTCGGACAAGCGCGGCTACGCTCGCTTCGAGACGGTGCAGGCTTACTATTCGATCGCCGGACGCGAGCTTGAGCGCGAGATCGTGCCGCTGGTCGAGGATCAGGGCCTCGACGTGATGGTGTGGAGCCCGCTCGCCGGAGGATTCCTCTCCGGCAAATTCACCCGCGACAAGCGCGGCGACAATGAATCGCGGCGCACGACGTTTGATTTCCCGCCGGTCGACAAAGAGCGCGCCTACGACATCATTGACGCGATGGCGCCGATCGCCCAGGCTCACAGCTCTTCCGTGGCGCGCGTCGCGCTGGCCTGGCTCCTGCAGCGCAAAGGGGTGATGAGCGTCATCATCGGCGCCAAGACCGTCGAGCAGCTCGACGACAATCTCGCCGCAGCCGAGCTGACGCTCACGCCGGAAGAGATCGCCAAACTCGATCAGGCGAGCGCGCTTAAGCCGGAATATCCGGCCTGGATGCTGGCGCGGCAGGCCGAAGGCCGCGTGCCGGCGGCGAAGGGATGAGGACTTCCGCCGCTCCCAGCGGGGCGGCGATCTCAGCGGGAGGGGAAGCTTTTGCGCAAGGTCAAATGGGGTGTGCTCGGCGTCGCCAAGATCGCCGTCGAAAAGGTCATCCCGGCGATGCAGCGGGGCGGGGTGTCGGAAATCGCCGCGATCGCCTCGCGCGATCCCGGCAAGGCGCGCGCGGCCGCGGACAAGCTCGGTATCGAGCGCGCATTCGGTTCCTACGAGGACCTGCTCGCCGATTCCGAGATTGAGGCGGTCTACAATCCGCTGCCCAATGAGGGGCATGTCCCCTGGACGCTTCGCGCGCTCGCAGCCGGCAAGCACGTGCTGTGCGAGAAGCCGATCGCGCTCGACGCTGAAGAAGCGCGCCCGCTGATCGACGCGCGCAACCGCTCCGGCAAACTTGTCGCCGAAGCCTTCATGGTGCGTTTTCACCCCCAGTGGCGGCGCGCGCGTGAGCTTGCGCGGGATGGATCGATCGGGGAATTGCGCGCGATCCAAACATTCTTCTCCTACCGGCTGCTCGACCCCGACAATGTGCGCAACCGGCCGCCCGGCGGCGGGGGGGTTTATGACATCGGCTGCTACGCCATTCTCACTGCGCGATACATTTTCGCCGCCGAGCCGACGCGGGTGGCGGCGACGATCGACTGGGACCCGAACTTCAAGACCGATCGCCTGGCGAGCGCCCTTCTCGAGTTCCCCGGCGGGCGCCACCTCACCTTCAGCGTCGGAACGCAATTGTCGGCGCACCAACGGGTGACGATCGTCGGCGACGCCGGGCGAATCGAGGTCATGATCCCTTTCAACGCCCCGCCCGACCGGCCGACCGAGATCGCCGTCGACACCGGGGCCGATCTCTTCGGCGGGGGACGCCGGGTCGAGCAATTCCCCATCTGCGACCAGTACACACTGCAGGGCGACGCGTTCTCCCGCGCGATTGTGGACGGCGCGCCGCTCGAGTTCCCGATCGAGGACGCGATCGCCAACATGCGGGTCATCGACGCGCTGTTCCGCTCCGCCAAGAGCGGATCGTGGGAGCAGCCATAAGGCGCGAAGCCGCGAGCCCGGCTACGCGTCAATAAACGCTAGTAAATGCAAATAAATCCAAGCAAAAAAGCTTGGATTTCCTTGGATTCATTTGGCCGAATCGGGACTTTTCAACGGGTTACGGCGAATCCAAATAAAAAATCTTTGCCCCGTGCCACACTGTGCCTCAAAGCCACAACCCTACTCTCTCCTGTCTCCTCGCCGCCGGAAGCCCCGCGTGACGCGCGGGTTCGATCGAGCGATTGCGTAAATATATAGCACGGATTCTGATTCCTGTAAAGATATTTCACAAGCTTTCTGTTTCCCTCTAGGCACCGGACGTCACCGTCATGCGGTTCTCGCATTTGTTACCGCATTGCACCATTGAATTTTGCAGCGCAGCAATTTACGTACGCCTGCGTCTAGGAGAGGGAGCGGTTCGTCGGGCTCGACGGGTAGAGACCGAAATCAGAGGGGCGCGGTTAACTAAAGGAAACCGCTATGAAGTTCCCTCTTACGCGCTTCCTGCGGCGCTCGCCGCGTATATTGGAGTGTGTGCCACGTCAGCTACCGAGGTTTAATAGAGTAGTACAAAAGTAGCAATGGCCATCGTAAGAGAACGGGGGTAATAACCAGTCTCACCGGCGCACCAGTCGCGGTTCGTTTTAAACAAGCGGTCCGCAGATGGCGCAGGAAAATTATACACTTCAACTGTCTGCCGACCCGCGCGTGGATTGATCGTTCGCGGGTTGAGCATAGGAGCGAAGAACATGAAACAGTTACTTCCCATATTCCTGTCGACGGTCGCGATTTGCGGCGTCGCAGCAGCAACGCCGGCCGTCGCGCAGCAAATGGACCCTGAGGGCCCGGCGCGAATTACCGCCGAGCCGCCACACACACCGAGCCACAGACCCGGCAACAGCCACTACAATGGTCCTTTCGCCGCGTTGGGCGCAATCCTCGCGGCGCCATTCGACGCGACTACGAGCAGCTCGGCCGACACGACCCCGCCCGACGCGGGACGCCCCATAACTCCGGAAAGTGGTAACTCCCAGGGAGAATACAGGGGCGTCCCCTAACTGCGGACCTATCCCTGAGCCTCGGCGCCGACCCTCACAAGGGGCGGCGCGAGGAGGCGTCGACCGCGGCTTCCGCCATATCGGCTAGGAAGGCGCGGCCATTGACGCCAACCGCGAGGCTCTCGCGCGCGAAGCCGGCCCGCCTCGCGGTAGAGCTCGGCCAACGGCCCAAACCGCGCCGGCTCCGCCGATGATTGCAATCGCCAGCTCCAAGTCGCGCGCGTCGGCGCGCGGGACTGATTGCGGGGCGCCTTTACGCAGGTCACGCCGCCCCGGGGCTTCATGCCGCCTGCGGCTTGGCCCCTCGCGCTTGGCGATAGCCGACAAGGCCGAGCCCGGCGAAGCCCAACACCAGCATCGCCCAGGTTGAGGCCTCGGGCACCGTCTCGGCAACCGCGCCGCCGAAAACGAAGGTACCATACCCGAAGATCGTCCCACTAAAACCGAAAGAACTCAAATCGATGACGGTATCATCTCCAAAGTCTCCGATCCAAATTGGGACTCCGTTGGAGATAATGCCAAAGCCTAAGTTGTCTATCACGCCAAGAAGCAGATCGCCCTGATAAGCGAAAGCAAATGTCGAGGAGCCTCCGTTCAGAATGGACGCCCCGAAAATCTCGTCTCCCGGTCCCAGCAAGGCGTCGGCGACATTGCTTGCGCCATCAATCAGCGTGGTCGCGTAAGCCTTGTCAGGAAGGGCGACGGAGATGGCGCTGACAGCGTCTGGGTCGACAAAAGTCTGAGCCGAGCCGCCCTGCGCGATCGCCGCCGCCTTCCCCGCATATGCTGACGCAGTCGCAGTCGTCGTCACACCCGCAAAACTAGTCTTCGCGGTGGAGGAAGAGGCCACGTACCCAAAGGTGCCGTTCCCTGGCCCCCCGGTTGACAGCGCTTGAGCCATCGCACCATTTATTGTCTCCGCGTCCGACGTTGCCTGGGCGGTGGAGGGGAGACCAAAAAAACTGTCGCCCGGTGTCGCGACCGCCGTGGCAATCGCCTTCCCGCCGCCTGCCGCCGACGCGTTGGCCGTTGCTATGGCATTGCCTCCGGAGCCGCTTAGGTCAATACCGTGCCCGCCCCCGCCGGCGGTGGCATTCGCGGACGACAATGCGTCACCAGAACCGTTGGCCCTGGCTGTGCTGCTGGCATTGGCGTCGGCGCCGGAGCCTCCAATTCCTGTTCCATCGCGGCCGGAACCGCCTGTCGCCGAAGCCGAAACAGTAGCACTGCCACTTCCCGAACTGCCCGTGGCGATAGCCGTCGCGGCTTCTCCGCTTCCACCATCCGCGTAAAACGGGCCGAAGCCACGATCCCGCCCGCCGTGCCCGCCGTTTCCGCCACTCGCTAAAGCGTCCGCACCCGCCGAGCCGGAGATTACGGTCGTCGCCGCCGTCGCTTTCGCGGCGCCGCCAGTCCCGCCATCGCCGCCGTAATCGGTGAAGGTCGCTCCATTTCCACCATCGCCGCCGTTTCCGCCGAACGCCGTGGCTTTATTTACAGAGTCGGCGCTGCTTGCACTGGCGGTTGCGGGCCCTCCGGGACCCCCGTCGCCGCCCCCATCGCCTGGATTGACACCGTCCGCTCCGTTCTCGCCGGGTGCGCCCTGGACGGTCACATCCCCCGCGTGAACCCCTGCGGCGCTCGCCGTCATAAGAGCCAAGGAAAGCCCCGTGATCTGCGTCTCGAAGGATCATCCATAGGCAGCGCCGGCTCGCGTGTACACTGGCCCCCCCTCGACGGGCTCGGAGCACCCCTTCGAGGGCGCTTCGCTGCGCCTTGAGGCAGGAGGGAGCCCGAGCCGAGCGCCATTACGCGCATCTTTACCCCGCAGTCGCTAGCCTTGAGCTGACCGGCGGGCCGCGCCCCGGACGTAATTCAACTGAATTTCAAGCGGTTTTTAAGCCGAAACCTTCCGCTTCGCCCGGCGCCTTGTGGGATCGCCACGCGCCATCATAACGGGCTATGGAAGCTCATGTTCCGGTGTTCGACGTGCCGGGGGAGTTGACGATGCCATCGATCCACGGACTGCCGGTCGCCACCTCGCTCGAGGAGGCTTGCGATCCGCGCCGACTCGCGCTCCTGATCTACGACATGCAGGTCGGGATCTGCCAGCAGGTATCCTGCGGGCCGGCAATCACCGAGGCCTGCAAACGGCTCCGCGATCGTTGCCGCGCCGCCGGGGTTCCGGTGGCCTACAGCCGGCATCTATCGTTGCCAACTCATTGGATGGGCGCTTTCCAGACCCGGATGGCGATGGCATGGCAACGCGTGGATGATCCGGCCTCTGTGAAGCCGTGGTTCCTGCGCGGCGCGCCAGGGTTCGAACTTGTGCCCGAACTCGCCCCGAGAGACGACGAGTTCGTGTTCGACAAGCTCGCTATGTCCGCCTTCGAGGGAACGCCTCTGCAATTCGCTCTGCGCGACCGCGGGATCACGACTCTCGCGATCTGCGGCATCGCGCTCGAGATTGGCATCGATCCGACTGTGCGGCATGCCGCCGATCTCGGAATCGTACCGGTTCTTATCGCGGACACCTGCGGCGCGGGCAATGAGGAGGCGGGACGGCGCACTCTTGATCAGCTTCGCTTCATAGGCGACGCTCTGATGACGAACGAAGCCGCCTTTTGCGCCGCCCTCGCTGCGCGCGCCTCGAAGTGAAGACCAACCTTATCTCCCGCAGACGTTTCGACCGGGCCAATTGTAGCCACGCTTAGCTCGAGTGCGGAGACGCGGCCCATAGGGCGTTCGTAAGGACGCCCGTCTATCGACGGGCCAATTGTAGCCACGCTCGCTGAGCGTGGTGACGCGGTCAACGACCGCGTCTACAGAGTCCAATTCGATTGAATTTCGCCCGCTTTTAGTCCGGAACCTTCCGCTTCATGAGTTCCGCCCGCACTTTGGGCGCGACGACCGTGCCCAGAAGCTCGATCGAGCGCAGGATGGCGCCTTGCGGCTGGTCGCCGACCGCCATCTGCATGAGGTAGCGGTCGTGGCGAAAAACCTCGTGTTGAGCGAGGATTTTGGCGATTGCCTCGTCCGGCGTTCCGACCATCAAGTGTCCGCGCGGGCTGCGGCCCTGATCGAATTGCGCCCGCGACAAGGGCGGCCAGCCGCGCTCGCGGCCGATCCGGCTCATCACCTCGGCGTAAGAACCGAAGAACGCCTCGACGGCGGCTTCGGCCGTGTCGGCGAGGAAACCATGCCCGTTGATGCCGACCACGAGCCTATCAGGAGCGACGCCGGCGCGGCGACCCGCCTCGCGGTAGAGCTCCGCCAGCGGCCCAAACCGCGCCGGTTCGCCGCCGATGATCGCGATCGCCAGCGGCAGGCCGAGCGCGCCGGCGCGCGCCACCGATTGCGGCGTGCCGCCGGAGGCGATCCACACCGGCAACGGCTGTTGCAGCGCGCGCGGATAAACGCCCTGGCCGTTTAGAGGCGGCCGATGGCGGCCTTTCCACGTCACCTGGGGCTTGGCGCGGATTTGAAGCAGGAGATCGAGCTTCTCCGCGAACAGCTCATCGTAATCCTCGAGGTTGTAGCCGAACAGCGGAAAGGACTCGATGAACGAGCCGCGCCCGGCCATGATCTCCGCCCGGCCGCCGGAGATCAGATCGAGGGTGGCGAATTGCTGATAGACGCGCACCGGATCGTCCGACGACAGCACGGTGACGGCGCTGGTCAGGCGAATGCGCTTCGTGCGCGCTGCGGCCGCGGCCAGCGCCACCGCAGGCGCCGACACCGCGTAATCCGGCCGATGATGTTCGCCGAGCCCGAACACATCGAGGCCAACCCGGTCGGCAAGCTCGATCTGCTCCAAAACATTGGCGAAGGTCTTGTCGACATCGACCGGTTCGCCCGCCGCGGGATCGCGCCGGGTCTCGACGAACGTGTACGCGCCGAACTGCATTAGCGTCCTCGACAATGCGCGCTTCTCGGCGCGGGAGGCGCGATGTTAGCATGAGGCAAAACAGCGAGGCATGTCGTGAGCAAACCGCCGATCAGCCGATTCCCTGCGCCCGAGCTTGCCGATCTGCCGCAGGACATTCGCGAGCGGATCGCGGCGGTGCAGGAAAAATCGGGCTTCGTTCCCAATGTCTTTCTCGCGCTCGCGCGCAGGCCCGACGAGTTCCGCGCCTCCTTCGCGTATCATGATGCGCTGATGGAGAAGCCGGGGGCTTTAAGCAAGGCCGAGCGCGAAATGATCGTGGTCGCGACCTCGGGCGTCAACAACTGCCAATATTGCGTCGTCGCCCACGGCGCGATCCTGCGCATCCGCGCCAAGAATCCGCTGATCGCCGATCAGGTCGCCGTCAATTATCGCAAGGCTGACCTTGCGCCAAGGCAGAAGGCGATGCTCGATTTCGCCGTCAAGGTCACTGAGCGCTCGCACGCCGTCGAAGACGCCGACTACGAGGAACTGAAGACCCACGGCTTTTCCGACGACGATGCCTGGGACATCGCCGCCATCGCAGCCATGTTCGCGATGTCGAACCGGCTCGCCAACGCGTTCTCGATCAGACCGAACGATGAATTCTATGCGATGGGGCGAGAGGGTCGGGGCTGAGGCCGGAACCGGAAGGTCCTGCGCGGGTTCTCTTCGGGGATTATCCTCACCGAAGGCGAGATGAATGCGACTCGGATTTCTCGTTCTCATGTGCCTTCTCGGCGCCGCGCCGGCGTTTGCCGATGAGGCGGTCCGTACCGGCGTCGCGGCGTTTGGCGACTGGCGCACGGACGCGCCAGGCGTGCGCCGCCTGATCACGCTTGCTGATCTGCCGCCGCCATTCGCGACGCGTTCGGCAGCGAGCAGGTCGCAGCGCGCCGCGCGCGCCGGCGTCGACATTCCAAAGGCCCCGGCGGGCTTCACAGTCGATCTTTTCGCCAGCGGTCTCAACATGCCGCGCGTCATTCGCGTCGCGCCGAACGGCGACATTTTCGTAGCGGAACACGGAGCGGGGCGCGTGCGCGTCTTTCACCCGGGAAAGGCTGGCGCCGGGCCAGCGCAAGGCGAGATCTTCGCAGACGGCTTGCAGCGCCCGTATGGAATTGCTTTCTACCCTTCGGGGAAGCATCCGCGCTTTGTCTATGTTGCGACACCGGAGTCCGTCGTGCGCCTCCCCTATCGCAGCGGAGAGATGAAAGCCTCGGGCCCAGCCGAGAAGATCGCGAGCCTGCCGAACGGCGGAGGACATTGGACTCGCGACCTTGCTTTTTCGCCTGACGACAAGACGCTGTTCGTCTCGGTAGGATCAGCGAGCAATGACACCGAGGGCGCGCCGCGCGCGGACCAGGCCAGCATCGCCGAAGCGCCACTCGGCGCGTCCTTCGCCGACGAGCAGCGCCGCGCCGACGTGCTCGCCTTCGACCCCGACGGCAAGAACGAACGCGTCTACGCAACTGGCATTCGCAATTGTTCAGGCCTTGCGGTCCAGCCCGGAACCGGCGCGCTCTGGTGCGCCGTGAACGAACGCGACGGACTCGGCGACAACCTGCCGCCCGACTACGCAACGCATGTCGCGCAGGGCGCCTTCTATGGCTGGCCCTGGTATTATCTCGGCGATCATCAGGACCCGCGCCACAAGGGCGAGCGGCCCGATCTCGCGAACCGCGTCACGACCCCCGACGTTCTCATTCAGGCGCATTCAGCGCCGCTCGGCATCGCCTTCTATGTGGCGGATCAGTTTCCCTCCGAATATAGCGGTGACGCCTTCGTCACGCTGCACGGGTCGTGGAATCGCTCGACGCTCACCGGCTACAAAGTCGTGCGGCTTCTGATGAAGGACGGGAAGCCGACCGGCGAGTACGAGGATTTCCTTGTCGGCTTCGTTGGCGACGATAAGAGCGTCTGGGGCCGCCCGGTCGGCGTCGCCGTGACGCACGACGGCTCGCTACTCGTCAGCGATGACGCCAGCAACTCGATCTGGCGGGTGTCCTATAAGGGGAAGTGACGCTTCTCTCAGCGCGAAAGCGCGCTCTCCATACTGAGCCCGATCGACAGAAGGCGATCGTCGTCTCCGCCGGGCGCAAGGAACTGGACCCCTGTGGGCAAGCCCGCGGCGTCCGCGCCAGACGGCAAAGCAAGGCCGCACATCCGGAACAGGTTGCCGAGAAACGTATAGTGGATGGCGCCCAGGTTGGTGACGCGGAACAATTCGTCGTCGCGTTCGAGCGCGTCGATGGCCGGGGCGGTCATGGGCGTCGCCGGCAACACCAAGAGCGCTCCCTTCAACTCGTCGGTCAGCGCTGCAATGAGCTCTTCGCGGCCGCGCTGCAAATTGAGCACGTCCCGCTCGGGGACGCGCCCCCCCAAGGCGCGCTTCACCACGCGGCGATCCATGCGTTGAGCGTCGGCGGAATCAAAGATCGCGCGATGTTCGGCATAGGCTTCAATCGCGACGAACGAACCGTATTTCGCGGAGAGCGCGCGCATGGCGCCAATCTGGGGAATTGGCCTCGACGTGACTTTGGCGCCCGCCCCGGCTAGCCGCTTCAAGGCAGTTTCGAGATTGGCCGCGACTGCGGGTTCGGCGTCGTCAATGCCGCTCTTGTCCGGCGCGACGAACTCGACGCCGCTCAGATCGATCGGGCGCACAGAATTGCTAGACTGGCCGCGCAGCGCCATGTCGATCAGAACGCAATCCTCGACCGTGTGCGCGAGCGGGCCGATCGTGTCGAGCGTGCGTGAAAGCGGAAACACGCCTTGCTTGTCGATCCGCCCCTCGCTGGTCTTAAACCCGACGATGCCGCAGAAGCTCGCCGGCGCGCGGATCGAGCCGCCGGTGTCGCTACCGATTGCGCAAGGCGAAAGACCGCCGGCGACCGCGACCGCCGCGCCCGACGAGGATCCTCCGGCGATGCGAGGCGTCGCCGGATCACGGGGATTCCTCGGCGTCCCGAAATGCGGATTGAGCCCAAGCGCCGAGAAGGCGAACTCCGAGAGATTGGTCTTGCCCAGGGCCACGAGGCCGGCCGCGGACAGGTTCGTCACGATCGGCGCGTCTTTCTCTTTCGGCGGCGCTTCGGCATAGAGCGCGGATCCTGCGGTAGTGCGCTCGCCCGCCATGTCGACAAGGTCCTTCCATGCGACGGGAACTCCATCGAGCGGGCTCGCCGCGCGTCCCTCGCGATGACGCTTGCGGCTCGCCGCCGCCTCCCCCAGAGCCCGCGCGCGGGTGACGAGAATGAACGACGGATTCTCGCGGTCGCGTTCGATGCGATCCAAAAAGAATTCCGCAACCTCGACCGGATCAAGGCTGCCTTTCGCGGTGAGGCGCCCGATCTCTGCAGCGGATTGCTTTTCCAGGTTCTCGGTCATGTCGCGGAGTCTCCGTCCAGGCGAGCCTACCGCGATCGTTCCTCTCGGGGAACAATGAAACTGGCGTATCGGCGCATAACCCCGGCACGTCACTCCGGAGCGAGATGACGTCGGACGCTGGCGGCGGACAATCTCAGGTGAAACGCGGTCGGTTCTACAAACGCGTCCGGCGCTGTTTTTAGCGCCGGGCGCGTACGGAGCCTCGCTCAGTTGGTTGTCATCGTGTTCAGATCGATCGCGCCGCCCAGTGCTTCGTAGCCGGCCGCGTTCGGGTGGAGATGATCTCCCTTGTCATACTTCGGCAACGAATAGCCGGGCTTCTGCGGATCGACGACGATTTTGTCGAAGTCGATGACGCCGTCGAAGGCGCCGCTGCGAATGAAGTCGTTCAGCGCGACACGGATCTTCTCTTTCTCGGGCGTGTAGTAGCCTTCGAACGGAGTCCCCGCGAACGAA
>DASXXT010000354.1:0-17631 GCA_036502965.1 Roseiarcus sp. | reverse complement strand
CGCGTAAGCTTGTGGGCGCTGGGTTCCGGGACCAGGGCCGCGTCGGCCTTGTAGCCGCGCAGATGGCACATGAGCGCCCCATTTCCGGTGGATTCCTCCTCGACAACCGATTGCAGCGTGACGGTTGCTGCCGGCTGCAGTCCCACGCGTCTCAGCGCGTCAAACACCGCGAGGATCGCCGAGTGACCAGCTTTCATGTCGCCGGCGCCACGGCCGTAATACCAGTCGCCCTCGACGCGGGGCTCGTAGGGCGGGCTACCCCACATATCGAGCGGCCCTTCTGGCACGACATCGACGTGGCCTTGCAGGATCAGGCTACGGCCTTTGTCGTCACGCGGGCGATGGATGCCGACTACGATCGGCGACCGGGAATGCTGGGCCGAAAACGGCGAGCCGCCAGGGTGGCGACCGATGGCGGCCTCGTCCATCGTGAACCGTTCCATAGCGAAGCCGCGGCTACGCCATTCGTGAAACACCCGATCCTGCACGGCCTGCTCCTCGCCGCGTCGCGAGGGGCAGCGCACGAGCGTATCGAGGTAAGCGATCTGGTCAGAGAAATTCGCCTCGACCGCGTCCAGAATGCGTTGCTTAAGGGCCGAGCCGAGCGTCATCCAGTTCTCCTCAGTGCGCTGTGCGGACGCCGAGCCGCGCCTTGGCCATGGCCGTCCAATAGACGAGCTGGGCCGGAACCTTGCCGAGCTTGCCCCCCGCGAATGGCAAGCCGAGAGCTTCGAACATACGCCAGGTGTCGTCACCCTCGGCGATGCCGCGAGCGATCAGCTGGCCGACGATTGAGGTGAGGGTCACGCCGAGGCCGCCGAAGCCCGTCGCATACCAGATGTTTCTTCCTACCTTGCCGATCACCGGCAACTTGTGGCGGGTGAATGGCATCAGGCCACCCCACGCGACATCGACTTTGGCGTCACGAAGCGTAGGATAGAAGCGCGCCATGTCGCGTTTGAGGATGGTCGCGATGCGGCGTTCGTCGGGCTGCCAGGCGAGAACTCGCCCGCCCCACAGGATGCGGCTGTCGGAAAGGGGCCGGTAGTAGTTGACCCCGATCTGGTTGTCCGAGATCGCGTAAGGCACGCGAATGGCGCTCCTCAGCCTGTCCCCAAGCGATTCTGTGGCCATGACGAAGGTGGCGATCGGGATCGTGCCGCCCGATACCGTGGACTCAAGCCCGTTGACATAGCCACCGCAGCTGATCACCACCTGTTCGGCCCTAATCCGACCGCGCCCGGTATCGACACTCTGCTGCCCACCGCTCGAGGCGATTGCTCGTGCGGGCGTCGCCTCGAACACCTTGGCGCCACGGCTGGCAGCCGCGCGTGCCAGGCCGCGGGTGAGATTGAGAGGGTGCACCGCGAAGGTTGTCGGATTGAAAACGGCGTCGACATACCGCTCGGTCACGAGCGCTTCGCGCAGGCGCTCCTTCGGCCAGTATTCGTAGTGGGTGTCGAAATTCTCCGCCAGGTAGCGACATAAGGCGGGCAGATCGTCACCAAGCCCTTCGATGTTGCAAATCAGCTGCCCCTGTGTGAGCGGACCGCCATCGATGCCGTAGACGGCGATCCGTTCGCGGACGAGTTCCTGTCCGCGTTTGGCGAGCCTCTGAAAGGCGCGGGCGCGATCGAGGCCGACGCGTTCCGCCAGGCGCTGATAGCCGCGTGGAAAACCGGCGCTCGCAAAGCCGCCGTTGCGGCCGGAGGCGCCCCAGCCGATCCGATGGACCTCGATGAGCGCAACGTTACGCCCCCGCTCCGCAAGATCGAGCGCGGTGGCGCATCCCGCAAGCCCGCCGCCGATCACCAGCGTCTCGACCTCGAGATCGCCGTCTAGCGGCGTATGGTCGCCCATCTCAGTCAGCGTGCGGGCGTAGTAGCTGTCGACAAGCGGCCGAGCCATAAGGGGCCTCAACGAACCGCACGCCGGCGGCGCGCGGCTCTCAGCTGATGGCTCCAATAGACAAGCTGGGCCGGAACCTTGCCGAGCTTTCCTCCGGCGTAGGGCAGACCGAAGGCCTCGTACATGCGCCAGGTGTCGTCACCTTCTACGATCGCACGGGCGATGAGTTCGCCGACCGCCGCCGTAAGCGTGACGCCTAAGCCGCCGAAGCCAGTCGCGTACCAGACCCCTGGCTCGGTTTGGCCGATCACCGGCAGCTTGTGGCGCGTGTAGGGCATCAGCCCGCCCCAAGCGACCTCGACTTTGGCGTCTCGAAGCGCAGGATAGAAGCGCACCATATCTCGCCGCAGGCGCGCGCCAATTGCTGCCGAATCGGGCGTCCAGGCCATAACGCGGCCACCCCACAATATGCGGGTGTCGGCGAGTGGCCGATAATAGTTCACAGCTACTGTGTTGTCGAAGATGGCATAGGGTACCCGGATCGCGTCCTTGAGATGGTCGCCGAGCGGTTCGGTCGCCATGACAAAGGTCGCGATGGGCACGGTGCCATCCGAGACCCGTCGGTCGAGGCCGTCAACGTAGCCGCCGCAGGTGATCACAACTTCATCGGCCGTAATGGCGCCGGTAGAGGTCTGCACGACTTTACGGCTGCGGACAGTTCCAATCCGCGTCGCGGCGGTATCCTCGAACACCTGGACGCCGGTTGTTGCACAGGCCCGAGCCATCCCGCACGTCAGATTCAAAGGATGAACGGCAATCGTGTTCGGGATCAGCAGAGCATCCGCGTAAAGCTCGGTCGACAGCGCCGCGCGCAACCGATCCTTCGGCCAGTATTCATAAGTGATGCCGAAGTTCTCGATCATGAAATCGCGGAAGCGGATCAATTCGTCCCCGCCAGTTGCGAAATTGCAACGGAGCGCGCCCTTCTGCAGGGCGCCGCAGCGGATCGAGAAGCGGCCGATCCTCTCCTCGACGAGTTCGAGTCCGCGCCGTGATACAGCTTGGAAGGCCCGCGCCCGTTCCAGCCCAACGCGCTCCGTGAGCCCCGTGATGCCTCCGGGAAAGGCTTCCGAGGCGAAGCCCCCGTTTCGTCCCGAGGCGCCCCAGCCGACCTTCCGCGCTTCTATGAGCGCCACCTTGCGGCCGCGCTGGGCGAGATCTAGCGCCGTGCCGCTACCCGCGAGCCCCGCTCCGATCACGAGAACCTCTACATCAAGGTCGCGGTCGAGCGCCCGGAAGACGCGCGTCTCTTCCCGCGTTCGGGAATAGTAGCTGTCGACGTAGTCGGAGGACATGATTGGCCCGTAGGAATGTGAGGTCGTGTCATCGCAACGATGACGGCGGTCCTTGGGGTGACGCTAGAGGCTACGGCGGCCGAGTTCGCCTTAGCTGTCGCGTGGATCGCGAAAACCGATCGGATCCCGAGAGAGCTGGGTCGCAGTGGCTGGGGCGTTCGGGTCCGTTTTCCCGTTGACCTTGGCGCCATCGAGGATGTCGGCGTCCTCCTCCCTTGTTGAAGCGCATCAGCGCATTAGGCGTGTCCAGACCTTCTCCCTCAAATCGAGTGCAGCCTTTGGGCAGGCGTCCACCTCGCGGAACAGAGCCTGGGTCTCTTTGGAGACGTTGATGGCCGGATCATTGCGCATCGACTCATCGAGGTACTGGTCGGCGCCGGTGATGGCATTGTTGTAGCCGGTAAAGTTGCTGGCCTCGGCAGCGTTCTTCGGGTCCATCATCCAGTTGATGAAGGTCTTGGCATTCTCGACATTCTTCGCGCCTTTCGGAATCGCGAGATTGTCGCCCCAAAGATTCATACCTTCCTTGGGGAACACATAAGCCGTCGACGCCAGCTTCTTGTGAGCGCGGTGGAAGGATCCGTTCCACATCAGCTCCATGGCGACCTCGCCGCCGGCAACGCGGTCGACAGTGCCTTCCGCATTGTAAACCTTCACGGCCGGCTTCTGCTTCTCGAGCAATTCGAGGATTTGTTGAGCCTGCTTCGGATCGGTTGTGCAATAGGGGAAGCCGAGATAATGGGCCGCGGCGCCGTAAACCTCGCCCTCGTCCTTAAGCATGCCGATCTTACCCACGAAATCGGGGCGCGGCTCGAACAGCTCCTTCCAACTGTTCTCGATCTTGCCGCCCTTCACCTTGGCGGTGTCGTAGGCAATGGCGGTGATGCCCCACATATATGGGACGGTATAGGCACGGTCGGGATCGAAACTCGGCTTGTCGAACGGCGGGTGCACGTTCTTGAAGTTGGGCATCTGGTTGGCGTCGATTTTCTGGATCAGCCCTTCCTGAATCATGTTCTGCACGACGTTGCCGGTCGGCACGACGACGTCGTAACCACCGCCGCCGGCCTCCAGCTTCGACAATAGAGTCTCGTTGGTGTCGTAGGTATCGAGAGTGACGTGGATGCCGGTCTCGCTCTCGAACCGCTTCAAGAGGTCCGGCGGCATATAGTTGGACCAATTGTAGAGCAACAGTTCTTTCGACGCAGCGGCAGCGGGGCCGACCAGTGCGAGAACCGAACAGCCAACCGCCAAGATGGACAGCAAAACACGCTTCATTTTCCCTCCTTGCGGCTGCTCCTCGCAGCCGATCCGCTTGGAACCCCTTCCGAAAGTACCTAACTCTCTATCCCTCGGCGCTTCTCCAGTTCTGTCCGGAAAAGCGCTCCAGCAAATAGGACAGCGTGAGCAGCACGGCGGAAACGGCGATTAGCACGGTCGAAACCGCGTTGACCGATGGCGTCACACCCATGCGAACCATGCTGAAGACGTAGACGGGTAGCGTCGTCGCGCCGGGCCCTGAGATGAAGTAGCTGATCACGACGTCGCCCAGCGACCCCACGAAGGCCAGCATGGCGCCCGAGACAATTCCTGGCCAAATCAACGGCAAGGTAATGCGCCGAAAGCTCCGCCAGGGCGACGCGTAGAGATCGGCCGCCGCCTCGGCATAGGACGGGTCGAGGCCCTGAAGTCGCGCGCGGATTGGAAGGTACGCGATCGGCACCGATAACATGATGTGGGCAAGAAAAAGGCCGGGGAGCCCCAGCGGTATGCCCACCATCACGAAGAACAGCAGGATCGAGATCGCCGCAACGATGTCGGGGACGATGAGAGGAAGGCCAATCACGGTCTCGACCACACCCTGCCCCTTGAACCGATCGCTGGAGGTAGCGAGCGCCGCCGCAAGGGCGCTCGCGGTTCCACAGACCGTCGCGACCGTTGCGACGACCGCGGAATTCCACAGCGCCCGCATCATGTCCGCGTCACCAGCCATCACCCCGTACCAGCGCAGGCTAAATCCCTGCCAGTTTGCGAGGGGGGAATCCGAATTGCTGAAGGAGAGCACCACCAGGACGACGATCGGGATGTAGAGATAGGCGAGGACTAGGGCGGCCGAGGCGCGCACACCTGGAAAACGCCAAAGGGTCCGAGCGTCGTTCATGGTGCGGTCATCCGTCTCGTGAACAGCAGAGCCCGCAGCCATAGCGACAAGAGAATGAGAGCCAGAAGCACGAAGGCCAGCGCCGATCCGAACGGCCAATTCCGCGCCGATCCGAACTGCTGCTGAATAAGGCTACCCACCATCATCGATTTGGCGCCGCCCAGCAATTCCGGACTGACGAACGCCCCAAGCCCCGGAATGAACACGAGGATCAGACCACCAACCACGCCCGGCGCCGCCAAAGGCAGGATGATGCGGCGTACGACCTCAAGGCGGCCAGCCCCGAGATCAAAGGCCGCCTCAATATAGCGCCGGTCGATCTTCTCCATGCTCACGTAGATCGGTAAGATCATGTATGGCAGGAACGAATAGACGAGTCCGATCAGCGTCGCGGTCGGTGTATAGAGCAGATCAAGTGAAATCGTCGCGCCGAGGCGATGGGCCGCCCAGTCCAGCACGCCGCCATTCTTTAGCATCAAGACCCAGGCGTAGTTGCGCACCAGCAAATTGGTCCAGAACGGGACTGTGACGACGAAGAGGAGCAGCGTGCGCCGGCTCGGTGGCTGAAACGCCATCCACAGAGCCGTCGGAAAGGCGAGCACGAAGGTGATCAGCGCAGTGAGCGCCGCGAGTCCAATCGAGCGCAGAATAACGCGGAGATAATCGGAATTGACAACGAGCTGATTGTCCAGATCACGTTCGAACAGGAACTGGACATACGCTTCTGCGGTGTGGCGGCCCCACAGTACGTTACCATAGTCGCCGCGCTGCAGGGTTGACACGTAGCCGATCAGACAGAGCGGCGCGATCAGCACCAGACCGATTACGAACATGGCGGGCAGCAGCAGCCCTGTTCGCTGCAGGCGCCCGCTCATTCGCCGAGCACCCGGATGGCCTCGGCAGGAAGCGTGATGCCGACGGGGTCGCCGGCAGAAAACCGCGCCCGCGCGCCTGACCTATTCTGCTCGCAGACGCGGAACCGACCACCGCCAGCAAGTGCCACGTAGTAGGTGGTGTCTCCCCCCTCGTAAACGACTTGCTCGACCGTTCCCGACATAGCCGATTTAGCGCCGACTTCGAGCACGGCCCGCTCCGGCCGAATGACGAGCGAGACCGCTTGGCCGGGCGTCCCGCTTTCGTTGGCTGCGATCTCCTCCCCCGAGGCCAGACGATAGCGGCCCCGCGCCACGACGACCGCCTCAAGAATGTTCGTTTCGCCGATAAAGCCGGCCACAAAGCGTGCTACCGGCCGATCGTAAATCTCCTCGGGCGAACCGATCTGCAGGATGCGCCCGCGGTTCATCACCGCGATCCGGTCGGACATGGTTAGCGCTTCATGCTGATCGTGGGTGACGAAAATGAAGGTGATCCCCACGTCACGCTGCAGCCGTTTGAGCTCCAGCTGCATGTCAGTTCTTAGCTTTTGGTCAAGAGCCGAAAGTGGCTCGTCAAGCAGGAGAACGCGCGGCCCCGGCGCCAGTGCGCGGGCGAAAGCCACTCGCTGCTGCTGACCACCAGAAAGCTGAGCCGGCATGCGGGCGCCCAAACCCTCGAGACGAACAAGGGCCAGCATCTCCTTTACGCGCGCCGCGATCTTGACGCGCGGATAACGGTTCATCTCGAGGCCGAACGCGATATTCCGCTCCACGGTCATATGGGGGAACACCGCGTAGCTCTGGAATACCGTATTTACTGGCCGCCGATAAGGCGGCAGCCCATGAAGGTTTTGCCCGTGCAACGCGATCATGCCGCTGTCGGGACTCGAAAGACCAGCGATTGAACGAAGCAGCGTGGTCTTGCCGCATCCGGAGGGACCGAGCAGGGTAAAGAATTCGTTTTTCCGAATGGACAGGGAGACGCAGTCGAGCGCGACCGTCTCTCCGTAAGCTTTCACTATGTCACGGCATTCAACCGCGGTTTCCGCAGATGTGTCGACGCGACTAACGGACGATGCGACATCCCCAATCAGCGACGCCTCGGCGGCGGATGTTACGACTCCCAATGGCTGATCCCTGTTCAGCGTCTTCTTGTCCGGTATTGGTGCGAGATTGGCACAGATAATTTAGCTCGGAAAGCCTAAAATTGCGCCTCGACCTTTCCTGTCGCAGGCATTCTGCCTTATTGTTGCGCGAGATAGTGCGACGGGAATCCCGCGATGCGTGACTTGCGATATCACGCGTCATCGCCATAAATGGTCACAAATCTCAAATCGGGTGCGAGCAAATGCTGCGGGAGGGCGACGGTCGAATGAATGCCGCGGCGGAGAACATCCGGGCTCGCGCGCGCCGGCAGGCCGACGAGATGCAGGCCATCCTCGAGCGATCGATCGATCAAGGTCGCTACAAACCCGGCGAGCGGATCGCGACTGAACGTGAGCTCGCCGAGCAGTTCGGTGCTTCGCGCAATGTTGTGCGGGCGGCGCTGACGGAACTGCGGCGGGCCGGCAAGATCGTCCGCAAGGTCGGCCACGGCACTGTGGTCCAAGCACGGCCGCCCACAATCGCCACAACGAACAGCCTTGCCCCGTTGGACACGAGTCCCGCGGAGCTGCTGGAGTTCCGGCTTGCACTCGAACCTGGTCTTGCAGAAGCCATCACGCTGAACGCCAGCGATGCCGACGTGCGAGCTATTCTCCACTGCCTAGACCAAGGTGATCAGGCCAGCGGCCTGGAGGAATGGGAGGAATGGGACCGCGCCTTCCATCGGGCATTCGTGGCGGCCTCACACAACAGGTTGTCGATTGCCGTCTACGAAGCCGTAATCAGCATTCGCCACGAGCGGCCCTGGCTCAGGACCAAGGCCAATCACACCGATGCCCAGCACTGGAAACGCTACCAGAGCGAACACCGGCGGATCGCTAACGCGCTGGTCAAGCGGGATGCGCAAGCAGCCTCGATCGCGATTAGGGATCATCTCCTCAGCGTCCGGGTGAAAATGCTGGGGATCGTGTCTGCGGCGCCGCCGCCGGCATCATCGCAGGAACTATGAAGGACCTGGCCGTGGACTTCAATGAGGCGGAATACTTGGCGCGGCTACGCAACTGGGTCGAACATGAAAGCCCCACCTTCGAAGCTGCCGCCGTAAACAGCATGCTAGACCTGGCGGCACGGGATTTTGCGGCTGCGGGCGCCAACATCGAGCGGATCGCTGGACGCCTAGGCTTCGCCGGGGCGATCCGGGCGCGATTTCCTAATCCACGCGGCGCAGAACCAGGCGTTGTCGTTTTTGCCCACCTAGACACAGTGCATCCCTTACGCACCCTCGACGTTCTGCCCTGGCGACGCGAGGGCGACCGTTGCTACGGCCCCGGAATTCTCGACATGAAGGGCGGTTTGTGTCTGGCGCTGCAAGCCGTCATCGAACTTGAGCGTGCCGCGTTGCCAACGCCCCTGCCGATTACATTCATGCTGACCGGCGACGAGGAGACTGGCACCCCCAGCGCTCGGGAGCTCGTTGAGCGCGAGGCGGCACGGCATCGCTACGTGCTCGTTCCGGAGCCCGCCCGAAGCAACGGCAATGTCATTAGCGGCCGTTACGCAATCGCTCGCTTCAACCTGAAGACAACGGGCCGCCCTAGTCATGCCGGAAGTCGGCTCTCCGACGGCCGCTCCGCCATTCGAGCGATGGCACAGCGCATCCTTGAGATAGAAGGGCTCAGCAACGAGGACTGCACATTCAGCGTCGGCGTCGTGCGCGGCGGTCAGTGGGTCAATTGCGTCGCCACCACCTGCGAAGCCGAGGTCCTTAGTATGGCCAAGCGTCCGGCGGATCTCGACCGCGGCGTGGGCACCCTACTCGGTATGGCGGGTGAGCGCGACGACGTTCGTTTCGAAGTGGCTCGCGGCGTCACTCGGCCGATATGGGAGCCGACACCCGCCACGCTGGCGCTGTTCGACAAGGCACAAGGTCGGGCGAACGAGCTGGGCTTTGCAATAGGGCACGA
Organism: Roseiarcus sp.; assembly: GCA_036502965.1. GTDB lineage: Bacteria > Pseudomonadota > Alphaproteobacteria > Rhizobiales > Beijerinckiaceae > Roseiarcus. The sequence goes on along the minus strand of DASXXT010000354.1, from coordinate 8,324 downwards.
GAGCGCCGGCGGTGGCTCTGACGGTAACTTTACAGGGGCGCTCGGCATCCCAACGCTCGATGGCTTAGGCGCGGTGGGCGACGGGGCGCATACGCTAAGCGAATATATCGAGATCCCCCAAACGATCCAACGCGGCCGCCTGTTCGCCGACCTGCTCGCGACCATTGATCGGCCTTAAAGGCCGCCGCTCAGCGCTCACATTTCTCGCTACGACGGTGTCCTATCATGCGATCGGAGTACTCTATGACGATCCACCCGAATTCGCTCGAGGCACGCGACATCGCTCATGTGCTTCATCCCTACACCAATTCAGCCGTTCACGAGCAGGAAGGCGGCATGGTGCTCTCGCACGGCGACGGCATCTACGTCGTCGACACGGAGGGAAACCGCTACATTGAAGGGTTAGCAGGTCTGTTTTGCGCATCTCTCGGATTTAGCGAGGAGCGGCTCGTCCAGGCCGCGACGCGCCAGTTGCGCAAGCTGCCCTATTACCACACGTTCGGGGGTAAGACGAACGAGCCCTCGATCGAACTGGCCGAACGGTTGATCGCGCTTGCGCCGGTCCCAATGTCCAAGGTGTTCTTCGCCAATTCTGGCTCTGAGATCAACGACACGGCGATGAAGCTCGTGTGGTACTACCACAATGCGATTGGCAAGCCAGAGAAGAAGAAGATCATCTCGCGCATCCGAGCCTATCACGGCGTGACGATTGCCTCCGCGAGCCTGACTGGCCTGCCCAACAACCATCGCGACTTCGACCTGCCGATCGACCGCGTCCTCCACACTGAATGCCCCGGTTTCTACCGCTATGGCCAGCCGAGCGAGAGCGAAGAGGCCTTTGTAGACCGCTGCGTCGCCTCGCTGGAGGCGTCAATCGACCGCGAGGGGGCCCACACGATTGCAGCCTTCTTCGCCGAGCCCTTAATGGCCTCGGGCGGCTGCATCGTACCGCCGCAGGGTTATTACGACAAGATCCAGGCCGTCTTGCGCCGTCACGACATCCTTTTCGTGGCCGACGAGGTGATCTGCGGGTTTGGCCGCCTCGGCACTATGTTCGGCTGCCAGAGCTTCGGCATCGTCCCGGACATGATCTCTATGGCCAAGCAACTCTCCGCCGCCTACCAGCCTATCTCGGCGCTGATGATCAATGAGAAGATATATCGGGCGTTGGTGGCCGAGAGCGAGAAAATCGGGACCTTCGGCCACGGCTTCACCTATGGTGGCCATCCCGTGGCGGCTGCGGTGGCGCTGGAAACCTTAGAAATCTACGAGGAGCGCAACATTGTTGGCCATGTGCGCACAATCGCGCCGGGCTTCCAGGCAGCTTTGCGCGCCTTCGCAGACCACCCGCTGGTCGGGGAGGCCCGTGGCATGGGGTTGATCGGCACGCTAGAACTAGTCGCCGACAAGGCCACCCGCGAGCCCTTCGATCCTAGCCGGGGTGTCGCGATACATGCCGGCCGCCGCGCGCAGGCCCATGGCGTGATCACGCGTGCGCTTGGCGACACCGTCAACCTGTGCCCGCCGTTGATCATCACTGCGGCTCAGATCGAGGATCTGATGCGGCGTATCGGCCGCGCCCTTGACGAGACCTGGGCGTGGCTGCAGCAAGGACGGGAGGCCGCTTGAGCGCAAAGCCGATGGACAACGCCGCCTTGGCGTGGTGCGGCGATCCGGCCGTTGCCGCCCGAATCGCGGCGCTTTTCGCGGCCTACGCAGAACCATCCTACATCTCGCATTCGGAGCTGCAGTTCGGCCGCGCCATCACGTCGGATGTCTGGGCCCACGACCTAGAGGAGCGAGTGCGGTGGCTCGCCCAGCGCGCGGCCGCGACCCCGCTGGACGCCATCGACGGGATACGGCTCGCCACGCTGACGAGCGCGGGTCGGCTTGAGGGCTTTGCTTTCGTACGCTTCATGAGTGGCCCGGCGCTCCCCTATGCTACCCTCGAAGATCTTCTGATCGTGCCGGATGGTCGCAGCCGCGGCCGCGGGGCGAACTTCGTGGCCTGGATCGTCGAGGAGTGCCGTATCAGGGGCATGCAACGGCTGTTTCTCGAGAGCGGCGTCCTCAACCACCGGGCGCACGAGTTCTTTGAGCGTCAGGGTTTTCGCCAGACCTCTATTGTCATGATGCGGGATCTGTGACCTGCCCCCGCCACCTCATAGACCAACTGAATCTGCGCCATATTGATGAGCGAGGACTGCACATGCCGCCGAGCAGCCGCGGCGGCCGCGGGCGCATCGCAGGCCAGGCGTCGAGCCCAACGTTCTCGCCGAGAAGCTGGTCGATTTCGAGGACTATTTCCACCGCTGGCGATTCAACCACGTAACCACGGTCGAGCGTGTAATCGGCTTCAAGCGCGCCACCGGCGGCACCAGCGGGGTCAGCTATCTCAAACGCATGCTCGAGGTCGAACTGTTTCCGGAATTGTGGCGAGTGAGGACGGCGTTATAGCGCCGTCGCCCCGAACGTAACGAGAGGGAAATGCATCAGATCATCCATCCGGACGGCTGCAAGCCGGCCAGGGGCTACGCCAACGGAGTCCTCGCAGAGGGCGCGCGTCTCTACGTCGCTGGACAGATCGGCTGGAACAAGGACCAGGCGTTCGAACGCCGCGATTTCGTCGGCCAGCTCGAACAGGCACTCGCCAATGTCGTCGCGGTCGTCGAGACGGCCAAGGGTCGGCGCGAAGACATTGTTCGGATGACTTGGTACGTGATCGACAAGAATGACTACCTCTCCAAACGAAAGGAAGTCGGAGGGGCCTGTCGTCGAATCATGGGCCGCCACTTTCCGGCGATGACCATGATGGTTGTCGCGGGCCTTCTTGAAGAGACGGCGCTGATCGAGATCGAGGCGACGGCGGTCCTGCCGACGGCTGGCGGACGGACTTAAACCGATCAAGGCGCCGGTCAGCGAGACCCGCGTCGAGCTGACGCGCGGCGACCGCAGGGCGCGGTTGCGTTGAGCCGGGTGGTTTCCGACCACCGCGAGGACATTTACGTTCAGCCGGGCGACGCGATCCCGGTGGTGCCCGATCCGCAGACTTTCATTGCCGATCGCGCGACAGGTCGCGAAACCATGAAGTGCGATCGTCAATCGGGAATGATCGCCTCAGCCTCGATCTCGACTTCATAATCGCCGATGAGCGCGCCGGCTTGAACCAGCGTATTGGCCGGCAGTACGTCGGCGAAGACGCGCCCATGCGCGCGCGACACCGCCTCCCATTGCGCGGCGTCGCGAAGATAGACGCGGGTGCGCACCACGTCCTCGATCGCTCCGCCAAGGGCGGCGAGGGACGCGGCGATCTTGTCGAGGATGTAGGTCGTCTGGGCGCCGGCGTCGCCCGGCGCGACGCAGCGATCGGCGCCATGCGTCGCCGTGGTGCCAGAAACGAAAATTCTGTCTTTGGCTCTGACCGCGCGGCTATAGCCGGCGATCGGCTCCCATAGGCTACCGGACGAGACGCGCAAGCGGCCTGCGCGGCTAGGCGTTGGTTCGGCCTTGTACGCGGCGAGCGCCGCGTCGAGATGATGGCTGAGATCGCCCGAGGCCGTCAGGTAGGGCGGCCGGCGATATTCGTCGCCGCAATCGCCCGGAATGCTTTTCGTCGCCCGGAAGGCTTCGTTTAGAAGCGCGCGATCTTCGTCGTCGAGCGAAAAATCAAAGACCATGAGATTGTCGACGCGGTGCTCGCGCTCGGTGAGCCTGGCGCCGATGATGACGGCGGCGACGGAATCGTGATCGAGGACCCAACGCGTCGCGACATTGGCGATCGAGACGCCGTGCTTGCGGGCGATTCGATGCGCCGCCGCAAGAATCATCTGTAGCGCCGCCCAGCCGTCGGCAGCGTCGATGAAGCGCTTGTATTTCGAGCGGCTCCAGTCCGGAAGGGATTGAGGCTCGGCCCGGCCGAGCCAGACCTCGGAAAGAAAGCCGCCGCACAACGCACCATAGGCTAGAATTTTTATGCCCGTACGCTGGCAAAGCTCGGACAAGAGTCCGGCGGCGCGACGGTCGATCAAGGAGAAGGAGACTTGATTGCTGACGATTGGCGCGCCGTCTGCCAGCGCGAGAGCGAGATGGGCCGCGTCGAAATTGGTCACGCCGATCGCTTTAATGACGCCTTCCTGTTTGAGTTTGGCGAGTTCGTGAAGCGCGTCGAGCCAGGCCGGATGCTCGAAACTCCACCAATGAAATTGCAGGAGATCGATCCGATCGACGCCGAGCCTGTCGAGCCGCTCCTGAACGCCACGGCGGACGATGTCGCTCGTCATCGGACCTGGCGTCGGGCACCATTTGGTGAAGGCGAACGGCCGCGTTTCCGCCTCCCGATAACGCGCGAGCAGGCGGCCGGCGATCGTTTCGGCGCTGCCGTAATGATCGGCCATGTCGAATGTGTCGAAGCCGGCTTTGGCGTAGGCGTCGAGCGCATTGGCGGCGGCCTCCGGATCGAGCGCCGCGCCGTGTTTTTCGAGATCGGCGACTTGCCAGAGGCCGCAAATCAGCCGGCTCACATCCAGATCGCCGCTGATCTTGATCCGGTCAGGTGTCTTCGCCATCGAGCGCCTCGCGATCGAGATTGGCCGACAATTGCGCGCCGCCCGCCGGCGCGAGGCCGACGAGATGGCGCGAGATCACTTTGACTTCGCCGAGAATGCCGCGCGGCCGCAGCAGCAGGATCGCGCAAAGCGCCAAGCCGATCAAAACTATCTGCAGCGATGCCGCGCGGGCCTGTTCGCCTGCGGGAAAGATCGCCGCGATGGCGCTGGCCGAGACCGCCCAGACCCCCCAGACGAGGATCGCGCCGAGGATGGCGCCGCGATTATTGCCCGAGCCGCCGACGATCAGCATCGCCCAGACTTGGAACGTCAAGGTCGGCTGGTAATTGTCCGGCGCGATAAAGCCGATGAAATGGGCTTGCGCGGCGCCGGCGAGGCCCATGATCGCTCCGCCGACAGCGAAAGCCTGGAGACGGAAACGGACTGAATTCTTGCCCAGCGCCAGGGCCGCTGTCTCATCCTCGCGAATCGCTCTTAGAACTCGACCCCAGGGGCTGCGCAAGAGCCGTTCGAGCGCAAAGTAAAGTACGAAGACGACGCAAGCCAGCAGCGCGACATTGAGCAGGCCGAACGCCAGCGGCTCGGCGGCGAAGGACGCGAAGGGACGCGGAATGAAGCCGATCCCAAAGGGCCCGCCGGTCAAGCGCTCCAGATTCAAAATACAAAGGTGAATGACGATTGCGGCGCCGAATGTCGCGATGGCGAGATAATCGGCGCGCAGGCGGATCGTCACCGCGCCGAGCAGGAAGCTCAAAAGACCGGCCGCCAAAGCGCCGCCGAACCAACCGAACGCAATCGGCAGGCCAAAGCCGCCGAAGCGGCCCGGCGTGTCCGGCGTCGTCAGTAGCGCCGAGACATAGGCGCCGATCGCCACGAAGCCGGCGACGCCGACATTGAAAAGGCCGGTCTGGCCCCATTGCACATTGAGGCCGAGGCAGATGATCGCGTAGGTCAGCGCCATTGTCATGAAGAACGCGCCGTAGCCGGCGAGATCCACAATCACTCAAGATCTCCCGAACAGGCCGCTCGGGCGAAGCAACAGAATCGTGACAAGGATCACGAAAGCGACGGCGGCGCGCCATTCGGCGCCGATGAGGCGCACCGTAAAAGATTCGGCGAGGCCGATGATCAAGCCGCCAAGCAGCGCGCCTGGCGCGCTGCCGATGCCGCCGAGGATCGCGGCGGCGAAAAGCGGCAGCAAAAGATCGAGGCCCATGGTCGGGCGGATTTGCACCAGCAGCCCCGCCATGACTCCAGCGAGACAGGCGAGGCCCGCGCCGAGGATCCAGACGAGACGAACGATGTTTCGACTATCGACGCCGACGATGCCGGCGAGTTGCGGATTTTCGCTCACCGCGCGCATGGCGCGGCCGATCGACGTTTTCGAGATGAAAAGATGTACTGTGACAACGACGATGACGGCGACGACTAGGCACAGCAACGCATCGGGCGTCGCGCGCAGGCTGCCGAATTTCAACGCGATCTGCAATCCTTCGGCATAATAAGCCGGCCGCGACGTGAAGATGAATTCAAGGAAATTGCGCAAAGTCAGCGCGGCGCCGAAGCTCGCCATGACTAGGATGATGACCGCGCCGCCCTTAGCGCGTAGCCGGCCGAACAGCAAAGCGTCGACGAGAAGCGCCAGCGCGGCGGTCAAGGCGATGGCGGCGATCGCGGCGATCGGCAAGGACCAGCCGAACGAGAACGGCCCGATCGGCGCCGCGAGACCCGGCGCCAAGGCGCCGAGAAAGCCGCTGACGACGAGAGCGAAATAAGCGCCCCAGGCGAGGAACTCGCCATGCGCGAAATTGGCGAAGCGCAAAATTGAATAGGTCAGGGTGACGCCGATCGCGCCGAGGCCGATCATCGCGCCGGCGATGAGCCCGTCAATGATAACTTGCAGGCTCATGATCTTGCCCGCGCCGCGCCGAGATAGAGTTCGGCGACGATCGGATCGTCGGCGAGGCTTGCCGCTGGTCCCTCGTAGCGCGCCTCGCCTTCGACCAGAATGACGCCGCGGCCGGCGATGGCGAGCGCCGCCTTGACGTTCTGCTCGACGAGGACGATCGTGACGCCCGCCGCATTGATCGCCTTCAGCCGCGCAAAGACTTCGGTCGCGACTTTGGGCGATAAGCCCGCGGAAGGTTCGTCGAGGATGAGCAGCGAAGGCTCAACGACGAGCGCGCGCGCCGCGGCCAGCATTTGGCGTTGGCCGCCAGAAAGCTGCCCGGCGCGCCGGCCCGGCCGTGAGGCAAGGTCGGGGAACATGGCGTAAAGCGCGGCGATGCGCCGCGCCCGCGCGCTTTTGGGCAGAATATCGGCGGCGAGGAGCAGGTTTTCTTCGATCGTCAGCGTCTCGAAAACGTTCTCCGTTTGCGGCACGAAGGCGAGGCCGCGGCGGATTCTCTTATGCGCGGGCGCGTTGGCGATGGCCTCGCCGTTAAAGAAGATCGCGCCGGCGTGAATCGGCACGAGGCCGGCGATCGCCTTGACCAAGGTCGATTTGCCGGCCCCGTTCGGGCCGAGCAAAACGACGAATTCGCCGGCGCGGACGGAGAGGTCGACGCCGCGTACGATCGGCAGATCGCGCTCATAGCCGGCGACCAGTGCGCGGGTTTCGAGCGCCGGCGGCGGAAGCGTCGGCGGGTTCACGCGGCCTCGCCGAGATAGGCGGCGATCACCGCCGGGTTAGCCGCGACGTCTTTAGGCGCGCCTTCGGCGAGCAGCCGGCCTGAAGCCATCGCGATCATCCGGCCGCAGAGCCGAGCGACCATGGCCATATTGTGCTCGATGAGCATGATCGTCTTGCCGTCGGCGTTTAAAGTCTGAAGGCGGTCGATGATCAATTCGAGGAGGGTCGGATTGACGCCAGCCACCGGTTCGTCGAGCAGAATCGCCTGCGGATCAGCCATCAGGATGCGGCCGAGTTCGAGCAGCTTGCGCTGCCCGCCCGAGAGGGTTCGCGCGGGCTCGTTTTCGAGCCGCGACAGGGCGACAAAGTCGATCAAAGCCCGCGCTTTCTCGACGGCTCGCTTTTCCTCCGCGGCGACTCTGCCAGGGCGCAGGAAGTTCATGGCGATCCGCTCGCCGGTCTGTCGCTGGCCGCCGGTCAGGACGTTTTCGAGCACCGTCATGGCGCCGAAGGGGCGCGGAATTTGGAAGGTGCGGCCGACGCCGAGCCGGAGCCGACTCTCCGGGCCGGATTTCGAGACGTCGATTCCGGCGATGCGGATCGCGCCAGAGCTCGGCCGCAAGCTGCCCGCGAGGAGATTGAACAGAGTCGTTTTTCCAGCGCCATTGGGGCCGATCAGACCGACCATTTCGCCACGGCGAAGCGTGATCGACATGCCGTTGACCGCGCGCACGCCGCCGAATTCGCGCACCAAGCCGAGGCCCTCGATCAGCGGCGCCTCGCCGGGTTTCGCCACAATTTCACTCCTCCCGCCATCTTCACCCACGACTCGGCAAAAAGTTGCTCAAAAATCTTCGGCCACCCTATATTGCTCCGATGATCACGCAAGAAGCAGACCATCGGCGCGTCGGCAATGGCTGAGGCGAAGGACGACACGTTCGAGCTCTATGATCTCCGCGTCGAAGTCGTCGCGCCGGAAGGCGGCAGGATTTTCTGCGGGGCCAAGATTGGCGATTATTTCGAGCTGCGCGGCGAGATGCTGCATCTGCCGCCCGGCCAAGGCTTCTCGCTCTATTCGCTGGCGGCTTTGCTACCGCTGCTTCCGGCCAAGCAGCGCCCGACCCACA
>DASXXT010000353.1:0-26476 GCA_036502965.1 Roseiarcus sp. | reverse complement strand
TCGGTGACCCTTAAGCCCCCGGAAAAATGCGACTCGATGCCGAGCTTCTTCAGCATCGTGCCGATCTGAGGCCCGCCGCCGTGCACGACCACTGGATTGATGCCGGACTGCTCCAGAAGCACCATGTCCTTGGCGAAGTCGCGCGCCTTGTCCTCGTCGCCCATCGCGTGACCGCCGTACTTCACCACGACGATCGCTTCGTCGTAGCGCAGCATGTGCGGCAGCGCCTGCATGAGGATTTCGGACTGCTGCTGGGGCGTGGGGTTGAGGGGCGCGGCCATCGGGGCTCCCAAGGGCGGGTGGCCCGCTTCTAGCCGCTCGTGGGGCGAAGCTCAAACGGTTTGAAATTATTGGATTTGACCGCGCTTCGCCACCCGCCGATACTGTTGATCAAGCTCGGTTAGGTGCGGAGCTCGACCGCACAAATAAGGGAGAAGACGATGAGGCCTTCAGCAGTTCTGACATTAGCTGGCGCGATGGCGCTTGCTAGCTTGGGCGCGGCGTTCGCCGCCGATCCGGAAAGTTGCAAGACGGTCAAGTTCTCCGACGTCGGATGGACGGACATCACCGCGACGACCGCAATCGCCAACGAAATCTTCAAAGGCCTGGGCTACACGCCCAAGATCACGGTCCTCTCGGTTCCGGTGACCTACGCGTCGATGAAGAACAAGGACATCGACGTGTTTCTGGGCAATTGGCAGCCGTCGATGGAAAACGATCGCAAGCCCTATGTCGAGGACAAGTCCGTTGTCGTGGTCGACGCCAATCTGCCGGTCGGCGCGAAATACACGCTCGCCGTTCCGCAATACACTTATGACAAAGGCCTCAAGGATTTCGGCGACATCCAGAAGTTCAAGGATTCGCTCAAGGGCAAAATCTTCGGCATCGAGCCCGGCAACGACGGCAATCGCCTGGTCCTCGACCTCATCAAGGGCGACAAGTTCGGCTTGAAGAACTTCCAGCTGGTCGAATCGAGTGAACAAGGGATGCTCGCAGAGGTGCAACGGGCAACCAGTCACAAGGAAGATGTCGTCTTCCTCGGCTGGGCGCCCCATCCGATGAACGTCAATTTCAAGATCCAGTACCTGACCGGCGGCGATGACAGCTTCGGTCCGAATTTCGGCGGCGCAGTTGTCTACACCAACGAGCGCGCTGGCTGGGCCGACCAGTGCCCGAACGCGGCCAAGCTTATCAAGAATCTCATCTATACAGTCGATATCGAGAACCTGGTGATGAACAAGATTCTCACCGACGGCGAGGAGGGCCCAAAGGCAGCCCAGGAGTGGCTGAAGACCAATCCGCCGCAACTCGCCGCTTGGCTCGATGGCGTGACGACGTTTGACGGCAAGCCGGGCCTCGATGCGGTCAAGAAGAGTCTAGGCCTTTAAGCGATCGACTCGCGAGCCCCCTGCCGTCCGCGCGCGACATGCGGACGGCGTCCTCAAGGGGCTCGCCGGCATTCTTGTTGGAGAGACGGCTTTGGAGAGTTGGTTCACCGAGCCGAAACTGCCGCTCGGACGCTGGGTTAAGATCGGGATCACTTGGCTGCAAGACAATGCAGCAGGATTCTTCGACGCGGTGACGGCGGTGATCGACTTTCTGGTCGACGGCTTCACGGCGATCCTCCTGCACATCCCATTTCTCGTCGTCGTTCTCGCGCTCGCCGCGCTGGCCTACTGGATGCACAGGTCATGGCGCCTGGCGGTCTTCGTCGTCATCGCGTTCATCGCCATCGCCAATCTCGGATATTGGCAAGCGACGGTTGAGACGATTTCCCTCGTCGGGTTCGCGACCATCGTGAGCGTCCTGATCGGGGTCCCAGTCGGCGTTGCCTCGGCCCATCGCCCCTGGCTCTATGCTTTGCTGCGTCCGCTGCTCGACCTGATGCAAACCCTTCCGACCTTCGTCTACTTGATCCCGACCCTTGTCCTGTTTCATCTCGGTTCGGCGCCGGGGCTGATCTCGACGGTCATTTTCGCCATCGCTGCGCCGATCCGCCTGACCCATCTCGGCATCGCCTCCGCGCCGGTGCCGCTGAAAGAGGCCGGCGCCGCGTTCGGCGCAACGAAGCGGCAATTGTTGTGGAAAGTGGAATTGCCTTACGCGCTGCCGACGATCATGGCCGGCATCACCCAATGCATCATGTTGAGCTTATCGATGGTCGTCATCGCCGCGCTGGTCGGCGCGGCGGGACTCGGCGTGCCGGTGGTGCGCGCGCTTGGGACGGTCAACATTCCGATGGGCATTGAGGCCGGCGTGTCGATCGTATTGCTGGCGATTGTGCTCGATCGCGTCTTCCGCAATCCCGAGCGAAGAGGAAGCACGTGAAAATGTCCGCGGTCGTTTTCGACAATGTCGACATCGTGTTCGGCGACAAGCAGGCCGAAGCGCTCTCGATGGTCGATCGCGGCGCAACGCGCGACGAGATCCTCAAATCGACCGGAGTCGTTCTTGGCGCAGCCGGTGTCAATCTCTCCATCGAGCCAAGCGAAATCTGCGTGCTGATGGGTCTCTCGGGATCGGGCAAGTCGACAATCCTACGCGCCGTCAACGGCCTCAACAAAGTCGCGCGGGGCAAGGTTCTCGTCCGCAATGGCGACGGGGCGATCGACGTCGCCCATTGCAGCGCTGACGAGCTCAGGATGCTGCGTACGAGCCGCATCGCCATGGTGTTCCAGCAATTCGCTCTCTTGCCATGGCGCACGGTCAAGGAGAACGTAGCCTTCGGCCTCGAACTGCGCCGCATGCCAAGAGCGCAGATCGATAAGATCGTCGCCGACAAGCTCGCCATGGTGGGCTTGACGCAATGGGCCGGCAAATTCGGCCATGAATTGTCCGGCGGCATGCAGCAGCGCGTCGGTCTCGCGCGCGCCTTCGCCACCGACGCTGACATTCTGCTCATGGACGAGCCATTCTCGGCGCTCGATCCATTGATCCGCGACAAGTTGCAGGACGAGCTGCTCCTCTTGCAGAAGGATTTGAAGAAGACGATCATTTTCGTCAGCCACGATCTCGATGAAGCGCTGAAGATCGGCAACCGGATCGCGATTCTCGAGGGCGGGCGGATCGTTCAATGCGGGACGGCGGAGGACATCCTCCTGCGCCCCGCCGACGCCTATGTCGCGGAATTCGTCAAGCATATGAATCCGCTCAACGTGCTGCGCGGCGGGTCGCTGATGACGCCCGCGGCGTCGCTCCGCCGGCGCGAGAACGAGGTCATGCTTGACCGGAATGGCCGCGTTTGCGTCCAGCTCGACGCCGAGGACAGGCCGATCAGCGTCACCCTTGATGGAAACGCCGGCGCCATGGCGATCGCCGACCGCGCGACAGGCGAGGTGGCGGCGCGGCCTGAGGACGTGGATATCGTCGTCGCGCCGATTGACTTGAAGATGCGCTCGGCGATCGCGCTGCGCAGCCTTTCGGGCAACCCGATCGTGTTGGTCGACGACCTGGGCCGCATGGCGGGCTTGTGCGGGGACGACGAGATCTACCGCGCGCTGCTTCAGCAGCGCCGGGCGGCGGGGGAAGCTTAGCGGCCCGGTTTCGGTCACATCGCTTAAGCCCGCAGCGCCTTATTGGCCGGGTCATAAGGGCTGTCGGGGATGACAATCGCGCGGCGCGTCGCACCCAAGATGCGCAGGTCGACCTCGGCGCCAATTTGTGAGAATTCGGGCTTCACCATCGCCATCGCCAGCGACTTGCCCAGCCTCCAGCCGTAGCCGCCGGAGGTCGTGCGGCCGATCATCACGCCGTTTCTCATCACCGGCTCGGAGCCGCGCGCATCGGCGTCGGTCACGCCCTGGACCTCGAGCGTGACCAGCTTGTTCTCGAAGCCCTTGCCCTTCCAGGCGAAGAGCGCGTCGCGGCCGAGAAACGGACCCTTGTCGAGATCGACGAACCGTTCGAGACCCGATTCCAGCGCAGCGTATTCGATCGACAGTTCGCGCCCAATGAGCTTGTAGGACTTTTCCAGCCGCAGCGAATCCATGGCGCGAATACCGAACGGCCTGATGCCAAACGGCGCGCCCGCCGCCATCAGGGCGTCGAAGACATAATTCTGCGTCTCGATCGGGTGATGAAACTCGTAGCCGAGCTCGCCGACGAAATTGACCCGCATGGCGATGAGGCCCGCGGCCTTAATCGACAGGCGCCGCGCGGTCAGCCACGGGAAGGCTTCGTTGGAGACGTCAATGTCGGCGACCTTGGCCAGCACCTCGCGCGATCGCGGGCCAGCGAGCACCAGCACGCCGCGCTGCGTCGTGACCTTGTCGATGCGCACGCTATTGTCGGCTGGCAGGAGTTTTTCCAGCACGTCGAAATCATGCGTCTCAAGCGCTCCGGCGGAGATGAGATAGAATCGCTCCGGCCCGATGCGGGTGAGCGTAAACTCCGCCCGCACGCCGCCGCGTTCGGTGAGAAGATAGCTCAGCGTCACACGGCCGATAGCCCTGGGTGCGCGATTGGTGAGGATGGAATTGAGCCAGCCTTCTGCGCCCGGTCCCGAAACCTCGCATTTGGCGAAGGCCGACATGTCCATGAGGCCGACATTGTCGTGCACGTTTCGGCACTCCTCGCCGACGAATTGGAAATAGTTCGAACGGCGGAAGCTCCATTTCTCACGCGGCTTCTCGCCTGAACCGACGGCCGGATGGTTCTCGTTCAGGAGGACATCGGGCTTGGCGAGATCCGCCTCGCTCAGCCCGTAACCTTGCGGAGCGAACCAGTTCGGCCGCTCCCAACCGTAAACGGAGCCGAACACGGCGCCGAGGTCCTTCATCCGCGCGTAGCAAGGCGTCTGGCGCAGCGGGCGCGCGGCCACCCGCTCCTCGTCGGGATAATGCACGGTGAAGACCTTGGCGTAGGCCTCCTCATTCTTCTCGATCAGATAGCCGGCGTCCGCGTAGGGGCCGAAGCGACGCGGGTCGACGCCAAGCATGTCGATGGTCGGCTCGCCTTCAACGATCCACTCCGCAAGCTGCCAGCCGGCGCCACCGGCCGCGGTGACACCAAACGAGTGGCCTTCGTTGAGCCAGAAGTTTCTCAAGCCCGGCGCTGGGCCGACGATCGGCGAACCGTCAGGCGTGTAGGCGATGGCGCCATTGTAGACCTTCTTGACACCGACCTCGCCGAAGGCGGGAACACGCGCGATCGCGGTTTCGATGTGCGGCGCGAGGCGATCGAGATCCTCGGGAAAAAGCTCATATTCGCTGTCCGACGACGGCCCATCGATATAGCAGGCCGGCGCGCCTTTTTCGTACGGTCCCAGCAACAGGCCGCCGGCCTCCTCGCGCATGTACCAGGAGGAATCCGATTCGCGTAAGACCCCCATTTCAGGCAGGCCTTGCGCCTTGCGCTTGACGATCTCGGGATGCGCTTCGGTCACGATATATTGGTGCTCGACCGGTATCACCGGCACGTTGATCCCGACCATGCGGCCCGTCGCCCGTGCGAAATTGCCGGTCGCCGAAACGACATGCTCACAAGTTACGTCGCCTTTGTCGGTTGAGACTTTCCATTCGCCGCTCGCCAACCGCTCGATCGCCGCGACTGTCGTCTGGCGGTTGATCTCAGCGCCGCGCTCGCGCGCGCCGCGCGCCAGCGCCTGCGTCAGATCGGCGGGCTGGATGTAGCCGTCCTCGGTGTGCTGGATCGCGCCGATGATCCCCTCGACATTGCAGAGCGGCCAGATCTTCTTGACCTCGTTCGGCGTGAGGAATTTGACCTTGACGCCGATCGTCTCCGCGACGCCTGCGTAATAATTGTACTCGTCCATCCGGTCGCGGGTGCGGGCGAGACGGATGTTCGACACTTGGCGAAGGCCCGGGTCGAGCCCAGTCTCTTGTTCGAGAGTCTGATAGAGCGCGACCGAGTATTTATGGATTTGTCCGACCGAATAGCTGAGGTTGAACAGCGGCAAGAGACCCGCCGCATGCCAGGTCGAACCCGAGGTCAGTTCTTTGCGCTCGATGAGCACGCTGTCGGTCCAGCCCTTCCTGGCCAGATGATAGAGCGTGGAGATGCCGACCACGCCCCCGCCGATGACGACCGCCCGCGCATGCGTTCTCATTCAGTGCCCCTTATTTAGTCTCTTGTAGGCGCCATTTGCTGCGGCCCCCTCCACCGGCCTTCGGCCGGTCCCCCTCCCCCGGGCATGCGCAGGGGAGGATATTCGGCGCCGGTCGCGGGTTCGCATCCTCCCCTACGAAGCGGGGGAGGGGAACCATGCGAAGCATGGTGGAGGGGGCGGCGGCCACCATCAATAATTCATGTCCGGCATCGACGCCTTGCGCTTGTCGATAAATTCGCGGATCGCCTCGTCCGAGGCGGAGTCGAGCGGCGGCGGCTCATATTCGGCTAGCATCGACTTCCAAAGCGCGTTCGCGCGGGTGGCCGCGTCTTTCGAGCCTTCCTCCCGCCACTGCTCGACCGAATTGTTGTCGGCGATGTTGGAGCGATAGAAGGCGGTCTCAAAATTGGCCTGGGTGTGGGCGCAGCCCAAGAAATGCCCGCCAGGCTCGACCTGATGGAAGGCCTCCATCGCCTGGCCGTTGTCAGTAAAGTCGACGCCCTTGGCTAGCACATGCATCGCCCCAAGCTGATCGAAGTCGAGCACGAACTTCTCATAAGACGCGGTGAGGCCACCTTCGAGCCAGCCCGCGGCATGCAGCACGAAGTTGGCGCCCGCCAGCACCGTCGGCAGAAGCGTCTGCGCGCTCTCATAAGCCGCCTGCGCGTCCGGGATCTTCGAGGCGCAGAGCGAGCCGCCGGTGCGGAACGGCATGTTCATCCGTCGCGCGAGCTGGCCAGCGCCGAAGATCGCGAGCGCCGCCTCGGGCGTGCCGAAGGTCGGCGCGCCGGACTGCATCGACAGCGTCGAGACGAAGGTTCCGAACACCACCGGCGCGCCGGGACGGGTGAGCTGGCAGAACGCGGTCCCCGCTAACACTTCAGCCAACACCTGGGTCAGCGTCCCGGCGACTGACACCGGGCTCATGGCGCCAGACAGAATGAACGGGGTGATGATGCAAGCCTGGTTCGAGCGCGCATAGACTTCCGCCGCGCCGAGCATGCTCGAATCCCAGACCAGCGGCGAATTGGCGTTGATGAGGCTCGTCATCACCGTGTTCTCGCGCACGAACTCGTCGCCAAACAAAAGTTCGCAGATACGCACGCTGTCCTCGGCGCGTTCGGGCTTGGTCACCGAGCCCATGAACGGCTTGTCCGAATACTTGAGATGCGCGTACACCATCTCGAAGTGCCGCTTGTTGACCGGCAGGTCGACCGGCTCGCACACCGTGCCGCCGGAATGGTGGATATACGGGCTCATGTACCCGAGCTTGACGAAGTTCTGAAAGTCTTCGAGCGTTCCGTAGCGGCGGCCTTTCTCGAGGTCGTGGACGAACGGGGAGCCGTAGTTGGGGGCGAACACCATCGCATCGCCGCCGATCGTGACGTTGCGCTCGGGATTGCGCGCATGCTGCACGTATTGCGCTGGCGCGGTGGCGCAGAGCCGCCTCGCCAGGCCGCGCGGAAACCGCACCCGCTCGCCCTTGATGTCGCAACCGGCACCGCGAAAGAGTTCGAGCGCGCGAGGAAACTCGCGAAACTCGATGCCGACTTCCTCAAGCAGCGTCTCAGCGTTGCGCTCGATCGTCTCCAGCCCCTCCTCGCTGACAAGTTCAGTGAGTGGAATTTTGCGGGTGATGTAGGGGATGGAGGCGAGTGAGCGCTGGGCTCGCGCGCTTCGGCGCGCCTCGCGGCCGCGGCGCGGCTCTCTGGCGGTGGCCGGCGCGGTGTCCGTCATGGCGTTCTCGCTTTCCCGAAACTCGTTTTGTCCGTCCGACCGGGAGCTTGCGCCAAGGAAGCGCGGAATTGAACCCAAAAATTGAGGCCCGGGCATAAGGGCGGTCCCGGTCATGAACGTTTCAACCGCGCCAAACTCTCCGGGCGCCGTGGCGAATGTGCAGCACCCAGATTTCGCCTGCCTCAACCGTCCAGAAAATGAGATAAGGGTAACGACCGACCGGCACGCCGCGGATTGCCTCTCTACCTGTCGGATGGCCGTTGGGGTTCTGGCCGATGGTGTCTACCGCGGCTTGATAGCGAGCTTGACGCTAAGAGCCGCGCGCGGGCTGCGCTCGTCAAGATACTTGAGGATCTTTGCGAGACCGCCTTGCGCCCGCCGCGTATAGCGGACGATGATCCATCTCTACGCTTCCAGAGCGCCTCGATCTCGGCGTCCGAGGCGAACTCACCCCGCCTCGCCTGCGCCAGACCCTCGTCGATCGCCGTAATGGTTTCACTATCGAGCGAGAGCGAACCGGCCCGCGTCTCGATGGACCAGAGCAGCATCTCCGCTGTCTCGTCCTGATCCGCCGCAGACAGCTTGCGCACTTCTGCCATGGCAAGGTCAAGAAGCTTGTGCAATGGCAAGGTCAAGAAGCTTGGTCATATGCCGGTACTATCACGCCGTGCCTGCTCGACCAGTGCCGATCCTATCGAGGCGAGCCTCACCTTTGCTTCGTCTCCCAATCCGGCGCGACATAATATGGCGCGTTCGAGGCGGGCAGAGGATCGAGGCCGCGGATCATGTCGGCGGCCTTCTCAGCCAGCATGATCGTCGGCGCGTTGAGATTCCCGTTGGTGATCGAAGGCATGATCGAAGAATCGACGACACGAAGCGCCTCGACTCCGATCACTTGGGTTTCTGGATCGACCACGGCGGAAGGTTCCGCCGGCGATCCCATCTTGCAGGTGCAGGAGGGGTGGTACGCGCTATCCACGTGGTCGCGCACGAAGGCGTCGATCGCCTCGTCGCTGACGCAATCGGCACCCGGCTTGATTTCGCGGTCCCGATATGGGTCGAAGGCGCGCTGTGCGAAGATCTCGCGCGTCAGCCGCACGCAAGCGCGCATCTCGATCCAGTCCTCGGGATCACTCATATAGTTGAATTGGATCCGTGGCGGTTCGGCCGGATCAGGAGACTTCAACCGCACCGAGCCCCGGCTTTTCGACCGCATCGGCCCGACATGCGCCTGGAAGCCGTGCTCTTTGGCCAGCGTCGAACCGTCATAGGCGACGGCCATCGGCAGGAAATGGAACTGAATGTCCGGATAGCGAACGCCGGCGCGTGAGCGGATAAAACCGCCGGCCTCGAAATGATTGGAAGCGCCGAGACCACGTCCGCGCATGAGCCACTCGGCGCCGATGAGCGCACGCCTGAATAGGCCGGTATGCGAAAAGAGCGTGATCGGTCGCTTGGAGGCGACCTGAAAAGTGAATTCGAGATGGTCCTGCAGGTTTTCGCCGACACCGGGCCGGTCCGCAACGATGTCGATCCCAAGAGCGCGCAATTCCGCCGGCGGCCCCACGCCCGACAGCTTCAACAATTGCGGCGAATTGATCGGCCCGCCGCAAAGTACGACCTCGCGCCGCGCCCTTGCCGTTTGCTCGCGCCCGCGGCGGCGATAGCGGACGCCGACCGCGCGGCGCCCATTGAAGGCGATCCGGGTCGCCAGCGCATGGGTGACCACCTCGAGGTTGGGCCGTTTCATCGCCGGCTTGAGATAGGCGTTGGCGGTCGACCACCGGATGCCGTCCTTCACGGTCATGCCGAGCGCGCCAAATCCCTCCTGCCGCTCGCCGTTGAGGTCGGCGCTCACCCCATAACCGGCCTGCTGGCCCCCCTCGATGAAGGCGTCGTAGAGCGGGTTGCATTTTCGCCCATGCGCTGTCGTCAGCGGTCCGGCGTCGCCACGATAGGCGTCGACCGGTCCACGAAAGCTCTCCGCGCGGCGAAAGTAGGGCAGCACGCTTCTGTATCCCCAGCCCTTCGCTCCCTCCTCCTCCCAGCGCTCGAAATCGAGTGGATGCCCGCGAACATAGACCATGCCGTTGATCGATGAGGAGCCGCCGAGGACCTTGCCGCGCGGACAGGCGATGCGCCGGCCGCCGAGATGCAGCTCGGGCTCACTTCTGTAGCTCCAATTGTAGGTCTTGGAGTTCATGGGGATGGACAGCGCCGCCGGCATCTGGATGAACAAGGAGCGGTCGGATCCGCCGTATTCAAGCACGAGCACGCTCGAGCGGCCGTCCTCGGTCAGCCGATCGGCGAGCACGCAGCCCGCCGAACCGGCACCGACGATAATGTAATCGAAACTCTCACCATCCATTCAAGAGGACGCTCGCTAAACTTATCGCTTCAGTCCCGAATATGCCTCGGCGCCGGGCGATGCGATACAATCTTCCTGCTTGAACCCCAACGCAAAGATTGCGCCCGATGACGGGTTGCAAATCTCGGGCGAGAGGCGCGTCGCTATTGTCCGGCCCGCTCGCCGCTGTTGAGATTTCTCGCAACGAAGGCCATTCGCATGAGGTGGGAAATGTTGCGCGCTTGCATCTTCTGAATGACTGCAGCCCGGTGGTGCTCGGCCGTCCGCGAACTGATGCGCAATTGGTGCGCGATGAGCTTGGTCGGCAACCCCTCCAACAGAAGGGTGAGGACCTCCCGCTCGCGCTGTGTCAGCAGCGCCTGCCGGGCTTTGAATCCCTTCATTTCGAGTGGGCCGCCACCAACGTCATCTTCGCGCGACAAGGCTTCCTCGACAGTGGCCAACAGCGCCTCGGCGTCGAACGGCTTTTGGACAAAGTGGAAAGCCCCCGCCTTCATTGCCAAGACGGCGGTCGGCACGTCGCCATACGCCGTTATCATGATGACCATCGAATCTCTGGTCGCAGCGACGATACGCCTCAGAAGTTCGATGCCGCTCATGCCGGGAAGCTGGTTGTCAAGGAGAATGCACGCTGGGTCCTTCAGGGGATTTGAGGTCAGGTATTCTTCGGCCGAGCCATAGGATCTCGACTCGATCTGGGCGGTCGACAGCAGCAAGGTCAGGGCATCCCGCACCTTTGCTTCATCATCGACGATGTGCACGCAACGTTCATGCAGCATTGTATCCGCATCCATTGGTCGGCAACTCGACCACAAATCGCGCGCCCCCTGTCGTGATCGGCTCCCACCAGAGGCGGCCCGCGTGCCTCTGAACGATCCGTCGGCTCAAGTGCAAGCAAAGCGCCATGCCTCGCGGCTTGGTGGTCTGATAGGCGTCAAAAATGTTGTCCGCGAGGTCCGGAGCCACTCCGCTGCCGTTGTCCTCGACCCGGAGCATGATTCCGTTGCCTTTTGCGGCGACCCGCATGGTCACGCGCCCGCGGGCGTCCGACCGCTCCGCAGCGGCGTCAATCGCATTGGCGACGAGATTGATCAGAACCTGCTCAATCTGGACTCCGTCCGCCGTTACCAAGGGGACGAGACCCATGCTTTCAACCTCGACCAGAACGCCGCGCGCGGCTGCTTCCTCCCGACAAAGCGCACCGATCTTCTCCGCAAGGGCGGACACGTCGACCGCCGTCAAGTTCAAGTTGCCATTCGACACGAAATCGCGAATGCGCTCCAGAACCTCGCGAGCCCGCTGAGCCTCGGCCTCCGCCTTGACCAGCGCATCCATGACTGGCTCGCTCGCGACGCTCATCTGGAGCAATCGCCGTGCGGCATGCAGGTAGGTCGCCACTGTTGACAGCGGTTGGCTGACTTCGTGAGCGAGCGCCATGCCCATCGCGCCGGCCGGGCATTGGACACCATCCGAGCCAACTCCCTCTTTTGTTCGCGCAGGCGCAGAGCAGCGTCGTGGCGCTCCGTCGTGACCGCGCCAAACAGCAAGCCGGTGATCGAAAGCACCAGCATCAGCAATTGGAGGATGGCGAAATCCGTCGTGTTGTAACCGACGAACGCGGTAAGTACGGCAAGGGTCAGCTGGATCGTCACCAACGCAAGCGCCACGCCTGCGTAGCCTTCTCGCATCGCCACCCAGATGACCGGCAAGAAAAGCAAATTAAACAAATAGTATAATTTGTCACCGACCCCGACGAGCGCGGCGAAACCAAGACCTATTCCCAGCGCGAAGATGAACACAGTGAACAACGTATAGCCGGACCAGCGCCACGGCGGCGACGAGTATGTGAAGGCGGCCGTCGTCGCGGGAATGATCGTAACTATCCCGAGCGCGGCGCCGATCCAGCAATGGACCATCGCGACAAAGACCTTATCCGACGACAACCCGCCGCCCAGATACAGAACTGCACAATATATAAACGCCGGTAACGCCGCGCCTGCCGGGATAAGAAACAGGAACGCCACCACGTCTGGCAATCTGAACTGCTTGATGTCGAATTTCAGCGTATTCTTCAGAAGGAAAGCAAGACCAACATACGCCATGGCCAAACAGAGCTCCGCCGCCATGGTCACGCCGATGCTGCGATGAACCCCAGCGATCGACAAGTCAACCAGAACCGCAGCCAGGAAAACGAACGGCGCAAAGGCGACGTTCTCGATAAGCAGGGCAAGACTCAAACCATCGTCCGGGCTCCACAACGTGATTCCGAGGCGATCGAATTCGTGCCACTCTGTCAAGAGGTTAAGTCCGAAATAGATGGCGATGAATGCGGCGCCAGTCCCCCAAAACTTGGGACCAACCGCAGCCGAACCGGTCCAAGACCGGTGAGACTGGAGCGGCATGTCATGCGAATTCATGAGGGCCATTTCCATCCCCGAGCTGCAGAAGAATGATATGGCCCTTTGTTTCTAATTCAAACCCGCTTGACGTAGGTAATTTTACTTCTCGCCATTCTTTTTAACCTAGGTTTATCGTAACCCGTCGAACGGGTCCATGCTGTTGTCGGCCGGTCCGCGGTCGATGACGCCCAGCACGCCTGGACCGCAGCGCTCGGCGTCGCGCCTCTGGATCGTAGCCCACCTCGCCGCGCACGCCCGCCCTTTGCTTGGCGCTGACGCACTCATCGACGTCGGTTGACCAATCCCGCCCCTTTCGGCGAAGTCCCCTGCTAACGGGCCGATTCGGGAGACCACGACATGGTCGAAAGACTGCGCGTCGCATTGCTGTTCGGTGGCCGCTCGGCCGAGCACGACGTGTCCGTCATGTCCGCCGGCAACGTGTTCCGGGCGCTCGATCCCGCGCGCTACGACACGGTTCCGATCGGCATAACCCGGTCCGGCGGCTGGCTTCTGTGCTCGCTTCAAGACGGCGCGTTTCCAGCCGCCGTTCCGGAGAGCGGACCGCGCGTCGCCCTTATCCCGGGCGGCGCCGGGCGGCTCGCCATCCTTTCGGAGACGGATACGACGGCGCCCGACTTGTCGCGCTCGGTCGACGTCGTGTTCCCGGTTCTGCATGGCCCCTTCGGCGAGGATGGAACGGTCCAGGGCGCAGCGGAAATTGCGGGCGTGCCTTATGTCGGTTCCGGCGTCCTCGGCTCGGCCGCTGCGATGGACAAGGATGTCGCCAAACGTCTCATGCGCGATGGCGGTCTGCCGATTGCGCGCTTCTTAAGCTTCGCGCAGAGGGATTCGCCGGCCTTTGAGGCGGTCGCCGCCGAGCTCGGTCGTCCGGTGTTCGTCAAACCGGCGCGCCTTGGCTCGTCGGTCGGCATCAGCAAGGCGGGGACGGGGCAAGAGTTCACCGAGGCGATCGCCGAGGCGTTTCGGCATGACCGCAAGATCCTGGTTGAGGAATTTGTCCGCGGCCGCGAGATCGAGTGCGGCGTTCTCGAGGGCGAGGACGGCTCGTTGACAGCCTCGCTGCCCGGCGAAATCGTGCCCAGCAACCGTCACGGCTTTTACACCTATGAGGCCAAATATCTTGACGACCAGGGCGCCGCGATCAGGGTCCCGGCCGACATTCCTCCGGAGGTCGGTGAAAAGGTGCGCAACCTGTCCATCGAAGCCTTCCGCGCGCTCGGCTGCGAGGGCCTGGCGCGCATCGACTTCTTCCTCCGCGACGACGGCAAGCTTCTCGTCAACGAGGTGAACACGTTGCCCGGTTTCACCAACATCAGCATGTACCCGAAGGTCATGGAGGCCCTCGGGATCAGCTATTCCGACCTGGTCGACCGCCTCATTCGCCACGCGCTGGCGCGGGCGGGCCCCGTCGCGGATGCGGCGAAAGCGGAAGCGTGACACGCGGCGCCGGCGCCGCTGTCGAGACGGTCGCGGAGGCGAGCCCCCGGGGGCCAGCCCTCCTCGCGGACGTGAGAGGGGCAGGGAATCGGCGAACGGTAACAGGCGCCGCGTTCGCGCCGAAATAGGCCCTATGACGCTCGATTCTCTCTTTCGGCGATTCGCCTTCGCTCCGCTCCCGGTCCCTCAGGACTGGTTCGCAATCCCGCTTCGACTCATGGTCGGCTACGGATTTCTCGAGCATGGCTACGCCAAGCTCGCTCGTGGACCTGACGACTTCGTTGCCATCTTGCACGCGATGGGCATGCCATTCGCATTTTTTCTTGGCTGGGCGACGATCGTCATCGAGGTGGTCGGCGGATTGCTCATCCTCTGCGGGGCTTTCGTGCCTCTCGCCTCCGTGCCCATGATCGTCGTGCTGCTGGTCGCGACGTTCACGGCCCATCTTCCGAACGGCTTCAGCTCGATCAAGCTACTCTCCTACGACGCGTCAGGGGCGCATTTCGGTCAGCCGGGGTACGAAACGGACTTGCTTTATATCGCGGCGCTGCTCGCCCTCTGCTTCGGCGGCGCCGGGCCGCTCTCACTGGATGGTTATGTCAGCGCCCGCCGGACCGTTGATCGGCGCGGTGAGACGGAGCTGGCGCCCGGCGGTCAGGCCGCCCGAATGGCGCGCCGCGCGGCCCCTGAGCTCGCCATCACCACCACCATCAGAAACACGCCGCGCACCACCGACTGCCAATAGGCGCTGAGGCTGATCCAGCCGAGCCCGTTCTCGAAATTGAGCACGTTGAAGATGAGGCCGAGCAGGAGCACACCGGCGAGCGTCGTCGCTACTGAACCCACGCCGCCGGTGAGCAACGTCCCGCCGACCACGACCGCGGCGATCGAGAACAATTCCCATCCCACCCCTTCCGCCGGCTGACCGGCGCCGAACTGCGCCGCCAGGATTACCCCGGCGAGGCCTGCGAATGCGCCCGACTGCACATAGGTTAGGAACTTCGCCCGATCGACCGGTAGGCCCATCAGGCGCGCGGCCTCCTCATTGCCGCCGGTCGAAAGCACGTAGCGCCCGAAGCTCAAGTAATTGAGCAGGACCGAGCCGTAGACGTAGGCCGCGGCCGCGATCCAGGCAGGGACCGGAAAGCCCAGCAAGTCGCCCTGCCCTAGCCAGGTGAAATCGGTGTCGTACGACACCGAGACCGACTGGTTGTGCGCCAGCAGAAGGCCGGCGCCGCTCGCCGTCAGCATGCCCGACAGCGTGGCGATGAACGGCTGGATGTTCATGCGCGTGACCATGAAGCCGTTGATGACGCCGACCACGAGCCCTGCCGCCAACCCTCCAAGCAGGCCGGGAAAGAGGCCATAGGGCGACAGCAGCGCCGAGACAACGCTGGCGAAAGCCGCGGTCGTTCCGACCGAGAGGTCGATGCCGGCGCCCATGATGACGAAGCACATGCCGAGGCTGGTCAGCGCGAACATCGAATTGTAGCGAAGCACGCTCAGCACATTGTAGGCGCCGAGAAAATGATCGTAGCGAAGCGCGCCGAACAGGATGAGGAGGATGAGCGCAATGGTCACCCGCTGTCGTGCGGCCCAGGCCAGGCTGCTCGGCCGTGCCGGAGGCGCCGCGTTTGCCGTTGCGGCGCTCACGCGGTCTTGCCCCGCTGCTGCGACCAGACGGCGCCGGCGATGATCGCGCCCTTGACCACCAGCGCTGCAGCGTCGGGCACGCCGTTGGCGAGCAGGGTGTAGCGCAGGAGCTGGATCAGAAGCGCGCCGATGAGCGAGCCGACCACCGTTGCCTGTCCTCCGGTGAACGGCGTGCCGCCGACCGCCACCGCCGCGATCGCGTCGAGCTCCATGCCGAGGCCGACCAGATTGGCGTCGCTTGACGAATTGATCGAGACGACTACGAGCCCTGCGATTCCGGCGCATAGGCCGCTGATAGCGTAGACCCGCCGTTTGACCGCGGCGACGGGAACGCCGGAAAGACGCGCCGCCCGCTCGTTGCCGCCGACCGAGAGGATCTGACGGCCGAACAAGGTGCTGCGCAGCGTCCACGCGGCGGCCGCCACCAGCGCCAGCATGATGATGACCTGGCACGGAACGCCGAGGATGCGGCCGAGGCCGATGAACTGAAACGTCGGGTTCTTGAACACCTGCAGATTGCCGTTGGTCAAAACTTGCCCGATGCCCCGCCCCGCGATGAACATGACCAGCGTGCCGACGATCGGCTGGACCTGGAACCGGGTGATGAACCAGCCGTTGAACA
The DNA here is from genome assembly GCA_036502965.1 of Roseiarcus sp. Taxonomy (GTDB): domain Bacteria; phylum Pseudomonadota; class Alphaproteobacteria; order Rhizobiales; family Beijerinckiaceae; genus Roseiarcus. Next base: position 10,172 of record DASXXT010000353.1, on the reverse strand, counting down.
GCCCAAACAGGCCGGCGACGCCCACCGGAACGACAAAGGCGATCGCGTCGCCCAGCACCGGATACGAACGTCCGAAAGAACTCAGAAAGATCATCGGCGCGAGCGCGCCGGAAATCGCCATCAGCGAGCCGACGGAGAGGTCAATGCCGCCGGTGGCGATGACCAGAGTCATGCCGACCGATACGATGACGATCGTCGCCACTTGGGTCAGGTTCACGTTGAGGGTCTGCCAGCTGGCGAAATGCGGCGTCACCGCGAAATTGAACGCGAGCAGCGCAATGAGCGCGGCGAGCGCCACATGGCGCCTGAAAAAGGCGGCGCCGTCGAGCGAAAAGCCCCTGCGCCCGATCGTCGGCGCATCAACCATGGCCGGCTTCCGCAAGCGCCTCCGGCCCGTGCGCCATCGCCGCCATGATCGCGCGGGGGCTCGCCTCGGCGTGCGGGAGGTCGGCGACGGTGCGCCCGTCGCTCAGCACGAACACCCGGTCGGCGCCCTCGGTGATTTCCTCGAGCTCGGAGGAGATCATGAGGACGCCCAGGCCTTGGTCGGCAAGCTCTCGGATCAGCGCCTGAATCTCGGCCTTGGCGCCAACGTCGATGCCGCGGGTGGGTTCGTCGAGGATCAAGAGTTTCGGATCGGTGCAGAGCCATCGTGCGAGCAGCACTTTCTGCTGATTGCCGCCGGAGAGCTCGCGAATCTTCTGCTCGGCGCTTGACGCCTTGATGGCGAGGCGTTTCATGAATTTGTCGACGATTTCGCGCTGGCGCGCCTCATCGACGATTCCCATGCTCGTCAGGCGCGGCAAGATGCCGAGCGTCAAGTTTTCGCGCACCGACATGTCGGGCACGATTCCGTCCGCCTTACGGTCCTCGCTGCAATAGCCGACGCCAAGCGCGATCGCCTCGGCGGGCTCCTGCGGCGAAACCGGCCGGCCCCTCATCTCAATCGCTCCCGCATCCGCCGGATCGGCGCCGAAGATCGCCCGCGCGACCTCGGTGCGGCCGGAGCCGAGCAGGCCCGTGAGACCGACGATCTGGCGTTCGCGGACCTCGACGCGAGCGTCCCGCACTTTGCGGCCGATCCGAAGACCCTCGGCCGACAGCACAACGCCACCCGCGGCGGCGTGCGCAGCGGAAAATCCAGTCGAATGGGCGCGGACCGTCTCGAGGTCGCGCCCGAGCATCGCCGCGATGAGATTGAGCTTGCCGATGTCGGCCATCCGGCTGGCCATAACCGTGCGCCCGTCGCGCATCACGGTGACCCGGTCGCAGACCTGATAGAGCTCGTCGAGCCGATGGCTGATGAAAATGACCGCCACGCGCTCCGCGCGCAGGCGGCGCATCACATCGAACAGAACCGTGACCTCGCGCTCGTCGAGCGAGGAGGTCGGCTCATCCATGATGACAAGCTGCGCCTTGAATGAAACCGCGCGCGCGATCGCGACCATCTGCTGAATCGCGGTCGAGAATTCCATAAGCGGCCTACGCACGTCGATCTCGACCGCGAAGCGCCTCAATAGGTCCGCCGCCTCCGCGTTCATGCGGCCCCAGTCGAGGAGGCCGTAGCGCCGATGTTCGCGGCCAAGAAAGACGTTCTCGGCCACCGAGCGGAACGGAACGAGGTTGATTTCCTGATAGATAGTGCTGACGCCGCCGCGCTGAGCCGCCTGGGGCGAGACAAAATCGATCGACTTGCCAGCGAACAAGATCGAGCCCGAGGCTCGCCGATAGGCGCCGGTCAGGACCTTGATCAGGGTCGACTTGCCGGCGCCGTTCTCGCCAACCAGCGCCATGATCTCGCCGGGCTCGACCTCGAGCGATGCGGCGGATAGCGCCTGCACTCCCTGGAAGCGCTTGTTGATATCGCGCATGACGAGGAGCGGATCGGCCATCTCACGCTTTCAGTTGTCGGCGAGCACCACCAAAACGCGTCCTCCCGCCGGCGGTTAGCCAAGCGGGAGGGGTGGGCGCACGTCAAGACGATTTTTTCGTAAGCTCCGGAATTCAGTAGGCGTTCGGCAAGGCCTCTTTGGCGTTGCTGGCGTCGTAAAAGTTATCGGGGTTGATGATCATCGGTGGGATCTTCTCGCCGCCCGCATACTTGTAGAGGATGTCGAACCCAGCAGGCCCGAAGCGCGGATTGCATTCGCAAGAGCAGCCGAGCTTGCCGTCGACGATCGCCTGGATGGCGTCCTTCTCGCCGTCGATCGAGACGACCAGAATGTCCTTGCCGGGGACCTTGCCGGCGGCCTCGATCGCCGCGATCGCGCCAAGCGCCATTTCGTCGTTATGCGCATAGACGATGGTCGCGTCGGGATGCGCCTGCAGCAGCGTCTCCGCCACCTGACGGCCCTTGTCGCGGGCGAAGTCGCCGGACTGGCTAGCGAGAATAACCATGTCGGGGGCCTTTGCCTTGATCGTTTCGTCGAAGCCCTTCTTGCGGTCGTTGGCCGGCGAAGCGCCGACCGAGCCCTCGAGCTCGATGATCTTGCCCTTGCCGCCCGTCTGCTTAATGGTCCAATCGGCCACCCGCTGGCCTTCCTGCACGAAGTTCGAGCCGATGAAGGCGAGGTAGTCGACGCCTGGTTTGGCGAGCGAGGGGTCGACGTTACGGTCGACCAGCAGCACCGGAATGCCGGCCTTCTTCGCGTTCATGACCGCCGGAATGAGCGGCTTCTCTTCGCGCGGCGGCAGGAAGATGAAGTCGACCCCCTGCGCGATCATGCTGTTGACGTCAGCGACCTGCTTGGCGGCCGAGCCGGCTGCGTCGGTATAGACGATCTGGCAGCCGCGCTTGGCCGCTTCGCCCTTCATGCTGGCGGTTTGCGCCAGGCGCCACGGATTGTTGCTCTCGGTCTGAGCGAAGCCGACCTTGTAGGAGTCCTTCTTCTTGAGCGGCGGCACTTGGCCGAATGCGGGATAAAAGGCGAGGCTGGCGGCGGCGCCGACCGACCCGATAAGCGCTTGTCTACGACTGATGAGCATTGCGTTTCCTCCTCTTGAAGGCCGCGTTTCATGCGGCTTCGGACGGCTTTTTGACCGACTTGGGACGATGATAATAAAGCGCTAAAGAATGTCAATGGGGCGTTGGTTGCGACAGGATTTATTGTTTGATTTGTGGCAGTTTAGTGAGATAATAATATTCGCAAGGCGACTTTGAGGCGAGGATGCGGGAGGACGAAGGGGCGCATGGCGGCGTGCGCGGGGCGCCAAAGCGTGTCCGCGCACGGCGCGCGGCGCCCGCGCGCCGGCCGACGATGATCGACGTCGCCAACGAAGCGCGCGTCTCGCAGACCACTGTGTCGCTGGTGCTCAACCATGCAGATGGCGCCCGCCTTTCAGCCGAGACGCGCGAACGGGTGATGAAGGCCGCGGCCAGGCTCGGCTATCAGCCCGTACGGCGCGGCGGCGCGCCCGGATCCGCGGCGGCGGCCTCGATCGGCTTCATCTGCGATGAGATATCGACCGATCCGTGGACGGCGATCGGGCTCGACGGCGTGCGCGAAAAGGCGTGGGAGCGCGGTCTCACGGTCATGGTCATGGCGACGCGGGGCGACGCCGACATGGAACACGCGGCGCTGGCGCAATTGACGGCCCAGCCGCTCATCGGCCTCATCTACGCGACCATCAACACGCGCCTCGTCGATGCTCCGCGGGCGCCGCCGACACTGCCAACAGTGTTGCTGAACTGCCATGTGACGAACGGCGCTTTGCCTTCGGTCGTGCCGGGCGAAGCAGCCGGGGGGCACGCAGCGACCGATGTCCTCATCCGCGCCGGCCACCGCCGCATCGGCTACGTCAACGGTGAAGCGAGCATGGAGGCGTCGCGCCATCGCTTCCGCGGCTATCGCCAGGCGCTCGCGACCGCTGACCTGCCGTTCGACCCCGACCTCGTGCGCGAGGGCAACTGGCAGCCACTGTCCGGCTACGAAGCCGCTCGCGAGCTCATGAACCTCGAGCGCGCTCCGACTGCGATCTTCTGCGCCAATGACCTGATGGCCGTCGGCTGCTATGAAGCGCTGCATGAGCTGGGCCTCAGAATTCCGGACGATGTCGCGGTGATGGGCTACGACGATCGCGAGATCGCCCAGCATCTGCATCCGCCGCTGACCACGGTCCTCCTGCCCCATTTCGAAATGGGCTCGATCGCCGCCGAGATGCTGCTCGACGCGGCCTCAGGCTCCACGGCTCGGCCACGCCAGATCAAGGTCGAGTGCCCGATCGTGAGAAGGAGGTCGGTATGATCGGGCTCCAAGTTCGATATGATTTCGGAAGCGGGGCGACCGAAAGTTATGCGCTCGACGGGACTCCACCGCACATGAGCCGGCGTTCATACCGAGGAGAGCCGACGCCCCCGAAGGCGACGGCTCCCTGCTGCTGTTCGATACGCAAGATCTGAAGTCAGGGCCGATCAAGCTGCCGATCCGGCTTCGTAACGGAGTACGCGGCGACCGGGTCCCCGACCATGTGCTAAGAAACGCTCAAGATCGAAGGCAATAGCGACGCGCTCTTCTTGGAGATACCGGGCGCGCCCGCCCCGGAGCAACACCATCGTCGCCATGGCGGCGATGGTGCGGCTGGTGGCCAGGCTGCCGGCAGGGATCGGCTGCGAAAGGAGCGGCCTCTCCTACGAGCAGAAAGCGGGCTCTCAGACCCACCTCGGCTTGGGCCATAAAGTTGTTCGAAATTGCGCTAATTATGCGGCCTCGAAGCCGTTGGTCGGAAGACCGCTCCTCCGATGAGAGCAGGACGTGATATGGAGCCGCTATGAGTTTCGAGAAACAAACGCCCATCGAACAGGCTGCTCAGCGGGGCCAAGAGCGGAAGCGCCCCGAAGAAGCCGCGCACCACGAGAGTGCAAACGAACTTCGTGATCTGATCGAAACAATGCCGGTCATGGCATTCGCTATCCGACCCGATGGGTCCTCTGAATTTGTTAGTCGACGGTGGCAGGACTATTCAGGATTATCGCAGGAAGCCACCGCGGGCGGTGGCTGGGAGGCTACGGTTCATCCCGACGATCTTGATCGACATCTCAATGAATGGCGGATGTCACTCGCGAACGGCGAGCCGTTCGAGAACGAAGTACGCCATCGAAATACCAAGGGCGAATATAGCTGGTTTTTAATACGTGTTGCGCCGCTCCGCGATGAGCACGGGCGGATCGTGAAATGGTTCGGCGCCCTAACCGACATTGAAGATCGAAAACGCCGAGAGGCGCTGTTGGCCGGAGAAATGCGGCTCCTCGAGATGATCGCGACCGGGGTGGCGCTGAACGAGATCCTGAATGCCTTGTGTCTGATTATTGAGGAGCAGCGGAGCGGCACGCTTGCTTCGGTCTTGTTGCTAAATCCCGATGGTATTCATCTCAATTCGGTTGCCGGGCCGAGTCTGCCTACGGCCTGGGCTCAGCAGATGGAAAGACTTCCAATCGGACCGTGTGCCGGCTCTTGCGGTACGGCGGCCTACCGGGGACGCGCAATCATAGTCTCTGACATCGCGACCGACGCGCTGTGGGAGGTGCCGGAGCATCGCGCTTCGGCGCTCAAGCACGGGTTGCGAGCCTCTTGGTCGAATCCAGTTCTTTCTTGGAAAGGAAAAGTGCTGGGCACCTTCTGCATGTACTATCGCGAACCGCGAACTCCGAATTCGGAGGATCTCAAACTGATCGAGTTCGGGACGCAGGTGGTGCGCATCGCCATTGAACGCGACCGAGCGGAGCAAGCTCTCAGGCAAAGTGAAGCTTATCTCGCCGAAGCACAGCGGTTAACCCACACCGGGAGTTGGGCGTGGAGCCATGTCACTGGACAGGGACATTACTGGTCCGAGGAAATGTTTCGGATTTTTGGATTCGATCCGCAGCAGGGTCTACCGCCGCATCAGAAATTCTGGCAACGCGTCCATCCAGAAGACCGTAACAAGGTGCACGAGCATATTCAGAGGGCGGTCAGTGACAAGGTTGAGTACGTTGTGGAGCACAGGATCGTGCTGCCCGACGGAACACTGAAGCACGTTCAGTCGATAGCCCATCCACTGCGTGGTGCGACGGGAGACGAATATGTCGGTACGGCAGTAGATGTGACCGAACGCAAACGGGCCGATGAAGAGCGCGAGACGTTGCGCCAGCTCGAGGCTGATCTCGCGCGCATCAACCGCGTGAGCATGATGGGAGAATTGGCTGCCTCACTCGCCCATGACATCAAGCAGCCGATCACTGCCGCCGTAATGAACGCCAAGGCGTGCGCACGCTGGCAAAGCGGTGATGCGCCCGACATGACAGAGGCGCGTGCGGCCGCCTCGCGCATGGTCGCGGACGTGATGCGCGCCGCTGAGATTATTGACCGGGTTCGCTCGATCTATCGGCGAGGTCCACCGCAACCGGAACCGGTTGACCTGAACGCACTTGTTCGGGAGATGATCGGTTTGCTCCGCGATACGGCGAACCGTAACTCAATTTCGATCCGCACTGAGCTTGACGCGGGACTCCCAATCACCAGAGCAGATCGCGTACAGCTGCAGCAGGTTTTGATGAACCTCATGCTCAACGGCATAGAAGCGATGAAAGATACGAGCGGTGAGCTGACAGTTGCGTCGAAGAGGATCGAAGACGATCACTTACTGATTTCGGTGAGTGATACCGGCAGCGGGTTCCCTCCCGAAGAGAGCGAGCGCCTTTTCGAGGCGTTCTTCACCACTAAGCCGCAAGGCACCGGCATGGGTCTCTCCATCAGTCGGAGGATTGTCGAGTTGCACGGCGGGCGTTTGTGGGCGAGCGGCGACACAGGACGCGGCGCGACCTTTCAGTTCAGTCTGCCAAACGAGGTGACAGCGTCCTCCCCTTAGCGGGCCAACTCCTCGAAACAGGACGCTGCCGCCCCGTTGCGGTGACCTCGCTCAGCCGCCGCCCGGGGCAAATCAAGGTCGAGTGCCCGATCGTGACGCGGAAATCGGTGTGACTGGGCTCCAGTTCGAAAAGGGAGGTAATGATGGCGGAAAGCGTGAGCGCGCTGGCGAAGGGCGCGTTGAGTGATCTTGCCGGCGTGTTCGCCGCCATGCCGGAAGACGCGCTCGACGGGTTGATCGAGGCCATCGTCGCCGCGAAGCGCATCGTCGTCTTCGGACTCGGGCGGGAAGGGTTGCAGATGCGCGGCTTCGCCATGCGCCTCTTTCACATGGGCCGCGACGTCGCGGTCTGGGGCGACATGACCACGCCGGCGCTGGGGTCCGGCGATCTCTTCTTCGCCTCCGCCGGACCGGGCGATCTTCCAACCGCGCAGACGCTCGTTGATGTCGCGCGCAAAGCTGGCGCGCGCACGGCGCTCGTCACCGCCCAACCCGGAGGCGGACTCGCCAAACAAGTCGACATCGTCACGGTCATTCCCGCCCAGACGATGGCGAACGATCAGGGCGGCAAGCTCTCCGTCCTGCCAATGGGCTCGCTGTTCGAGACCGCGCAGATGATCGCCTTCGAGCTTGTTGTCCTCAAGCTTCGCCCGCACTTCAACGAGACCTCGGAGACGATGCGCGCACGGCATACCAATTTGGAGTGATCCCCTCACTGGTGCGAAGAGGGCCGGCCGCAGGGTCACGACGCATCGATTGCGACCACAATCTCTCGCGATTGCAGTCACAATTCCTTTCTAAGCCATCAGAGTCGACCACGACCAGGATAGGCGCCATGGCGATTCGCGCTCTCGACCTCATGGCGAAGGTTTCGTCGAGATTCGTCCACGAGATCCTGCCAGTGGCTACGGCGAGCGTGATTGGCGCGATGCTGGTCAACCATTACGGTCGTCAGCCGCCCTCGCCCCCGATCGTCATTCAGGCGCAACCGTCGGCGTCCGAAGACGCGATGGTGCAATCGCTGCGCGAGGAGCGCGAACTCATCGCCAGCTTTGTGAAGCGCAATCAGGAGAGAGAGATCGACGCCGGGCGTTCGGAGAGCGCCGCAACGCAGATCGCATCGGTTGCCCCCTCCCCCCTTTCCGTCGCGGCTCCGCCGTTGCCCGAGCCACGACCGGCGGCGCAAAAAACGGCGGCGAGGCTCGCGCCAAAAGCCGTGGCCAGGAAAAAGCCCGCCCTGGCGGAGGCGCCGTCGCCTCAGCCGGAACGTCCCGCGGTTGCCTCAGAGACCCCACCGCTACTGGCCTCCTTGCCGCCCCCGGCTCAAATTGAGCCCGAGCCAAGAGAGCGGCCGATCGTCCGCATGGCCGGCGAAGTGCGCGAGTGGGTCGCGGACGTAGCGCTGGCGTCTGGGCGTGTGGCGTTCCTGCCTCGCTTGCCTGATTGGCCCTCGATGCCGCCGCTCGTCCGGACGCTGGGCTTCTTGCGGCAGAACTGATCCTCGCGGCCCGCTAACCCGCCTCTTTCCAGGCCCTAACGAACATCTGCGCCGCGCGCGCAACCTCTTCGAGGCTTCCGCCTGGCTTATAGAGCGCCGAGCCAATGCCGAAGCCGTTTGCGCCCGCCCGCCGGTAGGGACCGATGCGCTCGGGCGTCACGCCTCCAACGGGATAGAGTTGCGTCTCTTTCGGCAAGACGGCGCGCCACGCCTTCACGACATCAGGGCCAAGCGCTTCGCCGGGAAAAAGCTTTAAACCCGAAGCGCCCGCCTTGAGCGCCGCAAACGCCTCAGTCATTGTGGCGACGCCAGGCACGGCGACGAGCCCGAGCTTAGCCGCGCGCTCGATCACGGTGGGATCGGCGTTGGGCGCAACCACGAGTTTTGCGCCCGCTTCCGCGACCTCGTCGACCTGACCCGGTTCAAGCACCGTACCCGCGCCGACCAGAACCTTGTCGCCGAAAAGCCGCGCAATAAGTTCGATGCTCGCCAAGGGATCGGGCGAATTGAGCGGCACTTCGATGGCCCCGAACCTCGCCTCGACAACGACTGCGGCGATCGAATCCGCTTCGTCCGGAGTGACACCGCGCAGGATGGCGACGAGCGGCGTCGGCGCAAGCGTCAAATTCACAGGAGACCCCCATCGCGGGCGATGCGAAAAAGCCCGCGCGCCGCGGCGCGCGGCGGCGCCGCGCGAGCGGAAACGCCGAGCGCCTCGAACGCGGCGCGATAGCGCTCGATCAGCGCCTCTGCGCCCGCGATATGCGGCGCCTCGCCCGGGAAGAGCCGGCGCCCCTCGCCGATTTCCGCCCCGATGAGGAGGCCGGAGAGATACTCGCCGGCGTCCTCCTCCGGGAGGGCGCCCATGAGCGGCAGCGATCGCGCGCCAAACAGGAGGCCGAGCAAGCCGGACTTTCCTTCGCAAGCCCCCGCCGCGGCGCCGCGGTGAACTCCGAGCGCGAACGCTTCGCCCGGACTTTTGGCGGGCGCGGCCCTCGCGAAGGCGCCGGCGATCGTGTGGTCCCGCAACGCCGCGAACAATTCGCCGGTGACGAAAGTCTTGAACGCGACGACCCGATCGCCCTCGACCTTCGCCCATTTCGAATGCGAGCCGGGCAACACGATCAGTCGAGCGCCCGCATCGGCGACGCCGAAGATTTCCGTTTCCTCGCCCCGCATCACGTCCCCGCCGGCCGCGTCTGCGAAGGACAGGCCAGGTGCCAGATGAATGCGCCGGCCGTCGGCCTCGACCGGCGTCAGATGCGCGGCGACGTCGCGCGGGCCGGCGGGGCATTTGACGTAAGCCGCCTCGCGCCGGCCATGCCGGCTGCCGACCATGCCTGACGCGACGACCGGAAGAGACCCATAAGCGTCAAGCCATTTCCCGATCAGGCGCTTGAGCGTCGCCGGATACGCCCCGGACGCGACGCTCCCGATCCCGTCGCCCGAGGCGACCCCGTCGAGCGCCTCGCCGTTCGGCGACATGAGATACGCGCGAAAGCTCGACGATCCCCAATCGATGGCGATGAGCGCAGGCGACATGACGGCCGATTGAACACGTGGCGCCGCGGCGGTCAACGCGAGGCGCCAACGTCGGTCGAAAGGTCACATCGAGGCCGACCTGCCGGCGCGCGAAGCCGTCCGCAAGCGGCTGAAATTCGGCATGACCCTCGTCACCACCGATCAACCGGCGGACGCCAAGACCAGGTCGGGCGACTGGTTCGTCGTCCTCGATTCGCATAGTTGAGGCCAGGCGAAGTCGGCCGAGATAGGGCGTCAGACCAGTCGGATAGGTCCGGGATATTTGGCGACCGCCGGATCCGACGTTAGA
>DASXXT010000352.1:0-2528 GCA_036502965.1 Roseiarcus sp. | reverse complement strand
GACCGGAATTTGCGCCGCCATGCCGCCCATGGCGAAGGCGCCGCGCCGATGGCAAGTCTTGATCAGCAGAAGCGAATAGGCGTTGAGAAACGCCTTGCCCATCGTCATTTCCGACCGGTCGGGCGTGAGGAAGGCCGGGTTCTTGCCGAGGCGCTTGATGAACGAGAAGATATAGTCCCAGCGCCCGCAGTTGAGCCCGACGATATGGTCGCGCAGCTCGTAGAGGATCTCGTCCATCTCGAAGGCCGCGGGCAGCGTCTCGATCAGCACCGTCGCCTTGAAGGCGCCATGCGGGACGCCGAGCTCGCGCTCCGCGTCGGAGAAAACGTCGTTCCAGAGCCTGGCCTCGAGATGGCTCTCGAGTTTGGGCAGGTAGAAGGCCGGCGTCGAGCCCTGGGCGATCTGGGCCTTGGCGCAGTGGAACGCGTAAAGCCCGAAGTCGAACAGCGAGCCGGACACGTCCTCGCCGTCGACGACGACATGGCGTTCAGGCAGATGCCATCCGCGCGGCCGCACCATCAGCGCGGCCGGCTGGCTCTTGACCGCGTAGGACTTTCCGCTGACGGGATCGGTAAAGTCGATTGTTCCGGCCCAACGGTCCTTCAGGTTGGCCTGGCCCTCGACCATGTTGGCGAATACGGGCGAGGACGCGTCCTCGAAATCGGCCATGAAGACCTTCGCGCCGGAATTGAGCGCGTTGACGATCATCTTGCGATCAACGGGACCAGTGATCTCGACCCGTCGGTCGAGAAGGTCAGCCGGGATCGAGGCGACCGTCCAGTCCCGCTCGCGGATGGATTTCGTCTCGGGTAGAAAGTCCGGCAGCCGCCCGGCGTCGAACAGCTCTTGGCTCTCCTGGCGCCGCGCCAAGAGCTCCAGCCGCCGCCGATTGAAGCGCCGGTGCAGGCCGGCAAGGAAGGCAAGCGCATCGGCGCGCAGAATTTCGGCCTGCCGGCCACTGGGCTTGGCGTTGATCTCGACGCCGGCTACAGCCGAATGCGCTGTCATGAGAGGCTCCGCAAAGGCGTTGGGAGGTCCGGGACGCACGTCCTAGACCTTTTCGCCGCCTTTGTGGAGAGCCAGGAGTCGATCAGGCCGCGAGATCGGTTCGTTCGCCGAGGGACCGCTCACGCCAGGCCCGTCGCCTCACGAGAAGTCCCGACGGGTCGGCGTCCAGGGGCAGAGCCGTCGCGTCGTTGACATCAGACCGAGTGAGGCCAATGTCGCGCAGCTCATATTCAGACATTCGCGCCAATTCGGCCATCGTGCGGCGCGCCGCGCCCACGCGGGCCGGCCAGGTGAAGACGCGCCACAGGGCCTTTGCCGGCCCGGAGCCCATGTATGAAGCAAGCATATTCGCCTCCAACTTGAAGAGACGATTCCCCGTTCGGCGCCAAGGGGCGTCGGCTGAAATCGTTCAATCTCGGGATGCTTATCTCGGGATGCTCATTTATATAGTGCGAGCCATTGATCGGTCCAACGAATGTTTGTAGAGTAACCGATCACAATTTCGGATTGGTTCCATGCTCGACACCGACCAGCTACGCTCGTTTCTCGCCATCGTCGATTCCGGCTCGTTCACCAAAGCGGCCGAGCGGGTGCACAAGACCCAGTCAGCCGTCTCGATGCATGTCCGCCGGCTGGAGGAGCAGCTGGGCTGCGCGTTGTTCGTCAAGCACGGACGCGGGGCGCGGCTCACGGAAGAGGGCGAGAAGCTGATTGAATTCGCGCGGCGCATCGTCCAGGCCGAGGCAGGCGCGATGGCGGCTCTGTCGCGCGAGGGCCTAAGGGGCGCGGCCCGGCTCGGCATCCCGGATGACTACGCCGAATCCTTCCTGGCCGAAATCCTCGCCCGCTTCAATCGCCGCCATCCGCTGGTCGAGGTCTTGGTCGTTTGCGAGGCGTCGACCGACCTTGCTCCCCAGGTCGCCGCTGGGGCGCTGGATCTGGCGCTGATCACCGACTACGAAGGGCTCAAGGGGCTGGAGCTTTTGCGCGAAGAGCCGCTCGTGTGGGTCGCTTCCGAGCGATTCCGGGTGGAGGAGGGGGCGCCGATTCCGCTCGCGCTCAGCAGCCCGACCTGTTGCTGGCGGCGCGCGACCGAGGAAGCGCTGACGGCGACGCCCGGCGTGACGCGGGGGCGGTTCTACTCCAAGAACTTCACCGCGATCGGCACGGTCGTGCGTGCGGGGCTGGCGGCGACGATCCTGCCCGCGTCGATGGTCGGTCCTGGCCTTAAGCTTCTCGGGCGCGCCGAGGGATTGCCGGAATTGCCCTTGACCCGCATGGGTCTCATCCACGCACCGGGCCGCCCGAGCGAAGAAGCCAAGGCCCTTGGCGAGGCGATCCGCCAGACGATCGTCGCGCCGGCGCGCCAAGCCGCTGCTTGAGCGGCACCCCAGGCGCAGCCGTCCGCGGATTGCCTTCGGCGCCGGCTCGGCCTATGCCGTGCGGGTCTCGTTCCCAAGGTCGCGCTCCGCTTCAAGCCGAGCGGGTTGGCGAATGGGTCGATCCTCGAAGCTGCCGAA
>DASXXT010000351.1:0-5165 GCA_036502965.1 Roseiarcus sp. | reverse complement strand
AGCTGCGCCAATTCACTTTGCGCAAGTTGGCCAGTCTCGCCGCAATGTCGCGACCGAGCACGTTGACGACGACGGTGTCGCCGACGCTAAGACCGAGGCCCTCCGCCACCTCCTTCTCCATCGACACCAGCGGCGGCCCGGAATAGTCGCTTGGCCACCATTCGCCGGCGACAACCTCGGAGCCCTCCGGCGGTTTGCCGGCGAAGGTGACGCCGCGGTCGCCTTCCAGCGCCCAGGCGACCTTGTCGCTGGGCTTGACCTTTTCGACCGGCCTGTCGCCGAGGCGCACGAAGCGCCCCCGCATCATTGGCGTCTCGCTGATTTTGACGCCCGGGGCCTCGCGCTTCACGAAGTCGACGAACGCGCCTGCGTCGGCGCCGCGCACATCGAGGAAAAAGAAGCTTGGCGTCACGCCGGGTTGAGACTCACGCAATTCGGCGCGCATGTTGGCCTCGACAAGCGTGAGCGCGACGAGGGCGGTTAGCCCTAAGCCGAGCGACAACACGACGGATGGCGTCAGCGCGCCGGGCTTATGGATCGCGGCGAGCGCCATGCGCCACTCGACGAAGCGCGAACGAGGCGCGCGCCGCGCAAGATAAGCGATGCCGAAGGCGACAAGACGCAGCGCGAGAAACGCCGCGACCGTCGCGCCTGCGACCATCGCCGCGATCGATTGTTGCGGGCTGGTCAGGACGGCGAGCGCGACAAGCGCCGCTCCGGCGAGCGCCGCCCCGGCGAGATAGCGTTTGCGAGGCCAGCCCTGGCGTTCCTCGACCAGGTCGCGGATCAGCGTGGTCACAGGCAGATCGTGCGCTCGTCCGAGCGGCGCGATCGAGAAGGCGAGCGCAGTCAACAGTCCGTACGTCAGCCCGAGGCCAACGAGGCTCGGCGCGATCGTGGGCGCGAGCGGGATCGGCAGCAAGGATCCGAATAGCCAAGCGACCGCGAACGGGATCGCCGAGCCCAGGCCAGCGCCGGCGAGCGCCCCGATCAGCGCCACGATCATGAACTCGACCAGCGCAAGCGCCACGACGCCGGATCCGGTCGCGCCAATCGCCTTGAGAATTGCGAGCGTCGCGCGTTTTCGCTCGACGAAACCTTGCGCCGCATTCGCCACGCCGACCCCGCCGACGACCAGTGACAGGAGTCCGGCCAGCGTCAGGAACTCAGCGAAGCGGTCGAGATCGCGACTGAAGTCCGGGTTAATGCTGAGCCTCGAGCGAGCATCCCATCCGGCCTCGGGGAAGGTCCGCTTCGCTTGGTCCATGAGGGCCTGGACGGCGGAATTGTCCGGCGCCCCGCTTGGGCCGTCCATGACCACGCGCGTCGTCCACCTGACCAGCGAGCCAGGCTGAACCAGTTTCGTTGCGTCGAGAGCCACTTGCGAAATGAGCACTCGCGGCCCGAACCCCACGCCCGTCGCCAGCCGATCCGGCTCGCTGACGAGGACGGTGCGAAGGGCGAAATTCGCTTCGCCGATGCGAATGATATCGCCGAGCTTGAGGTTGAGCCGAGCCAGCAGCGCCTCTTCCACCGCCGCACCGAACACGCCGTCCCGTTCGCCGAGCGCGTCATCGAGCGGCATGGCGGGCGCGAAGACTGCGGAGCCAAGGCGCGGCCATGAGGGTTCCACGGCCTTGATTTCAATCAGCGCCGCATCACCGCTGGGTGCTCTCGCCATGCCCCGGACCGTCGCAATCGTCGACAGCGAGCCATGAGCTTCGAGAAAGCGCTGCTCGTCAGGAGAAAGGCGGCGATGGATCAACGCAAACGACGCGTCGCCGCCGAGGATCACGCGTCCCTCGCGACCCATGCCGTCGTTGAGCGCGCGGGCGAGACTTTCCACTCCGACGATCGCCGCCACGCCAAGGGCAATGCAGAGGAGAAAGATGCGTAAGCCCGCCAGTCCGCCGCGCAAGTCGCGAAAGGCGAAGCGCATGGCCGACGCGCGCCCGCCAGCCCGAGGCAAAGCGGCGGGAGCGTTCATACGGTGACGGCGACGGGCGGCGTCTCCTCGACCCTACCCGAGCGCATGCCTATCACGCGATCGCAACGCGAGGCGAGCGCGGCGTCGTGCGTGACGAGCGCCAGGGTCGCTCCACGCCGGGCGGGCAGATCGAATATCATGTCGATGATTGCGCGCCCAGTTGTCTCGTCGAGATTGCCGGTCGGCTCGTCCGCGATCAAGAGCGATGGCCGCGGGCAAAGCGCGCGGGCCAGCGCCACGCGTTGCTGCTCGCCTCCCGACAACTGCGCAGGATAATGAGCGAGGCGGTCCCCGAGACCCACCTGCTCGAGTTCGGCCCTCGCGCGCTTGGCCGCCTCGCTTACGCCGGCAAGCTCAAGCGGCGCCGCGACGTTTTCGAGCGCGGTCATCGTCGGGATCAGGTGAAAGGACTGGAACACAATGCCGATGCGCTGCCCGCGAAACCGCGCCAAGCCGTCTTCGTTCAAGGCGCCGAGCTTGACGCCGTCAATCTCAACCTCGCCTTTGTCCGGCCGCTCAAGGCCGGCCATGATCATCAGAAGCGTCGATTTGCCCGAGCCGGAAGCCCCGATTATGCCGACCGCCTCGCCTTTGCCGATTGTCAGAGCCACGTCGCGCAGGATATGCACCCGAGCCGCGCCGCGGCCGAGACTGAGGTCGACGCCGCGCATCGCGACCGCAGGAAAGACCATTGCCCGAGCACCTTAAGACCAAGTCGCCCTCATATGGGCATTTGCGCCTCTTCGTCCAGGCGTTGACGTTCGCGGCGGTCCTGGCGACCGCCTCGCACGCCGCCGCTGCGCGCACGCTGCGCCTTGTCGCCTTAGGCGACAGTCTGACTGCTGGATACGGCTTGCCGCCCGGCAAGGCTTTTCCCGATCGCCTCGAAGCGGCGCTTCGCGCAAAAGGCTGGGACGTCAAGGTTATCAACGCCGGCGTCTCCGGCGACACAGCCGCAGGTGGGCTCGCCCGCTATGACTGGGCAGTGTCCAAAGACGCCGACGCGCTGCTCGTCGAGCTTGGCGCCAACGATATGCTGCGGGGCATGAAGCCCGAGGCGACCAAGACGACGCTGGCGGCGATTCTGGACAGAGCCCGGGCCGCCCATTTGCCTGTGCTCCTTGCCGGCATGCGGGCTGCTCCCAACCTCGGCGGTGAGTACGCGGGCGAATTCTCCGCCATCTATCCGGCCTTGGCGAAAACTTACGATGTTTCGCTCTATCCGTTCTTCCTTGACGGCGTCGCGGGCGACCCGAAGCTCGACCAGCACGACGGGCTGCACCCGAACGCCCAAGGAGTCGAGGTCATCGTTCAGAACATTCTGCCTTCGGTCGAGGCCCTGCTGAAGCAGGTGAACCGGTAGCAGGCGCGGGCCGCCCTCGGCTGTGCGTCATCATAAGGAGTCCGAGTGTCGAGCGCACGCCACATTCTCACATTGTCGTGCGTCAACCGGCCCGGGATCGTGGCGAAGGTCTCGGCCGCGCTGTTCGACGGCGGGTTCAACATTCTCGACGCCCAGCAGTTCGACGACACAGAGACTGGCGACTTCTTCATGCGGGTGTCATTCAACTCCGCCGCGCCGCATGCGGACATCGATGCTTTGCGCGAGACCTTCAAGGCGATCGCCATCGGCTTCGCGATGACATTGTCGATGCGCCCCGTCGATCAGCGAAAGCGCGTCGTTCTCATGGTATCGCGCTTCGACCATTGCCTGGTCGATCTCCTCTATCGCTGGCGCAGCGGTGAACTCGAAATGGATCCTGTGGCGATCATCGCCAATTATCCGCGTGAGACCTACGCCCATATCGAATTCGGCGGCATTCCCTTCCATTATCTGCCGATCACCAAGCAAACCAAGATGGAGCAGGAAGCTCAGGCGTGGGAGGTGATCAAGTCCATGAGCGCCGATCTCGTCATTTTCGCGCGCTACATGCAGGTTCTGTCGGATGGCTTCGCCGCCAAGCTGCAGGGTCGCTGCGTCAACATCCATCACTCGTTCCTGCCCGGATTCAAGGGGGCGAAGCCCTATCACCAGGCGCATCAGCGCGGCGTCAAGTTGATCGGGGCGACGGCCCATTTCGTCACCTCCGATCTCGACGAGGGGCCGATCGTCGAACAGGATGTCGAGCGCATCAGCCACCGCGACACGCCGGAGGACCTGGTTCGCAAGGGGCGCGACATCGAGCGCCGCGTGCTTGCCAGGGCCGTCGCCAACGTGCTGGAGGACCGGGTGCTCTTGAACCACGGCAAGACCGTGGTGTTCGAGGGGTAAGTAACTTAGGGTCGTTCTCAAACGTATATGGCGTGTCCCCCCGCCGATCGCGGCTATATAATGGCTCTCAAGGAGGTTCTCATGAAACAAGACCACTTCCCCGTCACGCACACCGACGCCGAATGGCGCAAGATCCTGACCCCGGAGCAATACGACATCATGCGCGGGCACGGCACCGAGCGGCCGGGCAGCTGCGCGCTCCTGCACGAGAAGCGGCCGGGGGTCTTCGTTTGCGCCGGCTGCGGGCAGCATTTGTTTGAGAGCAAGACCAAGTTCGAGAGCGGCACCGGCTGGCCGAGCTTCAATATTCCGGTCGACGGGTCGGTCGAAACGACCGTCGACCGCAGCTTCGGCATGACCCGCACCGAAGTGCATTGCGCACGCTGCGGCTCGCATCTCGGTCATGTCTTTCCGGACGGGCCGCCGCCAACAGGTCTGCGTTATTGCATCAACGGAGTCGCGACCAATTTCACGCCGACTATCGGCAATTGAGGGGATTCCGCAGGCCGCGGACACGGCCGGCGCTCGATAAGGCGCGTTTATGAACGTATCGAAACTGCCGAATGAAGCCCGAGCCTCTCGTCCGGCGGGCGCTCCGCCGGGCTCAAGCGCCCGGGTCGGGGTGCTGATCGCCAATCTCGGCACTCCGGAAGGGACCGACTATTGGTCGATTCGGCGCTATTTGAGCGAGTTTCTCTCCGACCGCCGCGTCATCGAGACGCCACGCGCCCTATGGCTGCCGATCTTGCAGGTCATTCTGCTTCGGCGGCCGCGCGCCAAAGGCCGCGACTATGAAGCGATCTGGAACAAGGAACGCGACGAGGGGCCGCTGAAGACGATCACCCGGTCGCAAAGCGAAAAGCTCGGGCCCGCGCTCCGCAATCTCAACAGGGACGTCGTCGTCGA
>DASXXT010000350.1:0-21490 GCA_036502965.1 Roseiarcus sp. | reverse complement strand
ACTATTTTCAGCTTCATGCGCTTGAGGGCGAAGGCGGTTCGGCCGTGAACCGCAAATTGAGCCGGACAAAGATACGAGCGTTTTTTGCTCGGATCGCGCCTTGCCGCGTCGGCATGGAGGCTTGCGGCTCGGCCCATTATTGGGCGCGCGAGCTGACCACGATGGGCCACGAGGTGGTGTTGATGCCTCCGGCCTCCATCAAGCCCTATGTCAAGCGGGGCAAGAACGATGCGGTCGATGCGGCGGCGGTCTGTGAGGCGATGTCGCAGACTGACATGCGGTTCGTGCCAGTCAAGAGCGCGGATCAGCAAGCCGTGCTGATGCTGCACAAAACCCGCGAACTGCTCATCAAGCAGCGCACGATGAGTGTCAACGCTCTGCGCAGCCATATGGCGGAGTTCGGTCTCGTTGTGGCCAAGGGCATTGGCCGCGTCGGCGAGTTGCTCGCGCTGGCGGGCAACGACGCGTCTCTGCCGGCAGAAGCGAGAGAGACCCTGAAGCTCCTTGCCTCGCATCTCGAAGGGCTCGATCGCTCGATCGGCGCCGCGGAGAAAAGGATCGCCAAGGCCAATGCCGGAAGCAGGCTGAGTCTGTTGCTCGATCAGATCCCCGGCGTTGGCCCGATCATCGCCTCGGCGATCGGGGCCAGCGTCCCCGACCCGAGCGTGTTCAAATCCGGGCGCGACTTCGCGGCGTGGCTGGGCTTGACGCCGAGGCAGAACTCGAGCGGCGGCAAGGAGAAGCTTGGCGGCATCACCAAGCAGGGCAATCGGTACATCCGCAAGATGCTCGTCGTGGGCTGCACGTCGGCGCTGCGCGTCGCCAGCAAACGCCAGGGCGCTCTGGCCGAGTGGATCGCCACGCTGCGGGCGAAAAAGCCGGAGCGCCTGGTCGCCGTGGCGCTCGCCAACAAGCTGGCGAGGATCTGTTGGGCGATCATGACGACCGGGGAAGTCTTCCACCAGGAGATCTTCGCCAAAGCATAGAACAACAGGCTATCGCGAAGAACTCCCGCTTCCTAAGAATTTGGCGAGCGCAACGAGACGTGATGAACGACAATGGTCGCCACCGAATGCCAAGGACACCCCGCGAATCGTCATGAGCGTCAAGCTCGCCGCAATGATAACGGACCGAGGCCGTCGGACTTCATCAAGGCCAGCGGCCACAGCGCCGCGCCAACAGGCCGGACATATGACCGCAGCCGACCAAACCGTTCAAAACGCCAAAACACGCTTGCCAACAGGGGCCGTCCACATATGACGATTCCGTTCAAACTTAGCGCCTTTAAGCGGACCGGGTTCGGTTTCGCCGAGGCTCGGCCAAGAGCCGCCAAAGGGCGAGCGCCGCCACCGCCATGTGCACGTAGGCGTTCTGGATGAAAAGCATGCGCGGACCAAAGTCCTTCATGAGGACCGAGGCCAGCGCGGGAGCGGCGATCGCCGCGACGCAGTAGATAAACAAAAGCCCGACCGAGATGAAGATCAGGTCATGCGGATCGCCATGATCGTTGGCGAGAGAGACTGCGAGCGTGTAGAGGGAATAGGTCGTCAGGCCGACGAGAAATCCTAAGGTCAGTAGCCACGCGCCGGGCGCCGCGATACGGCTCAAGGCGACTTCGCATGCCGCGCCTGCGATCATGACGGCGGCGATAACCAGCCGGCGGTCGACGCGGTCGGAGAGCGCGGCGATCGGCAAAACGCCGAGCGCCGATCCCAGGACGATCGAAGAGGTGAATAACGGCGCGCTTGTCGGCGCCATGCCGATCCCAACGGCGAAAACCGGCCCGAGCGCGAACAGGGCGCCGTTCGCCGCGCCGGCGGCCAGCACAGCGAAACACGGAATCGGCGCCATGCGCACGAGCCAGATGAGGCGGGGACGCACGCTTCGCGGCTGGGCGGGCGGATCGACGCTGGTCATCGCCATCGGCACGGTGGCGAGCGCGAGCAGCGCGCCGGCAACTGCGAAAGGGGAAAAACCGCCCGCTCCAAGAGGCCTGAGAGCCAATTGCCCGCTCCCGGAAGCGGCGAAGTTTGCGATCTGGTAGAGCGCGTAGAGCACGCCGCGATTGGCGTTGGTCGCCTTGGCGTTGATCCACGCCTCGATGACGGCGTAAAGGCCGGCGAACACAAAGCCCAGGAGCGCGCGACAGCTGAGCCAGGCCCATTGGGAAACCATGACGGGCATGAGGATCACCGAAACGACCGCGAGCGCCACAAACGCCGCGTAGGCCCTGATGTGGCCGCCGCGGCGGATAATCGCCGGCGCCGCCAGCGTTCCAGCCAGCATTCCGGCGAAATAGACGGAGCCGAGCAGCCCCACAACGAGATCGGGGAAACCCTCGATGCGGGCTCTCAACGGCGTCACGATGCCCACCAGGCTGTTGCCGCCGATCAGCATCAGCACGGACAACAGCAGCGCGGCAATGGAGGAAAAGGCGGTCACACGGCGAATCGGTGTTGGCTTCTGCTTTCTGCCATGGTCTCACATCATAGGCCGGCGTACGACGCCGTTCCGGGCCGAAGGCGTTCGATAAAATGCGCGGCCGCCTCGAAAATCGGCATATTGGCCTTAAGCCTCGCACTGTATAAGAACGGCGTGGCGTTCAAGAAGCGGCATGCCCTGCCGCTCTGCCCATGGCGTGGAAAATGCTGAACCAACGTTGGACCCCTGAGAGCTGGCGGACGAAACCGATCGCGCAGGCGCCGGAATACGCAGACCGCGCGGCGCTGGCCGACGCGGAGCGCCAGCTTGCCGGCTACCCGCCGCTGGTTTTTGCCGGGGAAGCGCGCAAACTGAAGCGGGCTCTCGGCAAGGCGGCCGGCGGCGAGGCATTCCTGCTGCAGGGCGGCGATTGCGCCGAGAGTTTCGGCGAACATTCGGCTGATAACATCCGCGATTTCTTCCGGGTGTTCCTGCAGATGGCGGTGGTCATGACTTTCGCCGCCGCTTCGCCGATCGTGAAGGTCGGCCGCGTCGCCGGCCAGTTCGCGAAGCCCCGGTCCTCCGACTTCGAGACGATCGACGGCGTCAGTCTGCCGGCCTATCGCGGCGACATCGTCAACGACATCGAGTTTACGGCCGGCGCGCGCGCGCCCGATCCGCGCCGGCACCTGGAAGCCTATCGCCAGTCCGCGGCGACGCTTAACCTTTTGCGCGCCTTCGCCAATGGCGGCTACGCCAACCTCGAGAATGTCCATCGCTGGATGCTCGGGTTCGTCAAGGACAGCCCGCAATCCGAACGCTATCAGGAACTCGCCGACCGGATCACCGAGACGCTCGGATTCATGCGCGCGATCGGGCTCGACGCCGAAGCGCATCCGGAACTCAGGGCCACGGACTTCTACACCTCGCACGAGGCGCTGCTGCTCGGGTACGAGCAGGCGATGACGCGGCTCGATTCAACCTCCGGCGACTATTACGCGACCTCTGGTCACATGATCTGGATCGGCGACCGGACGCGCCAGCTCGGCGGCGCTCACGTGGAATTCTGCCGCGGCTTGAAGAACCCGATCGGCCTCAAATGCGGCCCTTCGCTTAGCCCTGATGAGCTTATTCGCCTCATCGAAGTTCTGGACCCTGAAGAGGAACCGGGGCGGCTCACGCTGATCTGCCGTTTCGGCGCGGACAAGGTCGATGCCGCCCTGCCGCCGCTCTTGCGTGCGGTCAAGCGCGAAGGCCGCAAGCTCTTGTGGGTGTCAGATCCGATGCACGGCAATACGATCAAGACTTCGAACGGCTATAAGACGAGGCCAATCGAACGCATCGCCCAGGAGGTGCGCAATTTCTTCGCCGCCTGCCGCGTGGAGGGCGTCTATGCCGGCGGCGTCCATCTCGAAATGACGGGCAAGAACGTCACCGAGTGCACCGGCGGAGCGCGCGCGATTTCGGAAGCGGATCTACATGATCGCTATCACACCTATTGCGATCCACGCCTCAACGCGGAGCAAGCGATCGAAATGGCCTTCATGGTCGCCGATCTTCTGAAGGCGGAGCGTCTCGCCGCGCCTGAACGGCCGGTTCGGGCGGCCGAGTGACGGCTTTATGAGCGTAGCCAGAGTCGTCATTGGGAGCGCAGCGAAGCAATCCAGGGGAACCAAGGGCGCCGAACGACTCCTGGATCGCCACGTCGCTTCGCTCCTCGCGATGACGATTCCGGCCAAGAGCAACCAGCTCTAGGGGGCGCGCGGTGCGGCTGTCCGAATACGCCGTCGGGCGGGACAACAACTTCACGCTTCTGCGCTTTTCCGCGGCCATGACGGTGCTGTTCGCGCACAGCGTCGCTGTGCTCGGACTGCCGCCGGAACGCGAATTTTTTTTCAAGCGGCTCGGGTTTTCCCTCGGCGAAATGGGCCTCGACATGCTGTTCGTGACCAGCGGTTTTCTCGTCACCGCGAGCCTGGTCGTGCGGAAGGATCTGATCGCCTACCTCTGGGCGCGGATTCTGCGCGTCTATCCAGGCATGTGGGTCATGCTCGTTTTGACCGTGTTCGTTCTCGCGCCCGCGCTGACGGTTCTGCCGCGCGGCGAGTACTACACGTCGCCGGCGACATGGGAATATTTCCGCAAATGCGCGACGCTCATCGGCGGCATCCGTTATTCGCTGCCGGGCGTGTTCGAGACCGTGCCGCTCAAAGGCGAGTTCAACGGCTCGTTATGGACGATGCCGGTCGAAGTGCGCATGTATCTCTATCTTGCCGCCATCTGGGTCGCCCTTGCGGTCGTGCCCGCGCTGCGGCTTAAGGCGATGCGCGTTGTCTTGCCGATCTCGGCCGCCGCGCTGATCGCGATCGTGCTCAGCGCGCGGTTGACCGGAGGCACGTATAACGGCGCGAACATTCGCATCTTCATGTTCCTTTACGGATCAAGCCTCTTCGTTTGGCGCGAACGGATACCGGTCGGTCCTCGCTTGCTCGTCGGACTGCTCGCGGCGCTTGCATTGGCCTCGTTCGACCAGGCGATCTTCTTTGTCGTCTATGTGGCCTGCCTCGCCCCGTTGGTCCTTCATTTGGTCTATGTGCCCGGCGGGCGCATCCGCGCGTTCAACGACTGGGGCGACTATTCCTACGGAGTCTATATCTACGCTTTCCCGGTCCAGCAGACAGTGGCCCTTCTGTTCCCAGCCATGTCGCTCGCCGCGATGATGGCTTCGTCGGCGGTCGTTTCGGTCGCGATCGCGATCCTGTCATGGAAGCTGATCGAGGAGCGCGCGCTCGCCATGAAGGGCGACTTTGCGGAGGCGACCTCGCGCGCCTTCAATCTCGGCTTGGCGAAGATCGTGAGCGTCGTGCGATGAGGGGCGAGGGGGGCGACGCCTCTGCGGCGCGTCGGTTCTCCGAGGCTGTGCGGTTTTGCCGCACGTCTCAATCTTTTCAGTTCGTTAGGCGCCTTTATTGCAACTGCTTCGGCAAGCAAAGAAAACCGGCGCACATATAGCCTGCAAAACATAATATGCCGGCCCGAGCCGGCGTCACTCAAGGAATTTCATGGATTTTGGAGGACGATATCTGGCGCTCATCGACAGGAGACGCAAAACGCTTCTGCTCGTATCGCTCTTTCTCATTCTTGTTGGATCCCGCGCCGCGGTCATCAATCATGGAGGCAATTCGACGCCCTTCATGGATGAATGGGACTGCGATGCCGCCGACCTCCTGCGACCCTATCTCCAGGGATCGCTGACCGTCGGCGACCTGTTCCGCCCGCTCAACGAACATATCATTTTATTCACCCGATTGGTGATTCTGGCGATCTTCAATCTGTCCGGCTACTGGGACGTTGTCCTGCAAATGATCGCCAACGCGCTGCTCGACGCCGTGACGGTGGTTGCAATCAGCTACGCGTTAGCTCGCGTGCTGCGCTCGGGCTGGGCACTGGTCGCGATTATGTTATCGACTCTCATGAACTCACTTCCCTTGAGCTACGATAATATGTTGATGGGACTCAACACGCACTTCTATTTGCTGTTGATGTTTTCGTTTGCGAGCCTGTGGTTTCTGTCGGACAGCCCGGCATGGTCGGGGCGATGGGCGGCGGGAGTCCTCTGCGCGCTCGGCTCGTTTCTCTGCATGGCCTCCGGCGCGCTGACACTCGCCGCCGCATCAGGACTGCATGTCTTGCAAATGGCCTGCGGACGCCGAGCGGGCCTACGGGAAGGGCTCGGGATTGCCACCCTGGCTGCGGCGACTTTCGCTATGGCGAGCCTCGTTCTTCACGCGGCGGCGTCGGACCCCTTCAGGGCGCACTCAGCGAGACAATTCCTGTCGGCGTTTTTCGAGTTGGCGAGTTGGCCTGCTCCTCCCAATCTGGGGGTGCTCGTCGGCTTGCCGTCGGCGGTGTTCTGCCTGCGCGCTTTCGCCGATCGCCCAATGTTGAACGATCCGCGCTGGTTCAATGTCGCGGCATTCGGATGGATCCTGACCCAATTCCTTGCCTTCGCGGCGGGACGGGCGGCGGCGCCGGTCGAGACCCGATATTTCGACACGCTGTTGATTGGGCTCTCGATCAACATGATCAGCCTCTTTTGGCTCTTGGGGTCCGAGCCGATCGGCGGCAAGCGCCGGGTCTGGCATTCCCTGGCGCTCGCGGCATGGCTGGCCATCGTCGCAGGGTCGCTCGCTTATCCAGCGCACCCATTGCCCGGGTCATTGGAGTTCAGGCGCCAAACCGCCGCGGTCGAAGAGAAAAATGTGCGGGATTATCTCGCCACCGGGGACGCTTCACATCTCTCGGGCGCCCCGATATTGGAAATCCCTTACGACACATCGGGCCGGTTGCGCGAATTGCTCGATGCGCCGGAAATTCGCTCCGCACTGCCGCCGGAACTCCTCTCAAAGGATAAACCGCGGAATTGGGTCGAGACATTCAAGCGGACGTTTCTGGGTCGCGGCTATACGTGGCTGGGCCTAGGCGTTCTGCTGCTCATCGCCGTCGTCGCTCGGGACGCGCGCGCGCCGTGCGCCTGATCCGCTGGCGCGCGAAGGGCGCCTGAGTTGATTGCGCGGGCTGCAGGCGTCGCGCTAAGTCTTCCCCATGTCCCCGCCCGCCAATCGTCTCGTCATCGCGCTCGCCCAAATCCCCGCGATCGTCGGCGACATTTCGGGCAACCGCGACCGCCTGCGCAAAGCGCGCAAGGATGCCGCCGCCTTCGGGGCAGACATCGTGATGGCGCCGGAGCTCTATCTCTCCGGCTATCCGCCCGAGGATTTGGTCCTGAAGCCGGCATTTCAGGAGGCCTGTCGCGCGGCTTGTGAGCAGCTGGCGCGCGACACCGCCGACGGCGGCCCGGCGGCGCTGGTCGGCCTGCCCTGGGTCGATGAGGAGGGCAAGCTGCACAACGCTATGGCGCTCCTCGACGGCGGGCGGATCGAGGCGGTGCGGTTCAAGGTTGACCTGCCCAATTACGGCGTCTTCGACGAGAAGCGCGTCTTCACGCCGGGACCGTCGCCGGGGCCGATCGTCTTTCGCGGCGCGCGCGTCGGCGTTCCGATCTGCGAGGACATCTGGGGTCCCGACCCGGTCGAGTGCATCCTCGAAACCGGGGGTGAAATTCTGCTGGTGGGCAACGCCTCGCCTTATGAGCGCGACAAGCTCGCCATTCGCCAGACCATCGCTGTGACGCGCGTCGTCGAGAGCGGGCTGCCGCTCATCTATCTCAACATGGTCGGCGGTCAGGATGAGCTCGTGTTCGACGGCGGCTCGTTCGCGCTCAACTCCGACCGCAGCCTCGGCGCGCAATTGCCCGCCTTCCGCCCAATGGTGGCCCGCACCGTGTGGGAGCGAGGCGAGGGCGGCTGGCGCTGCGTCGAGGGCCCGCGCGAGATTGTCGAAGAGGGGGACGAAGCGGACTATTCGGCCTGCGTGATGGGTCTGCGCGACTATGTCGAGAACAACCGCTTTCCTGGAATCGTGCTCGGCCTCTCCGGGGGCGTCGATTCGGCTCTGTGCGCCGCGATGGCGGTCGATGCGCTGGGGGCTGAGCGCGTGCAAGCGGTGATGCTCCCCTATCGCTTCACCTCAAACGAATCGCTTTCGGACGCGGCCCAATGCGCGAAGGCGCTCGGCGTCCGCTACGACATCGTGCCGATCGCCGAGCCGGTCGAGGGCGTGGAGCATGCGCTTAAGCGCATGTTCGCCGGCAAGCCGCGCGACATCACCGAAGAGAACATCCAGAGCCGCGCGCGGGGCTTGATCCTGATGGCGATCTCCAACAAGACCGGCGCGATGGTGGTGACGACCGGCAACAAGTCGGAAATGTCGGTCGGCTATGCCACGCTCTACGGCGACATGAACGGCGGCTTCAACCCGATCAAGGACCTCTACAAGATGGAGGTCTTTCGCCTTTCCGCGTTGCGCAACCGCTGGAAGCCCAAGGGCGCGCTCGGGCCAGATGGCGAGGTGATCCCCGAGAACATCATCGTCAAGCCGCCGAGCGCGGAACTGCGCGAGAACCAGAAGGACGAGGATTCGCTGCCGCCCTATCCGGTGCTCGACGGCATTCTGCATGGCCTGGTCGAAAAGGAGATGCGCATCGCCGACATTGTGGCTGATGGTTTCGATCCAGAGACGGTGCGCAAGATCGAGCGCCTGCTTTATCTCGCCGAATATAAGCGGCGCCAGTCGGCGCCGGGGGTCAAGGTCGGACCGAAGAATTTTGGTCGAGACCGGCGCTATCCGATCGTCAACCGCTTCCGCGATCCAGGCCTTAAGGCGCAGAAGCCGGATGCGTCGATCGCGCCGGCCAAGTCGACAGGTATGAGCGAACGGTTCGAGGAGTAGAGGCAGGGCCCGCGGCGGCCGCCGGAGACGCCAAGCCCTTGCGACGCTAACCATGCTGAAACCTGATATAACCGACGTCGCGGGCGCGAAGCTCCCGTGGAGGCATTCATGCAAAACGTTGCGTTCAAGGCCGGAGAAACGATCATCCGTGAGGGCGACGAGGGCGATACGGCGTACTTCATCGTCAGCGGGGCGGTGGACGTGAGCGTGGGCCGTGGCGACAAAGCCCAGACTGTTGGCCGGCTTGAGACCGGAGAAGTGTTCGGCGAAATGAGCCTGATCGATCCGGGCCCGCGATCCGCGACCGTCACCGCGGTATGCGACACGGAATGCCTCGCCGCCTCCTATCAAGACTTCGTCGCCGCAATCGAGGAGAACCCGGAACGCGCTGTCGGATTCATGAAGACGCTGGTGCGGCGCCTCCGCAAGATGAACGAATTGCTCGAGTGCACGAGCCCCGAGGGCCGCGGGCTTCGCGCCATGCTTTTGGAGTGCCAGCCGTCCGCCGGCTCTCCCGAAGCGAGCGCCCTATCTTGGACGATGCTGTGGTGACTCCCGGTGGCTAGAGCCTCGGCGCTTCGGGTTGAATTGCAAAGCGCTTCGGTGCCGTCTTTTGTTCATAAAGCATCGATAAGCGAAAGCGAGCAGGGGGAAGCCCATGGCCGACATTTCAGCGGATCTTCAGCAGGAACTGGACCAATTGCAGGCAACCTACAAGGGGGCCGTGTAAAATTGGGTCACGGCGATCCGCGAGGAGGAGGCGCTGGCTTCCGGCAATCATAACGTCGTAGATCTCGACAAATGGGAGGCGGCCCATTTCCGCGAGCACAGGCTGCACAGGGAAGCCGACTACCGGAAGCGCCTTTACGAGGACGCGCTGCGGCGCGAATTCTTCGGCTTCTGACCCAGTGATACACGCGAGTCCTGGCTTGTGATCGGCCGACGCCGTGCATTCCGTCGACAAGGGATGCTTGCCGTTGACAAGGAGCCCTTGGTCCTGAGACGTTGTCGCGACGGGACGTGAGGAGAGACGCTTGACCGCAGGGGCGGATGCCGCACCCGCATGTGCCCAGCCAGCGCTCAAAGCCCGAGGAGTCTTCGCGGCGGTCCTCGGCAACGGTTTCGAATTCTTCGACTTCACGGTCTACGCCACCTTCCTGGGAATGATTGGCCAGGCGTTCTTTCCGTCTGACAATGTGTTGGTGAGCGATCTGGCGTCGGCCGCCACCTTCGGCGTCGGTTTCGTCGCGAGGCCGCTTGGAGGCGCGCTCATCGGCGCTTACGGCGACCGCGCCGGACGCAAGCCCGCGATGACCCTCTCCATCGGACTGATGGCCGTCGGCAGTGGCGTCATTGCATTCACGCCCGGTTACCAAACGATCGGCGTCTTGGCGCCGATCCTCTTGATTATCGCGCGCCTCTTTCAAGGATTCGCGGTCGGAGGCGAGGTGGGGCCCGCGACCATGTTTTTGCTCGAAGCCGCGCCAAGAAATCGGCGCATGCTCTTTGCGAGTTGGCAGCTCGCAAGTCAGAACCTGAGCAGCCTTTTGGGTGGTTTGATCGGCTTCATGCTGGCGTTGGCGCTGTCGCAATCGAGCTTGAACGACTGGGGCTGGCGCGTTCCGTTCGCGTTTGGCGTCTTGATTGTCCCGGTCGGCGTCTACATTCGCAGCCAACTGGTTGAGACCCTCGAAAAGCCGCCGCAAGAACGCGCGCCCAGTGCGACCGCGATTCTCTCCGCTGTCATTCGATCCAACTGGCGAGGCGTGCTGCTCGGTCTTGCTCTCATCAGCGGGGGCACGATCACTCAATATTTTCTTATCACCATGACACCCTATGCGATCCGCACACTTCACTTGCCTGCGTCGTCCGCCATGCTCAGCACGATCACACGCGGGATTACCGGCTGCCTCGGAGCGCTCGCCGGCGGAGCGTTGGCCGATCGCTGGGGTCTTCGCCCGGTCGTGATCGCTCCACGGATTGTGCTGATGATCGTATTGTTTCCGGTGATGAAATTTCTGATCGCCAATCCAAGCGCCACGACGCTCGTCCTGGCGATTGCGATCCTGAGCTTGCTGCACGCCGCCAGCGTCGCCGTCGTGGTTGTGCTGATCCCTCTTGTCTTTCCACCGGGAACCCGCTCGACCGGGCTCGCGCTCACTTACGCGCTTGGCGTTGCGATCTTTGGGGGCACGGCGACCTATGTTGTCACGTGGCTCGTCGGCGTTACCGGGGATCCGTTGGCTTCGACGTATTATGTGATGGCGGCGAATGCCGTGTTGCTCCTGGCCGCCCTCGCGGTCCGAAACTCCGACTACACAGCCACTGCCTGGCCGCCGCCGTTGGATAGCGAAGTCTAGGGACGAAAGGGTGGCTCGCGTGCTCGCATCGCCGCCGCTTTTGGACTATATGCCCGCCCAAAAAGCCGAATTCAACCGATCTTGACAGGGCGTCACAGTTCACGCCAATTCCACTCGAAGGACTTCGGTGTGCCCATGCTCAGGATTGCGCAAAGGGTCGCGTCTGCCGGGTGGCCTTGTGGAGTGTCCGGCTGAGGGATGAACAAGATCGCCGCCGATCCCGCTCAACCTTATCGCGGGTTGATCGCGGGCTATACCGATGCGATCCGCCAAAGCGATTTCAAGGCCAATATCGCGATCCTGTTCGTCGCCTTCATGATGGGCCCGGTCCTCGGCAACTATCCGCGATTTCCCCACTATCTGCCGATTCCCTTCGTTATGCTGCCATTCCTCATCGTGTACATATGCCTGCTGGCGGTGCTCATTCCTCGCTATCCCAAGCGCGGCGGCAAGCATTTCATCGTCTCGCGCACCGCCACGATCAACGATTTCGCCAAAGTCGTCGAAGCCGAGGACGAGCTTGAGCAACTGAAACTGCGTTGCTCGGTGCTTTCGGAACTGCTGTGGTGGAAGACCCTTTACATTCGCATCAGTTTTTTTGTCGCGATGGCGAGCATCGTCGCGAGCATGTTTTTGCTTGTCTACATCTGGTATTCAGGCGGGGGCGGCCCATGAACGCCATCCGGTTTTGGGGGAGCAACACTTCGACAAGTGCCGCAGCTTCGCGAGCCGCATCGTATGTGTCGAAATGCCGGTGATATCCAAAGATCACGAAGCTCAGCTACGCAATCTGATCGCAGGATACGGCGATTCAATTCGTCTGAGCGACATCAAGGCGAATATCGCGGTTCTTTTCGTCGCCATCATGATGGGGACTGTCCTGCAGTTTCGCGACCACTACCCCCAGTATTTGAACGTTCCGGTGCTCCTGGCGCCGTTCATTGTCATCTTCTTCAATCTGCTCGCCTCAGTCTATCCGCGGTTCCCCCGCGCGGGACGAAAACGGTTCCCGATCTGGCGTGATTCAAACCCGGAGGATTTCGAGTTCATCGCCGATCCGGCGCTGGACGTTGAGGAACTGCCGGTTCGATGCGCGCTGCTGTCGCGAATTCTGTTCTGGAAGAACATCACCCTTCAGATGGCCTATCTCGTCTCGATGGGGACGCTCGGCGTTGCCGGGGTGCTGTTGTTCGTGAATTGGTGAAGGCGATTTGCCCGCGCGCGTTCGTTTGATCCAGCGCCAGCGCCACGTCGAAGTCGGCAGCGTGGCGCACACGCAGTTCGGCGCCGCCGGGGTCGGATTTCACTTCGACCGACTTACGCGCGTCCAGCCCATGCTTTGACACACAAGCCCGCCCAACACGCATCCTTGGGTGGTCATGTGATTATTGGCGACATGGATCTTCATTGTGTAGTGTTGATTGCGCCGCCGGTCGAATGCAGTGCCTGACCAACGCCCGGCTCCGGCTGGCGTGACCTTGGCGACAAGCGTGTCGCCAACCTTTTCGCCGGAGACGCCGGGTCGCACCCAAGTGTTGACTCCGCAAAAGGCCGCGCCGCAGGACGCCACTCTGATCCTGGTCTTGCCATCGCCGCGCGCCCAATCGCCGAGGAACGGAGCCTCGCTAGCAAGCGAGACGCCGCTCGCGCCGATCGTCAGCAGCACCGCCAATGTCACAGCCCCACGCACCATTCGCCCAAGCCCCCAATGGATTTCTCATCAGGCGGACCGCGCGAACGACTCCGCATCGCAGTGTTCGGCGCGTGTTGCGCTTAGTGTTTGACGCTTCGAATCAATCGCTTTATCTCCTTATCGACAAACGCCGCGCGGCGAGCGCGCAAATAGCAGAAATCTGAACTGAAATCGCTAGAGCCGACGCAGGCGCGCCGGCTCGCAGGTGGGAGAGAAACGATGCTCACGATCAAGACGGCGCTTGCTGGAGCTCTTGCGTACGCGGCAGCGACGACCGCAGCGCTGGCCGAACCCAAGACGAACCTGCTCAGTCAATGGTCCGAGGGCTCCGATGCGGCAGCCATCGCCAAGCTCGGCGAGATGTTCACCGCCGCCGGCGGCAAATGGGAACAGACGTCGATCGCCGGCCATACCGCCAACACGCTGGCCAAGCTGCGCGCCGACGTCGTCGCCGGCAATGCGCCGCCTGCGGTGCAGCTCAAGGGTCCGGAGATCGCCGAGTGGAATGAAACCGGGAAGACCGCCAATCTCGACCCGATCGCGAGCGCGGAGGGGTGGGACAAGGTCGTCGCGCCCGATCTGCTGCCCGTGATGAAGCCGAGCGGCCACTGGGTCGCCGCGCCAATGAATATCCACCGCATCAACTGGATCTGGGGCTCGACCAAGGCGATGGAGCAGGCGGGGATCAAGGGCTTGCCGAAGACCTGGGCGGAATTCAACGCCGACTGCGATAAGGCGGTCGCGGCGCATCTCATCTGCATCGCGCATTTCAGCCAGGACTGGACCGACGCCACGACGTTCGAGGTGGTCCTTTACGGAATGGACCAAGGCCTTTTCAAGAAGGCTTTTGTCGAGGGCGACAGCGCGGCGATGCGCTCGCCTGAAATGATCAAGGCGCTCGAGCAGTTCCGGCTGATGGTGTCGAAATACATGGATCCGGGGATTGCCGGCCGCGACTACAACACCGCAACCAGCATGATCGCGAAGGGACAGGCGGCGTTCATGATCATGGGCGACTGGCAGATCGGCATTTTCACCGCCGCCGGACTCAAGCAAGGGACCGACTACCAATGCGCCCAGGCGCCCACGAACTGGGGCAAGCCTGGCTTCATCCTCAATTCGGATTCCGTCGTCTTCTTCACGCAAACCGACCCTGACTACGTCGAGGGGCAGAAGCTGCTCGCTCATCTCATCATGTCGCCGAAGTTCCAGACGTTGTTCAATCAAGCCAAGGGCTCGATTCCCGCCCGACTCGACATCGATCTTAAGGATTTCAACCCCTGCCAGCAGCAGTCGCAGAAGGATTTGCAAGCCTCGATCGCCAACGGAATGCTGGTGCGCTCGATGGCCCACAACATGACCATCCTGCAGAAATATCGCGGCGCGATCCTCGACACCGTCACATCCTTCGTGAACAACCCGAAAATGACCGCGGAAGAAGCCGCCAACGCCATGGCGGACGCCGTCGACGCACAAAAGTAAGCAACCGAATCCGGTCGCCCGGCGCCTGTGCCGAGCGGCCAGTTTTGCGTGCGATTGAACGTCGCCATGTCGAACGCCCTCAGCGCGAACGAGGCCACTCAGGCGAGAGTTCGCCGACGCGAAAAACTGGGAGCCTGGACTCCGAGGATTGCGGTCGCCCCCGGGGCCGTGGCGAGTCTCATCTATGTGTTCGGCTTCACGCTGTGGACGCTCTACATTTCCATGTCCAACAGCACGATGCTGCCGACCTACAAATTCGTCGGCCTGAAGCCCTATTTCGATCTTTGGTCTAATCAGCGCTGGAAGATCGCCTATGGCAATCTTTTCTATTTCAGCGCCTTCTACGTTATCCTCTCCCTCGCGGTCGGTCTGGCCCTCGCCATCGCCATCGATCAACGCGTGCGGGGCGAGGCGGTATGGCGGACGATTTTTCTTTATCCGCTCGCGGTCTCGTTCGTGGTCACCGGCGTGGTATGGAGCTGGCTTTATAGCCCCGACGCCGGCATCGAATTTCTGGTTCGCAGCCTCGGCTGGCACGATTTCACCTTCCGCCTGACCACGAACCGCGCCACCGCGATCTATGCGATCATCGCGACTGGGATCTGGCAGTCTTCCGGCTTCGCCATGGCCCTCTTTCTCGCTGGCCTCAGGTCGGTCGATCCCGATCTCGTCAAGGCGGCGCAGATCGACGGCGCCGGCCCTATGCGCATCTATCGCAAGGTGATTTTGCCGTCCATCGCGCCGATCTTCGTCGCGGTCGCCGTCGTGCTGCTGCAATTCGCCATCAAGACCTTCGACCTGGTCGTCGCGTTGACTCGCGGCGGCCCGGGCATATCGACGACCTTTCCGGCCAACTACGTCTATGACCTCATGTTCCAACGCGGCGAGATCGCGGTCGGCGCCGCGGCGGCGATCATGATGCTGGCGGCGCTGGCGGTCGTCCTCGTTCCTTACGCGCTATGGACGGTCTGGCGCTCGCGCAGCGAGGCCACTCATGGTTGACGCAACCTTCGATCTGGCGCTCGATTCGCAGGCGCGCGGCCAGAGCCTTCGTTTCGCCCTGCGGCGGCTCGCCATCTACGCTTTCCTCGCCCTGTTCGCGCTCATTTATCTGCTGCCGCTGTTTGTTGTCGTCGCCAATTCGTTTCGTGAATTGCCGGAGATCACGCAGAACGGGCTCATCGCACTGCCGCACAGCTTCTCGCTGAAGGCGTGGCCGCAGGCCTGGGCGCACTATTGCGTCGCGGGCACCTGCGAAGGCGTCAAACGCAATTTCTTCAACTCCCTCTATATGACCATCCCCGCAACGATCATCTCAACCCTCATCGGCGCGATGAACGGCTATGTTCTCTCGAAATGGCGTTTCCCGGGATCGGAGACGCTGTTCGTCTGCATCGTCCTCGGCGTTTTCATGCCGGGCCAGATCGCGCTCCTGCCCTGGGCCTACATCCTCGGCGCATTGCGTCTCTCGAACTCCGTCTATGGCCTCATTCTTGTTCACGTGATCCAGGGCCTCTCGTTCACCACGCTGTTCTGCCGCAACTATTACGTCAACATCCCCGACGATCTCATCAAGGCGGCCCGCATCGACGGCGCCGGCTTCTGGCGCATTTTCTTCAAGATCGTCCTGCCCCTGTCGCCGCCGATCCTCATCGTCACCGTGATCTGGCAGTTCACCGGCATCTGGAACGAATTCCTGTTCGGGGTCGTATTCACCGGCGGAACCCAGCAGCCGATCACCGCAGCGCTGGTCGCGCTGGCGACCAGCCAGATGAACGCCCACCCCTACGACGTCGCAAGCGCCGCCGTATTGATCGGCGCCGTTCCGCCGCTCTTGATTTATCTGTTCGGCGGCAAGTATTTCGTTCGCGGGCTCACCCAAGGCGCCATCAAGTGACGGGGCGATCATGGCGACGCTGACCGTCTCGCGGCTCCACAAGCGCTTCGGCTCGGTCGAGGTTCTCAAGGGAATCGATCTCGAGGCGCAGGCCGGAGAGTTCATCGCGCTCGTCGGCCCGTCGGGCTGCGGCAAGTCGACGCTTCTGGCTATAATCGCGGGACTGGAAAGCGCCAGCGAGGGCGAGATTCGTATCGACGGAAGAATCGTCAATTCGGTCGCGCCGAAGGACCGCGACATCGCCATGGTGTTTCAATCCTACGCCCTCTACCCGACGATGACAGCGCGCCAGAACATGACATTCGGCATGGAGAGCCGGGGCGTGCCGAAGGCTGAGCAGAACGCCGCGATCAAGCGCGTCGCCTCGCTGTTGCAGATCGAGCCGCTCCTCAACCGCAAACCGGGCCAATTGTCCGGAGGGCAGCGCCAACGCGTCGCGATGGGACGCGCTTTGGTGCGCGATCCGAAGCTCTTTCTCTTCGATGAGCCTTTGTCCAATCTCGACGCTAAGCTACGCGTCGAGATGCGCACCGAGATCAAGAAGCTTCACTTGAGGGTCGGCAAGACCACCATCTACGTCACCCATGACCAGATCGAGGCGATGACGCTTGCTTCGCGCATCGCGGTCATGCACCAGGGCGCGATCCAGCAGTTCGATGAGCCGCAGGCCGTTTACGACCGGCCCGCCAACATGTTCGTCGCCGGCTTCATGGGATCACCCTCGATGAATTTCATACCCGCTGAACTCGCTAAGCTCGACGGCCGTCCAGCGGTCGCGATTGCGCTCGCCGGCGAAACGGCGACGTTGCCGCTTCCCCAAGCGCCCGCGCTCCATCCGGCGAACGGCAAGGTGGTGCTCGGCGTGCGCCCGGAGCACCTGTTTCGCTATGACGCGAACTTGAAGGCGCAAAAAGCCGGGCTCGCGATGGTGACCGCGCCCGTCGAAGTGGTGGAGCCCACCGGCGCCGAAACCCATGTGGTTTTGAAGGTCGGCGAGCAAGAGATTGTGGGCCGCTTCGACCCGGACGGCGCTCCTCGTCTGGGCGAACTCTTGCCGCTCGGAATCGACATGGCGCATGCGTGCCTGTTCGATCCCGAAACCCAGGCGCTCATTCCGCGGGTTGCGGCTTGACCTTCGCCGCCTATCCGAGTCTTGCCGGGCGCGCCGTGTTCGTCAGCGGCGGCGCGACCGGCATCGGCGCCGACATTGTGCGCGCCTTCGCCCGCAGCCGCGCCCGTGTCGCCTTCGTCGACCTCCAGCGGCAAGAGGGCGAGGCAATGGCGGCGGAGATGAAGAGCGCGGGCGGGATGGCGCTGTTTCTGAGCTGCGACGTGACCGACGTTTCGGCGCTGCAAGCACGAATCGCCGAAGCACGGGCGAAGCTCGGCCCGATCGCGGTCTTGGTCAATAATGCGGCCAATGACGAGCGCCATGCGGTCGCCGAGGTGACGGCCGACTACTGGGACCGCGCTCAGAACGTCAATCTGCGGCATCACTTTTTCGCCGCGCAGGCCGTCCACCCGCATATGCGGGAACTCGGCTTCGGCTCGATCATCAATCTGTCGTCGATCGCATGGCGCGGGGCGGCCGACATGCCGGCCTACTCCGCCGCCAAGGCCGGGATCATCGGCCTGACCCATGCGCTCGCGCGTGCTTTTGGCTCGGATAACATTCGCGTGAACGCGATCGAGCCGGGAGCGGTGATGACCGATCGGCAACGGCGGCTATGGTACAAGACGCCGGTATCGGTCGACGCGATCGTCCAGCGCCAATCCATCAAGGCGGCCCTGCTTGGCGAGGACATCGCGCGCATGGCGTTGTTTCTCGCTGCTGACGATAGCCGCATGGTCACCAAGCAGGCGATCGCCGTCGATGCGGGGCTTCGATGAACGACAATGTGAGGGCGCTTCCGCCGGAGGCGCGCGGGCGCGCATTCGCCCTCGGCCTCAATCCTTACGGCCTGACCTATCATCTCGGCCTGCAGGGCGCGGGCGGGCCGCGCGCAAACCCTAAGGGCGCAGGCCTCGAAGGGTTCATCGCCGTCGCGACCGAGCTTGGCGCGAAGGTTCTGGAGATCTACGACCCATGGCTCAGGGCGCTCAGCGGCGATGAACTCCGCGCGCTCCGCGATCGCCTCGCAGGCCTTGGCATGACCCCGATCGTCAGCTCCGGTTTGATGATGGGTCCGTTTGAGAGCGCGCTGCGCTCGGCCCGCGCTCTCGACGCCAAGGTCATTCGCCATGGCCTGACTTCGGTCTTGTGCGGCGATCGCCATGCGCTCGGCGAGAAATGGAAAGAGCTCGTCGCCCAGGTTCGCGCCGCGCTCGCCGACCGCGGTCCGCGCGCGTCCGATGCAGGCAGAGTTCTGGCGATCGAAAACCATCAGGATTTCGGTAGCGACGAACTCGCCGAATTCTGCGAAACGACTCGCGGAATCGGCGTTTGTCTCGACACGGGCAACACGTTCCCGGTCGCCGAGGCGCCGCTCGACTTCGTCCGCCGCGTCGCCGAGCATGTGCGACACGTGCATCTGAAGGACTATTGCGTGCAGTTCACCGACGAGGGCTATCGCCTGGTGCGTTGCGCCATCGGCGACGGCGCCGTCCCTATCGCCGCCATGCTCGACGTACTGGCGGCGAACGGCCAAGAGCTGACGGCGGTGCTTGAGCCTGGAGCGCTCGAAGCGCGGCACGTGCGGCTTCTGCGCCCGGAATGGTGGAGCTTCTACCCGCCCAAGTCGGCGTCCGCGCTCGCCGCCTGCCTCGCTGCGGCGAGGGTCAATCGCCTCGGCGACGAAGCGGACGCTCGCACGCCCTGGGAGCGCGGGGAGGACGCGGCGATTGCGGATTACGAACTGGCGATGATCCGCCGCAGCGCTGAAAACATGCGCGCGATCGGCCTTGGGGTTGAGAAAGGAATCTGACGGATGACCAAAGAGCTCGCCGGCAAGATCGCGTTCGTCACCGGCTCGGGCCGTGGGCTCGGGCGCGTGATGGCGGAGCGGTTGGCCGAGCTTGGCGCGGACGTCGCCATCCATGACATTTCTTGGACCGCGCCGGCTAAGTATGGCGAGGCGGCCGATCTCGACGCTGTCGCCAAGGCGATTGCCCGGCATGGCGGAAAGGTCGCGGCGGTGAGCGGCAACATCGGAGACAAGACGGCGGTCGCGAAGATGAAGGAAGAGATCGAAGCCAAGCTCGGTCGGGTCGATATCCTGGTCAATTGCGCCGGCGGCGACATCGGCGCGGCGGGCGGCAAGCCTGACCCCAATGACGCGCTCGGCATTCCGCTCGAGGACATCAAGGCGCTGACCGAGAACAACCTCTACGGCACGATCCTCGTCTGTCAGGCGTTCGTGCCCCCGATGGTGAAGGCGGGAAGCGGATCGGTGATCAACATCGGCTCCGCCGCAGCGCAATTCGGGGTGACGAACGGGGTCATCTATGCGGCGCTCAAGGCCGCGGTCATCCACTATACCCGCTGCCTCGCGGCGACGGTCCGCACCGAGGGCGTTCGGATCAATGCGGTGAGTCCGGGCGCCACCAAGACCGCGCGCTTCGAGGCGACGCGGGTCGTCGATCCGCAAAAAATGGATTCGTCGATCAGGTCGCTCATCCGCTATGGGGAGCCGGACGAGATGGCCGACGCGGTCGCCTTCCTGGCCGGCCCGAGGAGCAAATATATCAGCGGCCAGGTTCTTCGGGTGGACGGCGGCGAAACGCTGTTTCCGGGATGATGAACGGCTAAGAGCAGCAACAGGAGGGTTGAGAGTGTCGGACGCCAAGCGTTTTGAGAGTATGACCGCGGTGGTGACGGGCGGGGCGTCCGGCATCGGGCTCGGCGTCGCGCGCCGGATCGCCGCCGAGGGCGGGCAGGTAACGATATGGGACCAAGATCCCGCGCGTTTGAAGGCTGCGGTTGCAGAGATCGGCGGCGCCGCGCGAGCGGATCCGGTCGACGTTAGCGACGCGGCCGCCGTCGAGCGCGCAACCAAGGCCAGCCATACCGCGATGGGCCATATCGACATCCTCGTCTGCTCGGCGGGAGTGGCGGGCAAGAACGCGCTCGTCATCGACTACCCAATCGACGAGTGGAAGCGCGTGTTCGACATCAATGTGCACGGGCTTTTCTACTGCAATCGCTTTGTCGCGAAGCTCATGAAGGAGCGAGGCTACGGGCGCATCGTCAACATCGCCTCGATCGCCGGCAAGGAAGGCAATCCGACCGCCTCGGCCTATAGCGCATCGAAGGCCGCGGTCATCGGCCTCACCAAGTCGCTCGGCAAGGAACTCGCGAAGGACGGCGTTTCCGTAAACACGATCACGCCGGCGACGATCGACACGCCGATCCTCTCGCAAGTGTCGGACGCTCATATCGCCTACATGCGCTCGAAGATTCCGATGGAGCGCTTCGGCACGGTCGAAGAGGCGACGGCGATCGTCTGCTGGCTGGCCAGCCGCGAATGTTCGTTCACGACCGGCGCAGTCTTCGATCTCTCGGGCGGCCGCGCCACCTATTAACGCCTGTGTGAACGGAGTGGGCGCGCGCGTGCATGAATCTGCGTCCATTGAGACCGGCGAC
This sequence comes from Roseiarcus sp., assembly GCA_036502965.1. GTDB lineage: Bacteria > Pseudomonadota > Alphaproteobacteria > Rhizobiales > Beijerinckiaceae > Roseiarcus. Next base: position 704 of record DASXXT010000350.1, on the reverse strand, counting down.
CTGATCGGGTCCCTGCGCCGCCTGGGCCTCCTGAAGGCCGCAGAAGCCGCCCGCCTCACGCCTCTGACCGGCGGGGTGTCTTCGGACATCTCGCTTGTCGAGGCCGGTGGCCGACGCTTCTGCGTCAAGCGCGCGCTGCCGAGGCTCAAGGTCGCCGCCTTGTGGGAGGCCCCGATTAAGCGCAATGCGGCGGAGGCGGCGTATATGCGCGCGGTTGCGCACTGGCTGCCCCGCGCAGTTCCGCGCGTCCTCGGCGAGGACTCTGAAGCCGGCTGGTTCGCGATGGACTATCTCGCGCCCGAGGACCATCCACTGTGGAAGGCGCAACTGCTCGCCGGGATCGTGGAAGTGGATTTCGCCGCCGCGGTCGGGCGCGATCTCGCAATCATTCATGCGCGAAGCGCCGCCGACCCGACCATTCCGGCCGCGTTCGCCAACGACGACACGTTCGAGGCGATCCGGATCGAGCCTTATCTGCGCGCGACCGGCCGCGCCCACCCGAGACTTGCAGCGCGCTTCGATGAGCTCGCGCATACGACGCTGACGACGAAGCGCGCTTTGGTTCACGGCGACGTCAGTCCGAAGAACATCCTTCAAGCTCCCGCTGGCCCGGTGTTCCTCGACGCCGAATGCGCCTGGTGGGGTGATCCAGCGTTCGACCTCGCGTTCTGCCTCAACCACCTTCTGCTGAAATGCCTCTGGAC
>DASXXT010000349.1:0-13811 GCA_036502965.1 Roseiarcus sp. | reverse complement strand
TCCGTCGACGAGACCGCACGGCACGCTCATTGCTGGGTGGTGCGTACAGTCGAACGGAGCCGTATTCGGCAGCATCTCGAAGCCTCGCTGCAAAATCTCGGTGATCGGGGCGTTCTCTTCGGGCAACTTCGTCGCCACCATGGGAAGCGTCGGCATCAACAAAAGATCGTATGTGGCAAGCACGTCGTCATAGGCCGCGCGTAAGCGGCGCCTGGCGTGTTCGCGCGCGGCGATCCCGAAGCCGCCAATGAGGTTCCGCAAGCGCGGCTCATTGGCGTTTCCAGCACAGAGTTTCCGACGCTTCAGCAGGCCCCTCAGAAGCTCGGCGCCGCGATGGCGGATGACGACCTCATTTGCCCGCCATCAGTTCCCGCCTGCGATCATCCAACACGCCGTTTGGCTCTATGTCCGTTTCACGCTCAGCTATCGCGACGTTGAAGATCTGCTCGCGGAGCGCGGTCTGTATGTCTCCTATGAAACGGTGCCACGATGGGTTTTGAAGTTCGGGCCTTTGTTCGCCCGAGAACTTCGCCGTCGACGTCCCCGGCTAACGGCGCGGTGGCATTTTCGACGAGATGGCTGTGACGATAGCAGGCCGGAACTTCTGGCTGTGGCGCGCGGCGACGACGAAGGCGAGGTCTCGACCTGCTCGTGCAACGGCGGCACGACAAGGCTGCAGCAGAGAAACTGATGCGCAAGCTGCTCAAGAAACAAGGTTTCGCACCGGATGTGGGGTGACCGACAAGCTACGTTCCTACGGCGCGGCAAAGTCCAAGATCGGATTTCTCGGCGCGCCATGACAGGGCTTGCGCAAGAACAATCGAGCTGAGAATTCGCATCAGCCGACGCGACGGCGCGAGCGCAAGATGCAGCGCTTCAAATCGCCCGGATCAGACCAACGATTCTTGTCCGTTCACGCCGCTGTCCAAAACACTTCACGTCCAGCGCCATCTCAGCTCCCGCCGCGCGCTCCGCGTCCTCCGAGAAGAAGCCTTGACGTGGCGGGCCGCCACCGCGGCGTGAGCCGAAACTGGGACTTCCAAATTGTGAGCGGCCAAATTAAGTTCTCGTGACAGCGCCGTCTGAACTGCGAGGAGAGGGCAGTCAATGATGATCCATGAGTTAACGAGGCGCGCCGCAGCCATCGCGATCCTGTCGCTTGCGGTCGGAATCACGGCGGCGGCCCCGGCGCACGCCGCCGATGCAATCCCCGCCAAACCCGAGGCGGGGGCCTTCAAGCTCGGCATCGAGCCCTGGCTTGGCTATGGCCAGTGGCATATCGCGGCAAAGAAGGGGTTATTCGCCAAGGAGGGCCTGACCGACGTTCAGATCGTGAACTTCACCGAGGATAAGGACATCAACGCGGCGCTGGCGAGCGGCCAACTCGACGGAGCCAATATCGCCACTCACACCGCAATGGGCATGGTGGCCGCTGGCCTTCCGGTCAAGATCGTAACGTTGCTCGACTTCAGCCTCAACGCTGACGCTATTCTCGCGGGCAAAGACATCCAGTCCATCGCCGATATCAAGGGCAAGGAGGTCGCCTTCGAGGAAGGCACGACCAGCGACATCCTGCTGAATTATGCGCTCGCCACGAATGGCATGACATTGGCCGACGTGAAGCCCGTACCCATGCCGGCCGCCGACGCGGGGAGCGCGCTGATCGCCGGACGCGTTCCGGTCGCCGTCACTTACGAGCCATACATCTCGGCGGCGCGGAAACAGGACCCGAAGATGCGCCTGCTCTTCACCGCCGGGAAGGATCCGGGCTTGGTCAGCGACGTGCTTGTCGTACGCGAGGACGTGATCAAGTCGAAGCCCGGGCAGGTGCTGGCGATGCTGAAGGCGTGGGACGCGGCACTGAAGGACTATCAGGCGCACACCGACGAAGGCCAGTCGATCATTGCCGACGCCGTGGGGTCGCCCGTCGCCGACCTCAAGACGGCCTTCGACGGCGTGCGCTACTATTCGCTGGCCGAGGCCAAGGGGGCGCTCGCGGGTGACTTCCGCACAAAAACCTTCGTGGACGTGCTGAAAGCCGCCGAGACGGCGAAGCTTGTCACGAAGGATGTGACTCCGGAGTCGATGATCGAGGCCGCCTTCGTCAACGAAGCCATTAAGTAACGGCCCGGATGGCCGAAGAGAACGAGACCGTTTCCCGATTCGAGGAGGCGGTCTCGTCCGGCTCATCCTCGAACGCAGGCGTCGCTTCCCTCACCAGTTCGACGCGCCGGCGCACCGGCGGGTTCCGCATTGGCGGAGAGGTTAGTGGCGCGATCTATCTCGCGACCTCCATCGCCGTCTTCGCGGCGCTTCTCGCGACGTGGTGGGTCGCAACCGCGAGCGGGATCATCAAGCCGATCTTCCTACCCTCTCCAGGCGCCGTCTGGCGGAAGATGGCGGACCTGGCTGTCAACGGCACGCTATGGCAGGACGCGGGGGTCAGCATCTACAGGATGCTCACGGGCTTCGTGATCGCCTCCGCGATGGCGATCCCGATCGGGGTCATGATCGGCTGTTTCCGCCTCTGGGAGGCGGCCATTGAGCCGCTGGTCGATTTCGTCCGCTATATGCCCGTCGTCGCCTTCGTGCCGCTGACAATCCTCTGGGCGGGTACAAGCGACAGCCAGAAATTCCTGATCATCTGGATCGGCACCTTCTTCCAGCAAGTGCTGATGGTGATGGACAATGTCAAGCGCGTGCCGCGCGACTTCGTCGGGCTCGGCCGGACCCTCGGCCTCTCCGAGACGCGTATCCTGCTTCGCATTGTGCTGCCCTCGTCGCTGCCCGGAATCTGGGACACTTTGCGGATTAGCGTCGGCTGGGCCTGGACGTGGCTTGTGCTCGCCGAGCTCATCGCGGCGACCTCGGGCCTCGGTTATCGCATCACCGTGTCGCAGCGCTATTTCCAGACTGAGACGATCATCGGCTACATCCTGTTTCTGGGGCTTCTCGGCCTCGCGACGGACCAAGGCATGAAGGCGCTGGAGCGCGTGCTGTTCCGCTATTCCGAGCCCCGCTGACGTGGCGGAGCCGAAACTCAGCATCGCCTCGCTCGACAAGTGGTTCTCCACCAAGGCGGGACCGATCCAGGCCTTGCACGCCATCAACCTGACCCTGGCGGACAACGAATTCGTCTCGCTTGTCGGCACGTCCGGCTGTGGCAAGAGCACGCTGCTTTCGATCGTCGCGGGCCTCCAGGACTTCGACAGTGGTGTTCTCCTGTCCGACGGCGCGCCGATTGCCGGCCCCGGACTCGATCGCGGCGTCGTATTCCAGTCCTATACGCTGCTGCCGTGGCTCACCGCGCGGCAGAATGTCGAATTCGCCCTCAAAGCAGCGGGCCTGCCGAGGCGCCAGTGCCTCGAGATCGCGCGCGAGCACCTCAAGCTCGTGAAGCTGGAAAAATTCGCCGACGCCTATCCCTTGCAGCTTTCGGGCGGGATGAAGCAGCGCGTGGCCATAGCCCGCGCTCTCTCCTACCGGCCCAAGATGCTGCTCATGGACGAGCCCTTCGGCGCCCTCGATGCACTCACGCGACACCAGATGCAGGAGCTGCTCACCCGCATCTGGGAGGAGCATCGCCTGACCGTGCTCTTCGTGACGCATGATGTCGAGGAGGCCGTGTATCTCTCCGACCGCATCGAGGTCATGGCCACCGCACCGGGACGTATACGCGAGACCTTCCCCGTGCCCCTCGCGAGGCCGCGCCATCCCGATATGGCCGCCACGACCGAATTCATTGACCTTCAGCGCCGCGTGGTCGCCTCGATCCGCGAAGGCTCCGCTGGAGCCGACGCCGATGTTTGAAACGGACAGCATCTTTCTCAGGCGGGACCCATGACCGACCCATGCAGTTTCCGCGAACTCGCCAAGCTGAACGCTGGGGAACGCGCGGCATTGCTCAAGCGCTCGGAGACCGATCTTTCCAAGTTTACCGAGAGGATCAAGCCAATCATCGAGGCCGTCCGGCGTGAGGGCGACGCGGCGCTCGTTCGCTTTGCTCGCGAGTTCGACAAGGCGAATGTGCGCGCCGACGCGCTAAAAGCGTCGGAGGCGCAGTTCGATGCCGCCTTTAAGGCGGTCGGGCCGGATGTCATAGAGGCCATCGAATATGCAATCGCCAACATTCGTACGTTCCACGAGGAGCAGCGCCCCGAGCCCATGTGGATGAAGGAAGTGCGGCCCGGCGCCTTCGCAGGCGACCGCTGGACGCCGCTCACTTCTGTCGCGCTTTACGTGCCGCGCGGCAAGGGCGCCTTTCCCTCCGTCACGATGATGACTTCCGTCCCCGCCGTCGTAGCGGGCGTCAAGAACATCGCGATCTGCACGCCGCCGACCGAGGACGGCCGCATCGATGCGGCCACACTCGTCGCCGCCCGCATCGTTGGAGTCTCGACTGTCTACAAGTGCGGCGGCGCGCAGGCGGTCGCGGCCGTGGCCTACGGCACCGAAACGGTCAAGCAGGCGGTCAAGATCGTCGGGCCGGGAAGCCCGTGGGTGGTGGCGGCGAAGCGTCTCCTCTCCGGCGTTATCGACACCGGTTTGCCCGCCGGGCCGTCAGAGGCGTTGATTTTTGCAGACGGCACGGTTGACGGGCGCATCGCCGCGCTGGACGTGCTGATCGAGGCGGAGCACGGACCTGATTCCTCAGCCTATATCGTCACCCACAGCCGCGAAGTCGCCGAGGCTGCCCAAGCGGCGTTGCCCGAGTATTGGGCGCGAATGGCGCCGCAGCGCGTCGCCTTCTCACAGGCGGTGCTGCGCGGCGAATGGGGCGGCATCATCCTCACGGGCTCGTTGCAGGAGTCCTATGACTTCATCAACGCCTATGCGCCGGAGCATCTCGAAATCCTGTCCTCCGAGCCGTTCCGGCATCTTGGCGCGATCACGGAGGCGGCCGAGATTCTGCTGGGGCCGCATACGCCGGTGACGATTGCCAATTTCGTCCTTGGACCGAACTGCGTGCTACCGACAAGCCGGTGGGCGCGAACCTATGGGCCCCTGTCCGTAACCGATTTCCTCAAGCGCTCCTCGGTCGGCTATGTGACGACGGACGCCTATCCGGGGCTCGCCGCGCGCGCTCGCACGCTCGCGCATTACGAGGGTTTCAGTTCACATGAGAATGCGGTGTCGGAAATCAGGGACAAGATTTTGAAGTGCGACTGAAAAGCTCGCCGGAATAGCCGCGTCCTCATCCGCGTAAGAGGTCGACTTTGAGAAACCGCTGACATTTGCGCTTCGGTGGCGGCGTTGCGGCGTCAACGCCGATCAGAACCTTATCACACGGGGACGAGCGCTCGACGCGGTGCGCCGACCGCCGACTTGTCAACCGGTTGAAGTCATCGACTATTTGGCGAAGCCGACTTTTTCCATATGCAGGCTTAATGTCGGCGTGATTTCTGAACCCAAGACGTTCTTGTTCATCAGATAGTGCAGCGTCTCGTAGTGAACGAAGACGAGCGGAGCCTCGCTCGTGACCGTCGTGCGGATCCGGCGGTACAGGTCCTTGCGGGCCGCCATGTCGTCACTCGCCGCCGCCTTGTCGATGAGCGTGTCGACCGCAGGATTGGAATAGCCGGTGGCGTTGATCGGACCCCCCGACTTGATGACGAGCGAGTAGAAATTGTCAGGATCGATCGTCCTCTCCTGATAGGCGCTTGTGATCTGATATTTCGAGGTCGAGAAGGCGTCGAACCAGACGGACACGTCGACCGGCTTGATCGTCATGTTGATCCCGATCTGCTTGAGCTCGCCCAGGACCACCTGACCGGTCTTAAGCAGTTCGGGATATTGTGGCAGGCCCAGATATTCGACGGTAAGGCCGTTCGGATACCCGGCCTCGGCGAGAAGCTGTTTGGCCTTGGCGACGTCCTGCTCAGCGGCAAAGACGCCGGTTGCGTCGTACCATGTGGAGCCGGTCGGCATCTCAATGAGACCGAGTTCGCCTGTGCCGAGATAGGCGACGTCGCGCACGTCGGTGCGGTTCACGGCGAGCGCCACCGCCTGACGAACCTTCGGATTGTCGAAGGGTGCGACCTTCGTGTTCATCGCGAGGAAGTCCGGAATGCCGGCGACGGGGCTCGTGACGTAGGTGAAGCGCGGGTCTTTCGAGAGGCTCGTCACCTGCTGCAACGGGATCGCGTCCGCCCAATCGAGCTCAGCGGCGGTCAGAGCGTCAATGCGGCTCTGGTCGACCGGCATGAAACGAAACGTGATGCTGTCGAGATGCGGCAGGCCAGCTTTGAAGTAGTTGGGATTCTTTTTAAGCGTGATGTGGTCGCCCTGCACCCATTCGACGAAGGAGAAGGGGCCTGTGCCGACCGGTTTGCGAGCCGGGTCGCCGCCCTCAATAGCCTTGCGGCTCACGATCTCGCCGTTGGTCGCAAGATTGGTGAGGAACGGGCCGAAGGGCGACTTGAGGTGGAAGACCGCCACATGAGGATCGTTGTCGTCCACCGACGCGATCTGCGCATAGAGTCCAGCGTAGGCGCTCGCCGTCTTCGGATTAAGGATGCGGTCGAACGTGTATTTCACGTCGGACGAGGTGAACCTCTCGCCGTTATGGAAGACGGCGTTGTCGACCAGATTGAACTTCCAGGTCGTCGGGTCGACCTGCGTCCATGAGGCGGCGAGGTCGGGTACGAACTTGCCCGACGGGTCGATGTCGATGAGCTTGCTGAAGATGTTCTCGTAGACCTGCGCGCCTGTGTAGATCGAGGACGTCGCGGGGTCCAGCGTGTCCGGCTCGCCGGTCAGGGCAGCGCGCAGCGCGCCGCCATCCTTGATCTGCTGCGCCGAAACCGGCGCGGGCGCGGCCGCGAGGAAGCCTGCCGTTGCGGCGGCGAGGACGGCGGTCAGCCACTTGGCAATGGCGTGCGAAGATTTGTTAGGCTCAGGACGCATGGCTTGTTCCTTTCTGGATAGGGACGCAGAGGCTTCAGGACAAAAAATCGAGGAACGCGGCGTTGAACGGCTCGGGGCTCTCCCATAGACAGGCATGTCCGCCCTTGGTCGTCTTCCACCGAGAGCCGTGTATGGCTTCCTGCAAATCCTTCGACAGCCGCACCGGGATCAAGATGTCCTCTTCGCCGGCGAGCACGAGGGTGGGGACCGGGATCCGCCCCACCCTGCTCAGGGCGTCGTGCTGCTGGATGACGTTGAGCTGCGCGAGATAGGCGTCGACCGACATGTCGAGCGCCCCCATCGCCGCCGCGAACTCGGCTGCGTCGGCGGGCCGCTCGCTGAAGAACGGCCCGGTGAAGGCCCATAGCGCGACGTCGCGCATGACGAAAGGAACGTCGATCTTCATCGCCATGTCCGCCCACATGGCGAACATCGTCTGGCAGAAAGCGTCCGCCTTCCCGTAGGTGCAGGCGAGCGTCACCGACTTGAGATCGCCTGGATAGGCGATCGCGTATTCCTGCGCGATCATGCCCCCCATCGAGACGCCCATCAGGTGGAAGCCGCTCAGGCCCAGATGATCCACCAGCGCCTTGGCGTCGTCAGCCATGAGCTTCGAAGTATAGGGTCCGGCCGGCCGGTCGCTCTTGCCGATGCCTCGGTTGTCGAAACGCAAGACGCGATAGCCGGCCCCCACGAACGTGGGGTTTTGGAAGCCCCAGGACAGGAGATCGTCGGCGAGGCCGTTGATCAGGACGATGGTGCCTTTGCCAGCATCTTCGCCGTCGATCTCGTAGTTGAGGCTGACACCATTGACGTTTGCCGTGGGCAAGAGGACCTCCTTGGCTAGCGGGGGCGCGGGACGGCTGCGATGAGGGCTTGCGTGTAGGCATGCTGCGGCTGATGCATGACGCGGTCGGTGTCTCCGATCTCGACCAGCGCACCACGGCGCATGACCGCGACACGGTCGCTCACATGTTGGACAACGCTGAGGTCGTGGGTGATGAAAAGCGACGCGACACCGAGGTCCTGCTGAAGATCCATGAACAGGTTCAGGATCTGCGCCTGCACGCTCATGTCTAGGGCGCTGACAGGCTCATCGGCGACGATGAGTTCGGGTTCGGAGGCGAGCGCCGCCGCGATGCCGACCCGCTGACGCTGGCCGCCAGAAAGGCTCGCTGGCAGACGTCCGGCGAGCGCGGGATCGAGGCTGACGCGCCTGAAAAGGTCGAGCACTCGGCGATTGCGATCCGCCGACGTTCCAATGCGAAAGCAGTCGAGCGATTCGCGAACGCTCCGGCCGATCGGCCAGCGGGGATCGAGGCTCCCATATGGGTCCTGGAAGACCGGCTGCACACGTCGTCGGAAATCTGCGAGCGCACGTCCCTTGAGACGAAGCACGTCGGCGCCGTCGAAGACGATCGCGCCGTCGTCGGGCCGGACCAGGCCAAGTATGCAGCGTCCGAGCGTGCTCTTGCCGCTCCCCGACTCGCCCACGAGCCCAAGCGTATGGCCGCGATCGACGCTGATCGACACTTTGTCGAGCGCCACCACATGGTGGCGGCGCCAGGGTAGCGCCCCGGTAGAAAACCGCTTCTGCAGGCCCTCGACACGCAGCAGCTCGCTCACAGGCGCACAGCCTCCCATGCGTTCGCGCCGCATATGCGCTCCGCCTCCTCGAGACTCTCGACGCTCCACTCCGCGGGAATAACTGGCAGCCGGGCCCCTCGCGGCGCAGCCGCGGGATTGGCCGCCAGCAGGGCGCGCGTATAGGGATGAACGGGGTGAGCGAAAAGATCGGCGGCAGTAGCCACTTCAAGCAGGCGTCCGCCATACATGACCCCTACGCGGTCGCAGGCCTGCGAGACCACGCCGAGGTCGTGAGTGATGAGCATGACGGTCGTGCCATGCTCGCGCCGAAGCTTGTCGATCAGCTGCAGCACCTGCGCCTGAATCGTGACGTCGAGAGCCGTCGTCGGTTCGTCGGCGATCAGGAGCGCAGGGTTGTTGGCGATGGCGGCGGCGATGACGATGCGCTGGCGCATGCCGCCCGATAGGCGATGCGGCGGGTCGTAATAGCGGCGTCCGGGCTCGGCGATGCCAACCTCGGTCATGAGGGCGATAGCGCCCGCTTTAGCGTCCCGAGCGCTGAGTCGGTGCGCGCGCAGGGCTTCCGCGATTTGGTCGCCGACCGACCATGTCGGGTCGAGGCTTGCCGACGCGTCCTGGAAGATCATCGCGACTTCGGCGCCTCGCATGGGGCGGAACTCCGCATCGCTGAGCCGGACGACTTCGCGCCCGTTGATGCGGATGCTGCCGCTGACGCTCGCCGATGAAGGTAGCAAGCCCATGACCGCACTCGCGAGCGTGCTCTTGCCGCTGCCGCTTTCCCCCACCACCCCGAAGATCTCTCCGCGCCGAAGCTCCAGCGACACGCCGTCGACCGCCGCGCCCCCTCCCACGTCGAAGCGGACGACAAGGTCGGTAATCGACAGGACCGCGCTCACTCAGTCACTCCGAGCGGGTCGAAGAAGCGGCGCAGACCCTCGCCGAGAAAGGCGAAAGCGAGGACCGCGACAACGATCGCGAGACCCGGAAACACCTCAACCCAAGGCGCCTGGGTCAGCACGTCACGGCCGTCGGCCAGCATGCCGCCCAGCGAGGGAGTCGGCGGCTGTGTGCCGAGGCCCAGAAAGCTGAGGCCCGCCTCGAGCTGCAACGCGAAGGCGCTGAGCACCGAGGCCTGCACGATGACCGGGCCAAGCGCATTCGGCGCCACATGAGTCGTGAGCACTCGCAGGTGGCTCGCCCCACGGGCGCGCGCCCCCGCGACATATTCGTGCTGACCGACTACCAATGTGCTCGTGCGCATTACGCGCGCCAGGATCGGCAGGTAGATGACCGCAATGGCGGTCGCCGCGATGAGACTACCCGGCCCGAGAATGGCGACGAATGTCACCGCCAGCAGCATCGCAGGAAAGATTAGAATCATGTCGAGGCTTCGCGAGACCGCGGTGTCAACCCAGCGCCCGAAATAACCAGCCGCCAGCCCCAGCGGCACGGCGACTGCCAGCGACGCCGCTACTGCCGACACGGAGACCAGCAGGCTCACCCTCAGGCCATAGATCACGCGGCTCAGCACGTCCCGCCCGAGGACGTCCGAACCGAGAGGATGCAGGAGATCCGGTGCGCCGAGCACCCTTCGTACTTCGACGGTCCCGGGGTCGTGCGGCGCGATCCACGGAGCGAGCACGGCGATGATGGCGAGGGAGGCAAGCAGAAAACCGCCGGCGAGAAGGAAACGGTTGGATGCGTAGCCGCGCGTTTGCGTCGGTAACGAGATCGCAACGCGGGCTACGCTCACGCCGCGGCCCCGTCGACGACCCGCGGGTCGAGCCAGCCCACAATCAGGTCCGTGATCAGCGACACGACAATGAAGAGCGTCGCGACGGCGAGGACTCCGGCCTGCACGATGGGGTAGTTACGCTGATTGACGCCCGTGACGATGAGCCGCCCGACGCCAGGCAAGGTGAACATCGTTTCGATGATAATGGCGCCGCCGAGCAGCACGCCGACCTGAATCCCGACGACAGTCACGATCGTGGGTCCGGCGTTGCGCAGCGCATGGCCGTAGATGATGCGCGCCGGGCTCAGGCCTTTCGCCCTGAGGAAAGTCACGAAGGGGCGCCCTAGCACCGCGGCGACGGTGCCGCGCGTCGTCCGTAGAATATAGGCGGCCTCGCCGACCGCCAGCGTCAGCACCGGCAGGGTCATGTAGCGCAGATTGCCGAGCGGATCGGCGGAGAACGAGACGTAGCCCGAGGGTGGCAGGAGTTGCAGGATCGCCGAGAGCAGCAGCACCAGCATGATGCCGAGCCAAAAATCGGGTATCGAAATCCCGAATATTACGAAGCCCTCGGTCAGCCTTCGCGCCCATCGGCCGCCGGTCGCCGCGCGGACGCCAAACGGAACCCCGACAATGACGGCGAGAAGCATGGAGAGCGCCGTCAGCTCACAGGTGACCGGCAGGCGCTGCGCTAAAAGCTCAGAAAGCGGCGCATGGCTCACAATGTCGCGTCCCAAGTCGCCGTGAAGCAGGGCCCCAAGCCAATTCAGGTATTGGTTGATGAGGCTCTGGTCGAGACCGAGCTGGCGCCTCATCTCGGCGACGTTAGCGTCCGTCGCGCGAAACCCCAGCATGGTTCGCACCGGATCGCCCGGCACGAGCCGAAGAATCAGGAAAACAACGACGCTCATGACCAACAGCGTCGGAAGAGTAAGAAGCAGCCTATGCACGACGAAGGCAAGCTGGCGGCTCATCGGGCGCGCCTTTCGCCGCCTCTGGCGCGATCGGCCAGCTTGCGGATGATATCCTCGGACAGCCGGAAATGGCGGGAGGCGATGTCGGCAGCGACATCGCTGCGCCCTTCGGACACCGCGGCCACCAACTCCCGATGCTGGCCGATGGCGATGCGCCGCGCCTCCTCGGTGTAGGGCTCGGCGCCGAGATTGAGCGTGATCCTGGCGCGCAAGTCGAGCGACAACTTCACTAGCATCGGATTGCGGGTCGCCTCCGCAACGGCGAGGTGAAGGCTCGCGTCCGCTCTCCTCGAGGCGTCGTGATCCGATGCGGCAAGATAGGCCCGGAGCGCCGTGTCCATCGCCTGCATGTCGCGCGTCGTCCGGCGAAGCGCGGCCGTGCGGGCGATCAACGGCTCGATCAGGTTCCTTGTGTCGAAGATGTGCTCGAATTCGGCCCAGTTGGCCACGAGATGCCGCCTGACATGGGCGGCCGACGCGGGGCTCCAGCTGGCCAGCACGAAATAGCCGCCGAAACGGCCGCGACGCACCTCGAGGTAGCCAGCGCGGGTGAGTTGCTTGAGGGCCTCGCGTATCGAGGTTCGCGACACCCCGAGCATGCCTGCAAGCTCGCGCTCGGTCGGCAGTTGCTGCCCGGTTACATAGAGCCCCAACCCCACGGCCGTCACGAGTCGGTCGACGACGTCGTCCGCGACATGGCGGGTTACGATCGGCGCGCCCCACGCGTGGGTGGCGAGCCCACACGAGGGGGCCGCCGACGCGATCTTGCCGTCCGCCCTCAAGCGGCCTGCTCCGGACTCCCGAAGCGGGCCAGAAGGAAGCGGCCAACAGTGCGCGCGGCGTCCACGATGCTCTGCAAATCCACTGACTCGTCGACACCGTGTAGGTTATCGGCGCTCGCGCCGTAGCAGACCGCTGGAATGCCAAAGCCGTTGAGATAGGCGCGCGCGTCGGTCGTGCTCCCAAGCGTGAACCGCTCGGGCTCAACGCCATGCGCGGCCCGGTGGGCGGCGCTGAGGTCACGCACAAGAGCGCACTTCTCGTCCAGCAGGTAACCCTCGGCCCGAAGGCCGGTCAGGGTCACGCGCGGAGGGATCGGAAAGCCTTCGAGGCTGGTGAAGGCCGCAACCACCCGGCGTAGTTCCTCCTCGGCCCGGGACGCGGTCCACGCGCGAGGGAACCCAACGCGGATGCTGAAGATTGCGCTCGACGGGACGGTCGAGGTCCAATCGCCACCGCGCACGAGGCCGAGATTGAGGTTATAGGGGTTTCCCTCTCCCCCGATCGTCGGCTCGGGCTCGCTGCTGGCAAGTTCGAACGACCACTGCCGCAGCCTCTCAATCAAGCGCAACCCCAAATCAACCGCGCTCGTAGGCGCGCCCCCGCCATGCGCGTGCCCAGATCGCGCGGCGACCCCAATATCGGCCCATAGGACGCCCACTCCTCCCATCAGCAAGCCGAGGCCGGTCGGCTCGAGCAAAAGGACTTCCTTGGCTGTGACCCCGTGGCCGGTGATCGAGCGCAACGCGCCGTTGCCGGTGCATTCCTCTTCGATGACCGCGAGCCAGCCGAGCCGCCGCCCTTTGAAGAGATTCGGGGAGACATCGGCGAGCGCGCGTAGTGCGAGGGCTCCTACGGCGAAGCCGCTCTTCATGTCGCCGGCACCGCGGCCATACAGGCGCCCCCCATGCCGCTGCGGGGCAAAAGGCGGGGACGCCCATAGTTCGGGAGATTCAGCGGGGACGACGTCGATATGCCCATTCAGCAGGAGTTCGATCCCGCCCTGCCCCGGCGTCGTCGCCAGCGCCTGATAGCGGCCAGAACTCACTCGCTCCGCAGCTGGCGCAACTCCCGCGCGCGCGTCGGCCACCGGGCCGTTCGCGAACGGCAGCCGTTCGACCTGGAAGCCAAGGATTTCCGCTTCGCCGGCGAAAACTTCCAAAGCTGCCTGCTCTGCGCCGACCACGCTCGGAGCGCTGACCAGCGCTTCGAGGAAGGCGAAGGCGCCTTCGGCCTGCGCGTCAATGGCTCGATCAAGCGCTTCAGACATCCACGCCCAATTGGTCTTTCATCTAGACCATATGCCATTAAATGCGCGCCGCCAAGTCCCGACCCGACCAAGGTGCGTTGGGGTCGAAACCCGCTTGACGTTGCTGACCCGAAAGTGAGGCGGTCTGTGAATCGGCGTCACTCCTTGACCCCGCCTACACCAATCGTATCAGCGATCTAGCGCGCCGATGAGCGTCGGGACCCACGCCGATTAGCAACCGGCGGGCATTTCCAGGCCCTCAGCGCGCGGAAATGAGCGAAAATCCCGAGCGCAGACCGCACTTGGTCCCCTTAAGTCGCTGTAACGACGAGGGTTTATCCAAACCGGGAAACCACGCACACTCTCGCGGACTGGAGCTGAGGGATTCGAACCGATGGCCATCGCGGGCGCAGTGAGATCTCGAGCTATTCCCCCTTCGCCGGTTTCAACGTATCCGGTCTCTCGGAGGTTTCCTCCGGCCAAGTTGGAGGTACGCGCGCCCCCGTCCTCATAAAACTCTTCGGCGTGGCCGGTAAACCGGGGTATCACGCGCTAATTC
>DASXXT010000348.1:0-5178 GCA_036502965.1 Roseiarcus sp. | reverse complement strand
CGGTCGATATGCTTGACCACCTCCGGCGTGGCCGGGCGGTCGTTCTCCAGCATGTCCTTGATCAGGTAGATGCGTCCCCTCGGGCTGTCGAGCTCGTCGCCGAGCAGCACATAGGTCGGGCAGGTCGCGGTGCAGAACCCGCAATGCACGCAGGCGCGCAATATCTTTTCGGAAGCGTTGGTGGCCGGGTCGGCCAGTTGCGCGTCCGTGAAATTCGTCTGCATCACTGGCCTTCCTGCATGCGTCCAGGATTGAGGACGCCGCGAGGGTCAAATCCTTTCTTCACGCGCCCGGTAAGCTCAGCAACCGCGGCGCTGAGGGGCTCGAATACCGGCACCGAGGCGCGAACGGCTTCCGGGGCCACGGCCAGGGTGGCGTTTCCGCCCGCCGATTTGACCACAGGACGAACGATGCCGGCGCCAGCGTCTGGCCCCGCTTCTTCAGCATCGAGGCTCAACCAAATCAGCCCTCCGCCCCAATCGAAGTAAAATTCTGCCGATTGCAGCGCGGACAGAATCGAATGGGCGACGGACGGCGCCCGGCTTGGCGTCGGACAGAGCCGCCAAACGATGCGCGATCCCTGGGCGAGAAATGGCTGAACGGCGCCGACGTCGGACCAGAAGGCCTCAGTCTCGGCATCGTTGAGACGCGTGCCTCGCCCAACCAGGGCTTCGAGCGCGTCGGCGCGATAGGCGACCGACGGCCGTGGGCCTTCCAGCCGCAGAGCCGTCGCCGGGCCGAGCCCCGCCGCCTCCGCGCGGCTCTTCGAATGGCGCGCTGAGGGGGCAGGCAAATGCGCGGCGCCGGAGACCTCGAAGGGCGAGTTCAGCGCATTCGCCAACGCGGGGATCGCGACATCATCTGCAAGACCGTGCAGTACGATGGTGCACGCCGTTTCAGGTTTCGGCATGACTTTGACAGTGAGTTCGGTGAGCGCCGACAACGTGCCATAGGCGCCCGCTTGCAGTTTGCACATGTCGTAGCCAGTGACGTTCTTGACGACCTTGCCGCCAGCCTTCCAGATTTCGCCGAAGCCGTTTACGGCGGAAAACCCGAGGATATAGTCCCGCGCCGATCCAGCGCGCACACGCCGCGATCCGGCGAGATTGCAAGCGATCACGCCGCCCAGCGTCGGCTCGCCCTCAGCGCCGAGAAGGGCGCGCCAGTCGGGCGGCTCGAAAGCCAGCATCTGGCGCTTTTTCGAAAGCTCAGCGTTGATCGAGGCGAGAGGCTCGCCGGGCTGAGCGGTCAAGACAAGTTCGGCAGCCTCGTACTCGACGATTCCTGCGAGCCGCGAAACGTCGAGAACATGATCGGTTTTCATTGGTCGGCCGAGCGCGCGCTTGGTGCCGCCTGCGACGATTTCGAGCTTATCGCCTTCGGCCACCACCCAGGAAATCATCTCCGCTATTTGCTTGGCGTCTGACGGTTGCAATAGCGACACGTCGCGATTGCCTCAGAAGCGGGGAAGGTCGGGGAACGCGACCTTGCCCGCATGCACATGCATGCGGCCGAGCTCCGCGCAGCGGCAAAGCTGCGGGAACACCTTGCCCGGATTGAGCAGGCCGTCCGAATCGAATGCGCATTTTAGCCGCTGCTGTTGATTGAGATCGATCTCGTTGAACATCGTGTCCATGAGATCGCGCTTCTCGACACCGACCCCATGCTCGCCCGTCAGAACGCCGCCGACGTGAACACAGAGCCTGAGGATCTCCGCGCCAAATTCCTCCGCCCTGTCGAGTTCGCCAGGTTTGTTGGCGTCGTAAAGGATCAGCGGATGAAGGTTACCGTCGCCGGCGTGGAAGACGTTGGCCACGCGCAACCCGAAGCGCTCCTCCATCTGTTTCATCTGCTGAAGAACGCGGCCGATCTGTTTGCGCGGGATTGTTCCGTCCATGCAGTAATAGTCAGGCGAGATTCGGCCCACCGCCGGGAAAGCCGCCTTTCGCCCGGCCCAGAACAACAGGCGCTCCGCCTCGGATTGGCTCGTTCGACAGCTCATCGCGCCATGACGCTTGGCGATGGTCTCGACTTCCGCCGTCAGATGATCGACTTCGGCCTCGCAGCCGTCGAGTTCGACGATCAGCAAGGCTTCACAATCGAGCGGGTAGCCGGCGTGGACGAAGGCTTCGGCCGCGGCGACTGCTGGCCGATCCATGATTTCCATTCCGCCGGGAATAATCCCTCCGCCGATCACCGAGGCGACGCAGTCGCCTGCGCCTTCGACCGTGGAGAAACCAATAAGAAGCGCGCGCGCCCCGGGAGGTTTCGGCAGGATTCGAACGGTGACTTCGGTGACGACGCCCAGCATGCCCTCCGAGCCGACCATGACGCCCAGCAAGTCGTAGCCCGAGGTATCGAAATGCTTGCCGCCGAGCCGCACGATCTCGCCGTCGATCGTCACCATTTCGATGCCGATCACGTTGTTGGTCGTGAGCCAGTATTTCAGGCAGTGCACGCCGCCTGAATTCTCGGCGACGTTCCCGCCGATCGTGCAGGCGATCTGGCTGGACGGATCGGGGGCGTAGTACAGTCCCAGATCCTGCACGGCGTGCGTGATACCAAGATTGGTCACGCCGGGCTGCGCGACGACGCAGCGGTTGGCCACATCGATCTCGAGGATCTTATTGAACTTGCCCATGCCGAGAAGGACGCCGTCGGCAAGCGGCAGAGCGCCGCCTGAAAGCGACGTTCCGGCGCCCCGCGGGACGACCCTGATCTTGTTGGCCGCGCAATAGCGCATGACCTCGACAACTTGGGCCGTCGTCTCGGGAAGCACAGCGACCATCGGCGGCTGCCGATAGGCCGTGAGCCCATCACATTCGAAGGCGCGCAATTCGCTCTGCTGGTCGATGACGCCCTCGCCCGGGACGAGCCGCCGGAGCGCGCCGACAATCTCAGCGCGGCGGCCAAGGACGGCGCGATCGGGCTCAGGCATGGCGATCATGGCGCGCCTCCAACGGCAAAGACCATTAAAAGAACAGATACTGTCGCGCGGCTGCTAAGCAAGTGCTCATTCAGCGTTGATGAGCACGGCGCGGAAGTCGTTGACGTTGGTTAGCGTCGGCCCGGTGACGACCTGATCGCCGAGCGCGCGGAAAAACCTGTGCGCATCGTTGTCGGCAAGCAAAGCGCTGGCGCTGAGGCCAAGACCTCTCGCTCGTTCGAGGCTATCGGGGGTCACGATCGCGCCGGCGACCTCCTCGGCCCCGTCCGTGCCATCGGTGTCGCCCGCGATGGCGAAGATCCGAGGCCGACCGTCAAGTTCGACCGCCATCGACAGCAGGAATTCAACGTTCCTCCCTCCCCTACCCCCTCCCGCGACCGTCACTGTTGTTTCTCCGCCGGAGATGAGAACGCATGGAGAGGGAGCCGGTTGGTCGTGCACGGCGACCTGACGCGCGATCCCGGCCATCACTTTCCCGACTTCCTTCGCCTCGCCCTCGAGCGCGTCGCCGAGGATGAGCGGGCGATAGCCGGCCCGGCCCGCCAGCTCAGCCGCAGCCATAAGGGAAGCTTGCGGAGCGGCGATGATACGGGTTTCGCTGCGAGCAAAGGCCGGATCGCAGGGCTTGGGAGTCTCAGACTTGCCGTCGTCGAAGAGCGCATGCACCGAGGGAGGCGCGACGATGCCATAGCGCCGCAACACGGCCTTGGCGTCGGCGAGCGTCGTCGTATCGGGCGTCGTCGGGCCGGAGGCGATTACCGACGGGTCGTCGCCCGGGACGTCGGAAATGATCAGCGACACGATCCTGGCCGGCGCGGCGGCGACCGCCAGCCGGCCGCCCTTAATTGCGGAGAGGTGCTTGCGGACGCAGTTGATCTCATTGATGTTGGCGCCGCTCCTGAGCAGCGCCTTGTTCAAGGCCTGCTTGTCGTCCAGCGTGATCCCCGGCGCCGGCAATGAGAGCAAAGCGGAGCCTCCGCCCGATATCAAGCACAGCGCCAGGTCGTCGGGGCCGAGGCCTTTGACGAGATCAAGGATCCTCCGCGCCGCCATTTGCCCTGCGGCGTCGGGAATGGGATGGGCGGCTTCGACGACCTCGATCCGCTCCAAAGGCCCGATGCCGTGGCCATAACGCGTGACGACGAGGCCTGAGAGAGGTTTATCGAGAGGCCAATGCGCCTCGACCGCGCGGGCCATTGAGGCCGCAGCCTTTCCCGCGCCAACGACGACCGTACGCCCCGCGGGCGGCGAGGGGAGGTTCGCAGGAACCGCTTTATCCGGGGAGGCGGCTGCTATCGCCGCCTCGAACATCTCCCGCAGCAACTGCCGCTCTCTCACTGGCTGCGATCCTCCCGCCTCGCGGCCGGTTTCCCTCAGGCCGACGCCTTCCCCTGGCCTATTTCGTGGTGAGCGAGACTCTCTAGCACGCGAGCCATGCCAGAATGGTCCCACGCCGCGCCGCCTGCTGCTACGGCGGCGTTGAACAGTTCCTGGCAAGTGGCTGTATTCGGCAGGCTGACGCTGAGCGCGCGGGCTCCCTGGAGCGCGAGATTCAGATCCTTCTGATGCAGCGCAATTCGAAACCCGGGCTCGAAATTGCGCTTGATCATGCGTTCGCCGTGGACCTCTAGGATGCGGGACGCAGCGAATCCGCCCATCAGCGCCTGGCGCACGCGGGCCGGATCGGCGCCGGCCTTGGAAGCGAACAGCAGCGCCTCGCCGACGGCCTCGATCGTCAAGGCGACGATGATCTGGTTCGCGACCTTGGTCGTCTGTCCGTCGCCATTGCCGCCAACAAGCGTGATGTTCTTGCCCATGAGCGCGAAGATCGGCTTGACCTTGTCGAACGCGCTCTCGGGGCCGCCGACCATGATCGTCAGGCTCGCCGCCTTCGCGCCCACCTCGCCCCCGGAAACCGGGGCGTCGAGATATTCGCAGCCCAGATCACCGACTTTCTTGGCGAACTCCTTGGTGGCGATTGGCGAGATCGAGCTCATGTCGACGACGATCTTGCCGGGCGCCAGCCCCTCCGCGACGCCTTCGGGTCCAAAGAGAACCGTCTCGACGTCGGGCGTGTCCGGGACCATGATGATGATCACCTCGGCATTCCGCCCGACCTCGCGACCGTTGGCGCATGCGACGGCGCCCTTGTCGATCAGCTCCTTCCGCGGAGCGCGACGGGTGTGAACGAAAAGCTGGTGACCGGCTTCCAGGAGGTGGCTGGCCATCGG
>DASXXT010000347.1:0-4634 GCA_036502965.1 Roseiarcus sp. | reverse complement strand
TCTGTTCCGTCGGGTCAACGTCGACTTCGCGCAACGCGCCCGCTTCCGATTGAGGCAGCGATAGGTGAGCAGGATTGGTCGTCGCCAATTCGATGGGTGACGAGTCGAGGACGGCGGAAAACGGCTGAATGTCGACCGCGCGATAGCCCGGCGTATTCGCATTGGCGACATTGGCGGCGATCGCCGTTTGGCGCGCGGACAGCCATTGCGCCTTCTGGGAGCCGACCTCGAAGAGATAGACCGATGACAATTGCGCGCCATTCCTGGAGAGGGGTTGGCCCAATCCTCAGCGAGTGGGCTTGCACGAGGCTTGCCGCGGAACGGAGCTAGCGCAGATTGCATTTGGGTCGCGCAGCGAATTGTAGCCGCGCTCGCTGAGCGCGGCTGACGCGGTCATCGACCGCGTCTACAAAGTCCGTTTCAAATGGAGCTGCAATCTGCTCTCGCAGCCTCTACACCCGCGCGGTCTCGAGAGCCTCAGAGAGCCGTTCCGCCTTGGCGAAATCGTCCAGCCCCTGCTCCTCGAAAAGAATGTCCAGGATTTCGACCCCCGCGCGGCGCTGGCCGATCGTGAGCCGAAAGAAGGCGCAGACGGCGGCGTGGCGGAACTCCATGTCGATCTCGACAGCCGGCGTAGCGTCCCAGGGCGCCTTGAAACTCGCCGACAGAGCGTAGCGCAACGTCCCGCTCTTAAAGAAGAGCTCGGTCGACGAATTGACGAGGTCGGCGAGATTCGCCGCGTGGTCGTTTTGGATCATCGACATCAGTTCCGCCGCGTCGGTCAGCCTGAGCTCGCTCGCGAAGTCCACCAGCGCATCGGCGATGATTTGCTCACGCTCAAGCGGGCGGCGCTGTCGCGGACTTCGTCCAGGCGCATTCATAGTCTTCCTTGAGCCCATTGACCCTTCCTTTGCTGGATCACGTGAACGATCTCGGCGACCGCTCGATAGAATTCAGCCGGAATTGGGCGATCGACATCGACAGCGGCATAGAGCGAGCGCGCGAGCGGCTTGTCCTCGACCACCGGAATCGCGTGATCCTCGGCGATCGAGCGGATCTTCAACGCTATGAAATCGGCGCCCTTGGCGACTACGATCGGAGCGCCGCCCTCGGCGCGGACGTATCGCAGGGCGACGGCGTAATGGGTGGGGTTGACCACGACCATCGTGGCGCGCGGCACCGCGGAAAGCATCCGCTTGCGCGAGCGATCGAGACGAAGCGAGCGCAACCGCGCTTTGATCATCCGGTCACCCTCGGCCTGGCGGAGTTCCTCCTTGACTTCCTGTTTGCTCATCCGATGGTCGCGCCGCCATAAGATCCGCGACCAGGCGAGATCGGCGGCGGCGACCGCCAGGGTGGCGACGAGCACTGCGGCGATCGTTTTGACGGATAGGTCAAGCACGCGCTGCGGCAGCATGCCCGGGTCGACGTCCATCGCCGTGAGCAGGACCACCTTCTGGCCGATCAGCATCATCATCGCCACCGCGATCACAGCGGCGAGCTTGATGAGGCTCTTCAGAAACTCCGTCCAACCGCGCGCCCCAAACACGCGGCTCAAGCCCTTGCGCAACGAGATGCGCGAGGCGTCGGGCAATATTCTATCGGGAACGATGCGAGGCGCGCTCTGGGCGAGGGAAGCGAGAACGCCCGCGACGGTGAGAAGAATCACCGTCGGCAGAAGAAAATGCATACCGGCGCCTACGAGGGGGCCGGCGAGAGCAAGGATGTCTTCGCCGCGCTCGATCCGCCAGCCGGCAGGATCGTCAATGAGGCCGACGAGCGCCGTGAGGAGGGCTTCGGCACGCGTGGGAATGACGAATATGAGCACGAGGAGGGCCGCAGACAGCGAGGCGAACAGCGGCGCCTCCCGCGAAAAAGCGACTTCGCCGCGCTCGACCGCATCATGGAGCCGCTTCTCTGTCGGCTCCTCAGTTTTGTCTTCAGGGTCGACGTCGCCGCTCATCGCTCACCCGCGGCAGCTTTTCGCAGCCGCCCCCAAAACTTAAGCCGCCTCGGCCGGCGACCCGCCAAGCTCGATCTCATTGCGGCTCGCCATGCCGAGCACGATTTCGGCAATGGCCTTGCGCGCCTTGGCGATGTCTTGAGGCGGCGCGAACGCGCCGGAATTGAGCTCTCCTTCGACCAGACGACGTCCGCGCGACGGCATGGACGACAGCACAGTGTCGCGGAAGTCCGCCTCCGTCCCCCTGAGCGCCATAACGACAATGTCGATCGAGGCGCGGTCGAACAACAAAGCTCGAGCGCGCTCGGAGAGTCGCGGCAGATCCTTGAACGAAAAGAGCATCGTTTTCACAATGGCGGCGTCTTTCGGGCGCGCCTGTTCGAGCGCTCGCATGGCGTCCTCCGCCTCCGGCTGATCGAGGCCGTTGATAATGCCGGCGAGACGCGACCGTCCCTCGACGGCGGCCGCCTTTGGCGCCTGTTTCAACGCGCTCGCCACCGCCTCTTCTATGAGCCGCGCGGCGAGCGGCGCCACGGCCAGCGGCGCCACCAGCCCGCAGAGAGCCGCGTTGCGCCGATCACGCGGCAGCGCCGCGATAGCCTTTGTCGCGACTGCAGAATCGAGCTTGGAGAGGAGATAGGTCGCAGTCGTCGTGCGCTCCGCCATCAGCAATGCGACGATCGCGGCTTCCGGCGCTCGCGCCAGCGCCTGCCATACATCGAGTTCTCGGGTTTCCCCGGATTCAACGCCCAGAATGTCGGCGATCTGCTCAGGCGGCAGGCTATCGGCAAGCAGGTTCTTGACCTGGCCCGCGTCGCTAAACAGATCGGCTCCAGCGGAGAAGTCGGTCGCGAATTCTTCGACCAGCCGATCCAGAGTCGTCGCCGAAATGGCGCCGAGCCCGGCCGCGGCGCGCGCCACCATTTGCAAATCCGGTTGATCGAATTGTTTGAGCAGCCGAGCAGCGGGCGGGTTGCCCATCATGAGGAGCAGGGCCGCGGCTTTTTCGGGTCCGGTAAGGGCCCTTTCGCCGCTGATCGCCGCCTCAAGCATGGCCGCTCTCCTGCGGAGTCTTCGGCGGCTGTTTAAGCCCACCGCCGGCGACGACCTCGAGCAGCGACACGCCGAATCGCTGGCTGGCGTCATCGACGACGACAATTTCGCCGCGCGCGATCACCGTTCCGTTCACGACGACGTCGACCGGATCGCCGACTCGCTGATCAAGCGAGACGATCGCGCCGCGCGCGAGCTTCATGAGTCCGGAGACCGACAGCGATGTGGAGCCGAGCACGACTTGCACCGTGACCGGGATCGATAGGATCGCGCCAAGATTAGAAGCGCCCCCGATGGGTTCCGACTTTGCAGGGTCGGCGCCGGGCGGCTCGGAAGTGATGGCGGCTGCGTCCATGGAAGGTCTTGCTCAATGATGTCGATGTCGTGGGCGACCGAGGTGTCGTCGGGTCTAGAGTTTGCCCGCTTCATGTCCTTGTGCGATTGGGCTCTCGACTTCGAGACGGTAGCGTCCGTCCGCTTGGCCGAGCTTGCAGGAGAACATTCCGCGGCCGGAACATTCGAGGCGAATGGCGGTGAAATCGTTGCGTTGCAGAGGCAAAAGCCCGCCGACCTGAAAATTGGCGATGTCGCCGAGACTCATCGGAACCTCCTCCAGAACAGCGGTCACCGGCAGCCGCGTCTGCTGAACGCCAACTTCCATAAGCCGGGACCAGCGCCGATCCGCAGGTAGGGCCTCGGCCTCGGGATCGTTCGCCAGTTCGGCGCGAAAGGGCAGGAGAAACGCCTGCGGCAGCAAGAGAAGGCCCTCGCAGGCGCCCCCGTTCATGCCAAGCGTAAACCGTGCCGCCGCCGCCTCGCCATCCCGACGCCCAAGCGCGAATTTATCCTCAATCGTCGTCAGCCGCTCGAAGCCGAGGGCGACGCGCGCGACGGAAGCGAACGCCTCCTCGAGCGCCTCCCCCAATGCGCGCGCGAACCCTTCGAGAAGCGCTGACTCGATCGCCGTGCGCGGCTTTTGGGTTTCGCTTCCAGGTTTGTCGGAACTATCGGCACCGAGGGCTTCGCCAAAAATGGAGGAGACAATCAGGCTGTCGATGCGCTCATCGAGCGCGATCATGAGGCGCGCCTCGGGTTCGGCGCTCGCATAGATCGCCGCGGTCAGGCCGGAGCACTCGCCAATCGCCTGAAACAGCGTGGTTGCGCGAACCTCTTCGATTGCGCCGCCGGAAGGGTGGGCGATGAGCGAGGCGAGGCGCTGCGGCGCCTCCGCGATGAAGCGGTTAAGCGCATAGCCGAGCCCCGGCATCCGCTCGATGGCGAGGTTTGGGTGCTCGAGCATCGCGCCCTGCAGCCGGCGCGCGCCATGGTCGAACTCGCGCGTTCCCTCCTCGATGCTCATGCGGCCTCCCGGATCGCGGGCTCACCGCCTCCTGCGGACGTCGTCTCGTTCTCGACGACATCGATCGTTGGCCGCTCCTTGGAGGGGATTGTCTTGCGGCCGAACTCGACCGCCACCTGCGGCATCGCTCCGTTCATGAAGGCGAGCAGGCTTTGCTTCACCAACGTGAACAGCCGGAGCTGCTTTTGCCGCACCGCTTTGACCTTCTGTGCGATCGGGGCCAGGATCGCATAGGACAGGAAGATGCCGGCGAAGGTG
>DASXXT010000346.1:0-18705 GCA_036502965.1 Roseiarcus sp. | reverse complement strand
TTCGGCGAGATTGCGCACAACCGCGCTCATGCCCGCGCCAAGGACGTCGCCGCCAGGCGTGAAGCCGCTGGTCAGAGCCTCGACAATGTCCGCCTCGGTCCAGTTCAAAAAGGCGCCGCCTCGTAAGTTTGCCGACTTGCCATGACCGTCAGGCAAGGGCGCACCCGCCAGCACCCGGCTCAAGTCCATCGCGCCCAGGAAACCCCGCGGCGTGTGGCATTCGCCGCAATGGCCGGGGCCCTCGACGAGATAGTGGCCGCGGTTCCATTGTTCGCTTTGGGAGGGGCCGGGGCGAAGGCCGGAATTGTCGAAATAGAGGAGCTTCCACAAGCCCACGGCGCGCCGGATGGAAAAGGGAAAGGCGAGCGCGTTCGCCGGCGCTTTGCCCCTGACCGCCGGCAAGGTGCGCAGGAACGCCGCGAGATCGGCGACATCCTTCGCGGTCATGCGCTGATAGGAGGTATATGGGAAGGCGGGGTACAGATGGCCGTCGTTTGGCGAAACGCCCGACAAGAGCGCGTTGGCGATATCGACGGGCCGCCAGGCGCCGATCCCGTCGACCGGATCGGGGGAGATATTCGGCGGGTAGAACGACCCGAACGGCGTTTTGAGTTCGAGCCCGCCGCCAAGCTTTAAAGGGTCGTCCTGGGCCGGCGACTTGTGGCACGACTCGCAGCCGCCGGCGAAAAAGACGAGCCGCCCGGCAGCGGCGTCGCCGGCAAGGCGGAGGGCTTGCCATTCCTCAGACGAATAGCGCGGCTGCGGCGCGGACAGCGCCCAAGCGAGCCCCGCCCCCGCGACGACGACGACCGCGAGGACGATTGCGATCCACTTCATCCGCGCGGGTGAACTCAAATATCCGCGCGCGGGCGAACTCAAGTCTCAGCCGCTTTTGGCCTTGTAGAGTTCGTGGCAGTCGCCGCAGTTCTTGAACACCGCCGGCGCCAATTTCTTGAAGGTCGCCTCATCCGTAATCCCGGCCTCAGCAGCCTGGACGTCCTTGGCGAATTTGACGAAGCGGGCGTCGAAGTCCGCCTTGTTTTGCCAGATCGCCGGCAGCGCCGCGGTGCCCCCGCCGGTCTTGCTGTTGTCGGGAAACAGCGCCGCCGTTTTCGTCGCTCCTTCGTTGAGCGTCTGAAGGGATTCCTTCACCGTGGCCAAGTCGAATGGGGCTTTCCCTTTCGACATGTCGAACAGTTTCTTCGCGGCTTCGCCATCGTGTTTCATCAGCGCCCGTCGTTCGGCGATCGGATCGGTGGCGGCCAATACGGCGGTGACGCCGCAAGCCAATGCTATTGCCACAGCCACTGAGCGTTTCATGAGTCTCTCCCCGACAATATCCCGCGCTAAACACGGATGGGCCCGTGTTTATTCTTATAAGACAGCAATAATCGGGCGAGATCGCAATCCAAATCTCCCGTGTTCAAGCGCTGCGCGGCGGATCGCGCGCCACGGGTCGGCCGCGAGACGCGGGGCCTGGATCGCCGCGCCAGTCTCACATGGATCTAATCGGTCGCGGACAGGACGTGAATTGCCCGGCTGGCGACCAAGTCCTTGGTTCGTTGCGCGTAGGTTTTCATGTGTGGCGCTGCGACGTGATCCCTCAGCGCCTCCGGGCTCTCCCAGGATTCGAGAACGACAAGGGTGTCCGGCCCGAACTTGGCCTGAAACGGGCCGACGTCCGCGGCGTCGATATGACCGGCGTATTCGATGCAGCCCTTTTCCGCCCGCACATTGGGGATGTTGGCGCGAAAGACGGCCAGAAGCTCCTCGCGGCGGCCCGGATTGGCGGTTATCGCGGCGACTACGCGGATCATTCGTCATTCTCGCTTGTTGGTCAGGATATTGGAGGTCGAGACCGCCGATCGCATCCGCGCCCAGGTTACGCCCTGACGCGGCCGGTTTGCGCCCAATTGCGGTTGCAAGTTCGAAGTTTTGCGATGGGCCAGCGCCAGAGCCGGCCTCTCGATGAAGGTCCAGCTCACCCAAGCCGCCGCCGCAGCCAGCGCCAAGGAAACTGCCGAAAGCGCCCAGGGATTGATCGATCTGGCGGTGACGAACGCGATCGTTGATTGGATCGGCCAAGCATAGAGGTAGATGCCGTAAGACAAGTCGGTCTTGTTCGTAAACCGGCTGATTGGCAGAACCGGACAACGAAGGGCGAACCAGAAGATAAGATAACCGCCCAGAACTGCGAGCGCCAGAGCGACCACAGGGTGGAAGAATAGACAGAGTATCAGCAACACGGCCGCAGCGGCCGCGAGAGCGTGACTGTAGATGACCTGACGCTGGAAGAGAGCGTACAAAGTCCCCGCGAGGAACATAGGAAACGTCTGAAGGTACAGATAGCGGGAGCCGACTATCGTCACCCCGAAGACGTTATGCGACGCTCGGGAGTCGGCAAGCCCGAAGGCCGCCAAAGCGGCCAGGACCGCAACGAGCAGGATGTAGCGGAGTGGGCCCCGGAGAAAGCCGGCGGCGCCAAGAAAAATGACGAGAATGTAGCACTGGAACTCGTAGGGGATCGACCACATCGAGCCATTGAGCCCTGGGAAGGGCATGCCTGGAAACGCCCCTTTGGCGTTCGGATGGAAAAGAAGCGCCATTCGCACAAAGCTGCGAGCGAGCGCAGCTGGATGGAACACCGACAATCCGGCCCCGACCAGCGGCGCCAAGACAAGCAGGCAGAGCCAGAAACAGACGATGAAGGCAGGGTATATGCGCAAAACGCGCCGTTTCGCGTAGTCGAACAGGCTCTGCGAGGAGAGAAAGCTTTTCGTGATGAGATAGCCGCTGATGATGAAAAATCCATCGACCCCTAATATGCCGAAAGTCAGAGTGCCAAAAATGTTGGCCAGAACCTCGCGGCTGCGGTCGCCGTCGACGATTTCTGCTGAATGGCAGAGGATAACCACCGACGCGAATAAGAGACGGAGCGCGCCGAAGTTGTTGTCCTTGCGTGGAGTCTTGTCGTTCAACAAGCGATCGTCCGTTGCTCGCAAGTTCGTCTTCCCAACAGTCAGCCTGCCGACCGGCTTGGCTTGGCCGGACTTCCGTTGAAGATGGCGTTTGTTATTGGGTGCGAAAACATGCCCCCTGGACCCCGGCGCAGTATGTGCGCCCGAGATGGGGGTCGACCGCTCGCCTGCCGTCCAGCGTCCGCTCATCAAGGTCATAGGCTTCTGCTCAGGTTCGGGCAAGCCCGGCGACCCTTCGCGAGGCGGAATCGGTTCCTTGCGCCGCCGCCGCCGGCGCCTTATCGCAGCGCAGCATTCTGCTCCGTTCGCGAAGCCGACCCCATGGACCCGCTGATCGAGGGCTATCGCCGATTTCGCGCCGAGGTCTGGCCGGCCGAGCGGGCGCGCTACGAAGCGCTGGCCCATTGGGGGCAAAGCCCGGAGGCGATGGTCATCGCCTGCTCGGATTCACGCGTGGATCCGCAGACCATATTCGGCGCCGTGCCGGGCGAATTGTTCGTCGTCCGCAACGTCGCCGCGCTCGTGCCGCGCTATAGCCCCGACCCCGGCTGGCACGGAACCAGCGCGGCGCTGGAGTTTGGCGTCAAGGTGTTGAAGGTCGCCCGCCTGGTGGTGCTGGGGCACGGGCAGTGCTGGGGCGTGAAGGCGATGGCCTATGGCCCGCCGCCGCAGGCGCAGGACTTCATCGCGTCGTGGGTGGATATCGGCAAGCCGGCGTTGGTCGCCGCAGGTGACAAGCCCGAGGGGCGCCTCGAACGGATCGAGGCCGAGGTCGTGCGCCTCTCGCTTGCCAATCTCATGACCTTCCCCTGGATCGCAGAGGCGGTCGCCGGCGCCCGGCTAGCCCTGCAGGGCTATTGGTTCGACGTCCACACCGGAGTGCTGGCGAGCGTCGGGTCGAGCGGGCTCGAGCCGGTGGAATGAAACTCGCGCCCCGCATTTCCGGCTGGAAACGAGCCGCGCGAGGCCGAGAACGTTAGGAGCTTCACTGCTGCGAAGCACTACAGCCTAGGCGAGAAATGAGTGCGCGACTATATTTGCCTACTCAACCTCGCCCCTTGTCCCCACTGGGGGAAGGAGACTGCTCCCCCTTGCTGAACAGGAACGGCGCGACGCCGGAGATGCCGGGGGCCTTGTCGACCGAAAAGGGCATAGGCCGGCAGACGGCAAGCGCGGAGAGGCCAACGCGCGCGGTGAGCAGGCCGTTGAGCACGCCCTCGCCCATGCGGGCGGAGATGCGCGAGGCGATGCCATGGCCGACGAGTTGTTGCAGCAGGCTGTCGCCGACCGCCATGCCGCCGGTGATCGCGATATGGGCGCCAATGGAGCGCGCGAGCTTGATGAGACCCAAGAGGCCCGGCCGGCCGCCGTAGATTTCAGCGATGCGCCGCACGAGCCGCACGATCTGGGCGACGACGAACACGACGTCGAGAATTGCGCGCGGGCTGATCGCAGTCACCAGCGACACGCGCTTGGCGGCCGCCGCGATCTCCCCTTGCGCCTTGTCGTCGAGAGGCCGCAGAAGCGCGCGCTCAGTGACGTCGATGAGGTCGCGCCCGTCGATGATCGCGCGCGCCGCTTCCTCGACTTGCGCTCGCGCTCGCGCCATTTCAGGCCGATTGCTGTAGAGCGTGACGAGCCGGTTAACGAGGCGGCGCGCAGCCGCACGATCGTCGTCCGCGCGCGCCTTGGCGAAGGCGACATGCATTTCCGCGATCCGCGTCTGACGCCCCACGGCGATTATCTCGCGCGCGGCAACGCCGATGAGGCCGACCAGGAACACGAGGCCGAACAGGACCCCGATAATCCCAAGCGATTCCGCCTTCGCGAACAGCCCTTCGATGAGGTTGGTCGCCCATAGGCCCAGGCCAAGCGAGACGAGACCGCCGAGCCCCGTCCAGGCCAGACCCGCGAGGGTCAGGCGCGAGCGGGCGATGAGCCCGGATCTCTGCGCCGCCTCGACCTCGAGCTCCGCTTGGTCGATCGGCGCCGGCAGGGCGACGGGTATCGGATCGTTCAGCGAGCGAATGATCGCTTCCGGCGCAAGCGACGCGGGCTGGTCGTCGACCGCGACGCGCCGATCGTCGAGGCGGAAGGCGCGGGGGCGGGGCGGGCGCTGGCTCACGCGAGACGATCCCCGATCAGGAATTGCAGCGCGCGGTCGAGCCGGATCTGCGGCGCGGGCTCGCCGCGCCGGGTTAGGGGCGGGCGGAAGCGCACGAACCGCCAGTCGTTGTCGGCTTCGGCGAGCGCGATCGCGTCGCCCTCAAAGATCGTGTCCGGATCGGCCGGCAATTCGCCGGGAAAGACAGCCGCTTCGGCGACGCCATCGAATGTTTGCCCGCCGATCGTCTCGCCCTTTTCGGGTACGCCGATGATGGCGTCGAGCGTCTCGCCGCCGGTCCTGATCTCAGCCTCGCGGGTGGCGCGGACCGCAGCCAGCGCGATGACGTCGATCTCCGCCCCGACCCCTTCGGCGCGCGCGATCGCTTTCGCCGTGAGCGCGCGCAAGATCGCCTCCAGCCTATCGTGGCTCTTATGATGCAGATGGTCGGCCTTGGTCGCCGCGAACAAGATGCGGTCGATGCGAGGTCGGAAGACCGAGGCGAAAAACGAAGAGCGCCCGGCGCGGAAGGCGCGCATGACTTCGGTGAGCGCGTTCTCGAGATCCTTGACCGCAGCGGGGCCGGAATTGAGCGCGGAAAGCGCATCGACGAGCACGATCTGCCGATCGAGCCGGGCGAAATGATCGCGAAAGAAAGGCCTCGCCACATGCGCCTTATAGGCCTCGTAACGGCGCGCCATCATGGCCGGGAGCGAGCCCGGAGCGATCGCCGCGTCATCGTTGAGCGGAATCGGCGCGAAGGTCAGCGCCGGCGACCCGGCGAGATCGCCGGGCATCAGGAACCGGCCGGGCGGCAAGGTTGAGAGCGCATAGACGTCGTCGCGCGCCCGCTTGAGATAGGCGGTGAACAATTCGGCGATGCGTCGGGCCGTGTCCTCGTCGGCGTCGGCCTCCGGGTCGAAGCCGACCATCGCGGCGCGCCATTGTTCAGCGAGCGGGGCGCGCGCCGGAGTCTGGCTTGCCGCCAGAGTTTCGCGCGACCATTCGTCGTAGGTCTTGTCGAGGAGCGGCAGGTCGAGCAGCCATTCGCCGGGATAGTCGACGATATCGACGGTGAGGGCCGAACGCCGCGAGCCCCAGCCGGAAGCGCTCTCGAACTCGATCGTGAGCCTGAGCTGGGCGATGCGGCGGGTCGACTCTGGCCAGCGGCGATCCGGTCCCGAGAGACTCTTGAGATGCTCCTCATAGGCGAAGCGCGGCACCGCGTCGTCCGGCTGCGGTTCGAGCCGCGCCCGCATGATGCGCCCCTCGGCGGAGGCGGCCAGCACCGGCAGGCGCGCGCCCGCGATCAAATTGTTGACGAGCGCGGTCAGGAACACCGTCTTGCCGGCGCGCGATAGTCCGGTCACCCCAAGGCGCAGAGGAGCGCCGGAGAAATAGTCGCCGATCGAACGGGCGACGAGCTCCGCCTCGAAGATGAAATCGCCGAAACCTGACAAGGAAAAATCCGCGCCGAACCGGGGAGCCTATTTAGGCGGCGCCCGCCGGTTTGGACAGTGGCTGTTCAAGCTGCGAATGGGGCCGGCTTGCCGGCGGGGCAGAAAGCGCGTCGGGTTTCCTTCGCGAGCGTCAATCCGCGTCGGCCTCGAGTTCCGCGGGCGTGAGGTAGAGCGCCAGCTTACCCGAATTGCGCTCGACCTCCTCCCAACGCTTAATGGAAAAGTCCAGAACCGCGACCGCGCCGGTCGGATATTTCGCGGCGAGGCGACGCAGTTCAGGCTCGGCGCCCGAGCCGGTCAACGCCGTCACCAGTTCGCCAAGCCCGGGATTGTGTCCGACCAGTCCGACGCGCTTGTGCTCGTTCCGAAGCGCGCGCGTGCGGTCGAGCAGAGTCGTGAGGGACGCGTCGTAAAGCCCAACCTTCTCTTCAAGCTCGACCTTGCTTCCCCACTCGGCGGCGAAAATCTCCGCCGTCTCCTTGGCGCGCGCCGCGCCGGAATGGATGAGAACATCCGGAAGAAAGTGGCGGGCGGCGAGCGCCTTGGCGACCCGCCGCGCGTCAGCGCGGCCGCGCTCGGTCAGCTTGCGCGCGTAATCGTCGCGCCCGACGGAGGGCTCAGCCTTGGCGTGACGAACGAGAAACAATCTGCGCATGAGGGAAGATTGCGCAAGCGCTCGAGGATTGGCAAGCTATTGTCTTCGACTGCGGACAGGAGATTCCGCGCGGCGCCTTCCGGCGATTTTCGCATGACCCGTGACGGCGCTGCCGATGACGTCAGCCGCTTCTCGTCCTCAAGCCTTGTGTTTCTCCTTCAAGAATTCCTGAAACGCCGTCTTAGCAGGCGGCGGCACATTGGCGGCTGCGAACTCCTCAACCGTCCAAGACTGTAAAGGCTTTACCTGTGGGGCGCCGGGAGAGCGCGCGTTCGGCGTAACCCGCTCACAAACGACGGATTCACCGTTCAAACGGTACTGTTCGTAAGGGCGTGCGCGCGAACTTCGTGTCTTATAGAAAATGCCCGGGCCAAGCGTCACGGTCGTCCGTTCCTATGTTTCCAGGTTAGTATATCACTGGACTGGACGCTGGGCGAGCACTGGTCAATCGCCTCAAATCTCAAGCTAATAAACAGGGCCGCCGCCCGCTACCGCTCCCGCCGGCTTAAAAATGCGATCTTCTCGAACAAATGCGCGTCCTGCTCGTTCTTGAGCAATGCGCCATGCAGCGGCGGGATCAGTTTCTTGGCGTCGCGCTCGCGCAGCGCCTCTGGCGCAATGTCCTCATTGAGCAGAAGCTTGAGCCAGTCCAGCAGCTCCGAAGTGGTCGGCTTCTTTTTCAGTCCCGGCGTCTCGCGCAGCGTGAAGAACGACCGCATGGCCTCTTCCACCAGCCGCGGCTTGATCGCCGGATAGTGCGATTCGACGATCCTGCGCATCGTCTCGGCGTCGGGAAAGCGGATGTAGTGAAAGAAGCAGCGGCGCAGGAAAGCGTCAGGCAGCTCCTTCTCGTTGTTGGAGGTGATGATGACGATGGGCCGCAAAAGCGCCCGCACCGTCTCTCCGGTCTCGTAGACGTGAAACTCCATCTGATCGAGTTCGAGCAGTAGGTCATTGGGGAATTCGATGTCCGCCTTGTCGATCTCATCGATCAGCAGCACCGGGCGAAGGGGCGAAACGAAGGCCTCCCAAAGCTTGCCGCGGCGAATGTAGTTGGCGATCTCGGAGACGCGCGGGTCGCCGAGCTGCGAATCGCGTAGCCGCGAGACAGCGTCATACTCATAGAGGCCCTGCTGGGCTCGCGTGGTCGATTTGACATGCCAGGCGATGAACGGGGCGCCAATCGCGGCGGCGATCTCCTGGGCGAGCAGCGTCTTGCCGGTGCCGGGCTCGCCCTTGACCAGCAGCGGACGCTCGAGCGCGATTGCGGCGTTGACCGCGGTCTTCAGTTCGTCGCCCGCCACATAGGTGGCGGTTCCTTCAAAGCGCATCATAAGTGGCAGCGCCTTCAAAACGCATCGACTTCTTGCTCCAGGGCTTAGCCTCGCAAAGCGAGACGGGCTCGTCAATTCATCAGGCTCTTGACGGTCTCGATGAGCTGCTTGAGCGAGAAAGGCTTGGGAAGGAACACGAAGTCCTGACCCTCCGGGAGATTGCGCGCGAATGCGTCGTCGGCGTAGCCGGAGACGAAAATGACCTTGGCGGTCAGACCGCGTTTGCGCAGTTCAGTCAGCATGGTCGGCCCGTCCATCTCCGGCATGATGACGTCCGAAACGATGAGGTCGATCGGCTCGCTTGCGGCCTCTGCGACGCGCAAGGCGTCAAGGCCGGTCTCCGCCTCGAGCACCGTGTAACCGCGCGAGGCGAGCGCGCGCGAGGCGAAAGCGCGGACCGCCTCTTCGTCCTCAACCAGCAGGATCGCGCCCCGGCCAGTCAGATCCGCGGCCGGCTTGGCGGCCTCCGTCTTCGCCGGCTCGTCGATGTCGTCGGCGAGGCGCCGAGGAAGTAGAATGCGGAACGTCGCGCCGGCGCCCGGCTCGCTGTCGCAAAACACATACCCGCCCGTCTGCTTGATAATGCCGTAGACCATCGACAAGCCGAGGCCAGTGCCTTTGCCGACATCCTTCGTGGTGAAGAACGGTTCGAAGATCTTGGCCCGGACCTCGGGCGGAATCCCGTGACCTGTATCCTCGACCTCGACCAGTACATAATCGGCGGGGGCGACATCCACCTCTTTCAAGTCGCCGCATTCGGCGGCGGGAAAGTTGCGCGTGCGCAGCGTGATCTTGCCACCGTCGCGGATGGCGTCGCGCGCATTGACGACGAGATTGACGATCACTTGCTCGAACTGGTTGAGATCGGCCTTCACCTGCCACAAGTCGCGCCCGTAGACCACGTCGAGTTGGATCGTCTCGCCGACCAGCCGGCGCAGCAGCATCTGCAATTCCGACAACACGTCGTTAAGCTGCAGCGTCTGTGGACGCAGCGTCTGACGGCGCGAAAAGGCGAGCAATTGCCGCACCAGCCCAGCCGCCCGATTGGCGTTCTGCTTGATCTGCATGATGTCCTGGAAGGACGGGTCGGTCGGTCGGTGATTGGCGAGCAGGAGATCGGAATAGCCGATGATCGCGGTCAGCACATTGTTGAAGTCGTGCGCGACGCCGCCGGCGAGCTGGCCGATGGCCTGCATCTTCTGGCTTTGCACGAGGTTCTCTTGCAGGGTGCGCTGCTCGGTGGTGTCGAGGGCGAAGATGGTCGCGCTCGCGCCCTCGTCGCTGCGCGGATCGGCGGCCGAGACGAAGAGCCGCGCCGAACGCGGGGCGCCCGCCCCCTCCAGCGAGACGTCGAGGGGCGCGATCTCGCCCTTGCCCTGGGCCGCCGCCTCGATCGATGCGCGCAAGGCGGCCCGATCGCGCTCGGCGACCAGGTCGAAAATCGATAGCCGTCCCTTGGCGGCGTCGCCCTTGGACGCGGCCTGGGCGAGGCGCGCAAACGCGGCGTTGGGGCGCAGCACTGCGCCTGCGGCGTCCACGGCCGCGATCGCCACCGGGGTCGAATTGAAAATGCGGGCGAAGCGCACCTCCGCCGCGCGCAGATCTTCGCCTTTGATGTCGCCGGGAGCGCGATTGATCACCAGCGAGCGGGACGGGCCCGGTGTGCCGTCGCCGGAGAAGGCGACCTTGTGCAGGATGCGTGCTGGGAGCAAACGGCCCTGGCGGGGCTTGAGGTCGACGTCGAATTGCTGCGTCGTCACTTCGCCGGGCGGCCCGGATATTATGGCGAGCATCGCGCCGCCGTCTCCGGCGACGACGTCGTCGATCTTGAGCCGGCCAGCGCTGAACTGGGCGAGATCATAGTCGAGCCAGCCCGCCAAGGTAGCGTTCATATGCGCGATCGAGCCGTCGGGCTCGGCGGAGAAAAAGCCCGCCGGCGCGTGGTCGAGATAGTCGATCGCGTGCTGAAGATCCTGGAAAAAGGTTTCATGCCGGTCGTGGTCGCGCGTCTCATCCGAGACCGTCCACACCATCAGGCCGTCTCTCGCGACGCCCTCGAGCGGACGAACGCGAATGCGGTACCAGGCGACCTCGCCCTGGCCGCCCGGTGGAGGCGAAAGACGAAGCTCCTCGCTCGCTCGCCCACCGGATTTCGCCGCTTGCGACAGGCGATAAACGGACTCCGAGACGTCCGGCGAGCCGGTGAACAGACGTTCGATCGGACGCAGGTCGGCTGCCGCGGGCGCGCCCGAAAGCGCGCGATAGGCGTCGTTGGCGTAGACGATGCGCGATTCACGGTCGGTGACGAGGACGCCGTCCGGATTGGAGTCGGCGATCGCCTTGGTGGTGTCCAAGCGCGCCGCCCGGGTCGGCGGTTGCAACAAGCCGAACGCGTAGAGCATCAATCCGAAAGCGCCGCAGACGGCGAGGATGACGATCATCCAGGTCATCAGCGTGGCGCCGATGGCGTTCGGCGCAAGCCACACCGCCAAAAGCGCGCCGGCGAGACAGACGAGGAGGATCGTCAGCGCGACCGGATTGACCGTTCGCTCAATTCTGTCCACCGGTGGGGGAGGCGGAGACTTCATTTGAGGACCAGAACCCCCAAAGACTTTGCCGTCGACATGGACGAGCGCGAGCGCGCCGACTCGATCGCGGTTGAGCGTCTGCTACCATGGGCCGCGCGCCATGTCTTGATGGCGGGCCGCGAACCTTGGGCGAAAGTGCGGTGAGGCCGCAGTTTTCAACGGGATCGCATTTTGTTATGAAATGTGACATGGGCGCGCGTCGATCGGATTCGGTGCGCGCAGGCGGCGCGCCAGCCGGGTCACTGGGCCGCGCCCGATCTTGCTTCTCGGGCGCAGGCTGAACCATCGGTCGGCTGGCGAATTTGAAGCGCGGTTTGTTGCGCGCTCGGCGGCGGAAGTCTTGGATTGGGCATGCAGTGGTTGAATGAGCTTCCGTTCGCGGACAGTCGGGTCCTGCAGATCGGATTCCTTGCGGCTTGCGGCATCGCCGCCCTCATCGTGCTCGCGATTTTTTATCGGCTGGCCTTCGCTCATCGGCTGCGCGTTCCGGGCGGACGGACCCGCCAGCCGAGGTTGGGGCTGGTCGACGCATTCAGCCTCGACGGGCAGCGGCAGCTGGTGCTTGTCCGGCGCGACAATATCGAACATCTGGTCATGATCGGCGGACCGAACGACGTTCTGGTTGAGTCGCAGATCAATCGCGCCGTGGCCCCAGCGCGCGAGAGCAACCAGGCCTCGCCTCTGCTCGTGCCAAGCACGCCGGTGCGGCGAACCGAAGCCGCCGCACTCGCTGCGTCAGCGGCCGCCGAAGCGCCGATGAAGGTCGCCAAGGCCCCGGCTTCGCCGCCCGCGCCAGCCCAGGCTGGGGCGGCCGCCCCGCCCGCGGCGCCGGCCCCGGCCGCTCCGACCGCAGCGCTGGCCCCGACCGTGGCGCCGCCGATCCCGAAGGCGCCCGCTCCCGCCCAGCCGACCGCTCCCGTCTCCACCCAAGCGTCCGTTCCCGTCCAAGCGTCCGCGCCCGAACAGGCGCGCCAGGCCCCCGCTTCGCCGGCGGCGACGCAGGCGGCGGAGCCCGCCCGATCAGCGCCGGCGAGTTCGCCGCCGCGTCAGGCCGACCCGCGTCCCGCGCAGACGCGTGCGACGATGCCCCCGCCGATCATACCCGCCAACGCCCCAGCGAGCCGGGCGAGCGCTGTTCCCCTGAGCGAGAGGGCTCCCTCGAAAGGCCCGGGCAATCCCCCCACCCCGTCTCCCGTCGCGCCTGCGCCGCCACGCCGCATGGAGAAAGCGGAGCAGCCGGTAGTGGCCGGCTCGAAAGCGGAGCCAAGTGTCACAACGGTGAAAACGGAGCCGGCAGTCGCTGGCTCGAAAGCGGCGCCAAGCATCACAACGGTGAAAACGGAGCCGCCCACGCCGGCCCCGGGTGTGCCGACCGTCCTGCCGGCCAGCGCGGCCTTGGCCCAAGCGCGGCCTGCGCCGACGACGCCCCCGTCGACGCCGGCGTCCGACGGGACGCAAAAACCAGACGACGCCCGCCCGCCAGGCGACAAGACGAACGCCGCGCCGAGCGGCAAGCCGTCGCCCAAAGTCGACGATCCTTTCGCCGACCTCGATTCGCTCGAGGCGGAGATGGCGCGTCTGCTCGGCCGCGAAAAGTCCGACTAACCTGGGCCGCCGGCGTTGCGCAGGTCGAGAGTGTCGTCGAGGAAGGCGCCGTCATCCCGCTAATCGCGCCGACGACCTTTCGTTTCGTAAGCGACGTCGTCGGCGCACAGGCTCAGCCGGCGACCCGGCCGTCGCTGCGACCGGGACAGGCGAATCACTCGTCGCGATAGATCCGCTCGCGCCGTTCGTGACGCTCTTGCGCCTCGACCGACAAAGTCGCGATCGGACGCGCGTCGAGGCGCCTGAGCGAGATGGGATCGCCGGTCTCGACGCAATAGCCATAGGAGCCGTCGTCGAGGCGGGCCAGCGCGGCCTCGATCTTGGCGATCAGTTTGCGCTGGCGGTCGCGCGCGCGCAGCTCGATCGCGCGGTCGGTCTCCGAAGACGCGCGGTCAGCGAAGTCGGGGTGGTTTTCGCTTTCCTGCTGCAGGGCCGCCAGCGTGTCGCGGCTCTCGGCCAGAATCGATTCGCGCCAGGCAATCAGCTTGCGGCGGAAATATTCCCGCTGCCGGTCGTTCATGAACGGTTCGTCGTCCGACGGTTTATAACTTTCAACGGAGACGTCGTTCATTGGCGATTCCTGTTTCCGCGTGGAATTTCGCGGCCTTATAGCGATCCATCGGCGAAGGAACAATGACTATCCTCGCCGGTCGCGAGCGACTGGCCGGCCAGGGCGCGGAGCGATTCAGGCGAGGCCTGAGGCTATTTGCCTCACCAGGCTTGCCAGACAGTAAAGAGCGCCTCACGTTCAGGCGCTGGGACCGTTTCGAGCGGCGAAGGAGGTTTGTCATGTACAAGCGCATCGTTCTCGCGGTCGATCTTGCCGAGCCGACGCTCGCTCCGAAGGGTCTGACGCAGGCGGTGGAGCTGGCAAAGACGGGCGGCGGCGAATTGAGGCTGGTCAATGTCCAGCCGGTCATACCGGCCACGTTCATGGAATATGTGCCGGTCGATTTCGACGTCGAGCAGGCGACGCGGGCCAAGGAGGCGCTCAACGCGATTCTCGCCAGTGTCGATCTGCCGGCCGAGCGCAAGAGCGCCGCGACGCGGGCGGGCGGAATCTATCACGAGCTCCTGGAGGAAGCATCCGAATGGGACGCCGACCTAATCGTCGTCGGTTCGCATCGTCCTGTGATGTCCGACTACCTCTTAGGCTCGAACGCCAAGACGATTGTGCGCCACGCGCAATGTTCGGTGCTGGTGGTCAGGGAATGACGCGACGTGATCACAAAAGTTTGAGCGTCAGGCGGCCAGCGCCCGCATCGCCGCTTCGACTCCGTCGGGGGTCAGCGGAAACATGCGATGCTGAAAGATTTCGGCGATCATCGTTGTCGACAGCGAATGATTCCAGGCGCTCGGCGGCGTCGGATTGATCCACACAATGCGCGGCCAAGCGAGGTTCGCGCGCTCGAGCCACGCCCTCCCGGGCTCCGGATTGAGGTGCTCGACCGAGCCGCCAGGAGCCATGATCTCGTGCGGGCTCATTGAAGCGTCGCCGACGAAGACGACCCGATAATCGCGGCGGTACGAATTGATGAGATCACGCGTCGGCACGCGCTCGTCGTGGCGGCGGCGGTTGTTCTTCCATACACTCTCGTAGAGGCAGTTGTGGAAGTAGAAATGGTCGAGCCGCTTGAATTGGCTTCTTGCCGCGGAGAACAGCTGCTCGGCCGCTTCCACGTGCCAATCCATCGAGCCGCCGACGTCGAGGAACAAGAGCACCTTGACGGCGTTGCGGCGTTCGGGCCTCAGCTGGACGTCGATATAGCCTTTGTCCGCGGTCGACCGGATCGTGCCGTCGAGATCGAGCTCTTCCGCCGCGCCCTCGCGTGCGAATCGCCTAAGCCGTCGCAGCGCCAGCTTGATATTGCGCGGCCCGAGCTCCGCGTCGCCGTCGAAGTCCTTGAAGTCCCGGCGGTCCCAGATCTTGACGGCGCTGCCCCGGCGGCCTTCGTCCTGGCCGATGCGCACGCCCTCGGGATGGTCGCCGTAGGCGCCGAACGGCGACGTCCCGCCTGTGCCGATCCATTTCGAACCGCCCTGATGGCGGCCCTTCTGCTCGGCGAGGCGCTGGCGCAGCGTCTCCATCAGCTTGTCGAAACCGAGCTTCTCCATCTGAGCCCGCTCCTCGGGACTGAGATATCGCTCCATCATTCGGCGCAGCCATTCCTCCGGCAGGTCCTGGGCCTCGACCGCGGCGGCGACGCTCAGATCGCCCCTGAAGGTGGCGGCGAAGACGACGTCGAACTTGTCAAGATTGCGCTCGTCCTTGATAAGGAGAGCGCGGGCCAGGCGATAGAATTCGTCGACCGACATCTGAGCCAGATCGCCGTCAAGCGCGCGCATGAGGTCGAGATATTCGCGCGGCGTCGCCGGCACGTGCGCCTGACGCAGATTGGCGAAAAACTTAAGGAACATAACGCGATCCTAGCGTGCGCGGGCGCGGCCGTGCAATGCTTGCCGTGCGTCCCTGTCGCGCCGGGTGTCGTCTCATGTCCGTGGTGGTCGAGCGTCGAGGATTTTTGCTGCCGCTGGGCGTAAGCCCCGAGGCTGAAGTTTTCGCCGTCGGCGACATTCATGGGCGGAGCGATCTTCTCGCCGCGCTCATCGACGAGGCGGCGCGGGAGCCCAAGCTGCGCGACAAGCGCACAATCGTCTTTCTCGGCGACCTCGTCGACCGCGGCTCCGACAGTCTCGGGGCGATCGATCTTGCGATCGGCGCGAAAGCGCGCGTCGGCGCCGATGAGGCGATCGCGCTCATGGGCAACCACGAGGCGATGATGCGGCTCGCGCTCGATCCCGAGACCCCTTTGGACGATGCGATCGACGCGCTCGAAACCTGGATCGCCAATGGCGGCGACCGGACAATGGCGGAGTTTGTCAAGACTGAGGAGCCGCGGGAATATCTCGATGACATGCTGGCCGAGGCGCGCGCGTCGCTGCCTCCGCGCGTGCGCGCTTGGCTGTCGTCCTTAAGGGCGAGCTGGCCCTCCGGCCAAGTTCTGTTCGTCCACGCGGGCGTCAACCCCCAAGTCGAACTCAAAGCTTTTCTTTCCGCTCCCTGGAACATTCCGCTCGCCCAGCTCGATGAAGATCGTCACTGGGCTTGGGTGCGCCGGCCGTTTCTCGACCATCGTCCGGGGCCCGAAGGCTTCGGCGGCTTCCTCGTCGTCCACGGCCACACGCCGAACGACGCCCGTCCGAAGGCCTCGCACGCCGACCAGATCGCTGGATTCCGCCTCAATGTCGACGCGGGCTCAGTGCTCACCGGGGTCGCCAAAATGGCGATCATTCGCGACCGCCACGCGGAGGTGATCAGCGCCCGCGGACCGACCAATTCGAAGGTTATGGCGGATGAGGGTTCGTAGCGCTTTCCTCACCCGCGACGCCGCGGAGGGCGCCGGCTGATCCGACGCGAAGCGGGGGAAGGGGGACCAGGCCATAGGCGTCCGGAAGGACGCCCGCCTTTCGACGGGCTATGGCATGGTGGAGGGGCGTGCGGTCGGCACGAACGGCGTCGAGCCGCCGATGTGAGCGAACAAGGGAAAATCGCGCCGCCGGCTATTTACGCCTCGCCCGCAGTTGACATGGCGCTTAGGCGATTCCCAATTGCGGAACCGGCTGAGAGAGGCGGGCAGGCGTGCGGACGTGGATCAGGGACCCGTTGGCCATCTTCGCTGACGGCGCGGAGCGCGGCCTTGTCGTGGACGGGACGCGGATCGCTGGGCGGGTGGGAAAGGGCGAAACGCCGGGGCGCATTGATGCGACGTTCGACGCATCCCGGCATGTTGTGCTGCCGGGGGTTATCAACACGCACCACCATTTCTACCAGACGCTGACCCGCGCCCATCCTTCCGCGATCAACAAGCCGCTGTTCGCGTGGCTCGTCGCGCTCTATCCCATTTGGGCGCGGCTCAAGCCGAACCATCTGAGGCTCGCGTCTCGACTCGCATTGACCGAGCTCATGCTCTCCGGCTGCACCACTACCGCCGATCATCACTATCTCTATCCGGCTGGACTGGACAACGCGGTCGACATCGAAGTCGAGGAGGCGCGCATGCTTGGCATGCGCATGACCGTCTCTCGCGGGTCGATGAACCTGTCTGAGAAGGACGGCGGCCTGCCGCCCGACAGCGTCGTGCAGGACGAAGAGACGATCCTTGCCGACAGCGAGCGGGTGCTGAAGCTGTTCCACGATCCAAAGCCAGGCGCGCAAATTCGCATCGCGCTCGCGCCGTGTTCGCCGTTCTCGATCTCGAAGGATCTCATGAGCGAAAGCGCGCGGCTCGCCGAGCGCTACGACTGCCAGCTTCACACGCATCTCAGCGAGACCGAGGATGAAGAACGGCGCTGCCTTGAGTTGCACGGCCTGAGGCCGGTCGATCTTCTCGAGGCGACGGGCTGGATGTCGGGCCGCGTCTGGCTCGCGCATGGCGTTCATTTCAACGCAGACGAGATCGCTCGGTTGGGCAAGGCGAATGTCGGCGTCTGCCATTGCGCCGCCTCGAACATGGTGCTCGCGTCCGGAATCTGCCCCACCTGCGAGCTCGAGGCTGCCGGTTCGCCGCTGGGCCTCGGCGTCGACGGCTCGGCCTCCAACGATTCCTCCAACATGATGGAGGCGATCCGGCACGCGCTGATGATCGGGCGGCTGCGCTACGGCGCCGACAAAGTAACCCATCGCGATGTCCTGCGGTGGGCGACTGAGGGCTCGGCCCGCTGCCTGGGGCGGTCCGACATCGGCCGGATCGCGGAGGGTTATGAGGCGGACCTCGCGCTGTTCAAGCTCGACGAGCCGCGCTTCTCGGGCGCGCATGATCCGCTCGCGGCGCTGGTTCTTTGCGGCGCGCACCGCGCGGACCGGGTCATGATCGCGGGCGTTTGGCGGGTGATCGACGGCGCGCCGGTCGGCCTCGATCTCGCCGCGCTGATCGCCGAGCATCAGCGCGCGGCGCGGGATTTTGCGTGACAGTGCCCGCGAATTCGGTATCAGGGAGAACTCGCTAGACACTACGCTTAGGATGGAAACTGTCGGGGGCGTGAATGGTTGAATTGGGCGTCGTGCACGGCGATCTCACTGAGAGACCGTGTGATGTCCTGGTTCTAAAACACGCGGACGAATTCTACGGAGTAGACCAGCTCATAGCGGAGCGTGTCGGTTTCAAAAAGCACGTGCCTGAGGGCGAGTCTGCTCTCATCGCTGGGCAGGGCATCGGTGCTCGACGCGTTCTGTTCATCGGAGTTGGTCCGCTCAGAGATTTTCGCTATCCTCAGATTCGTCGGTTTGGGTTCAGCGCGCTCCAGCTTTCTACAAGAGTACGAAAGCCCCTCAACGTAATTTGCACCTGCGTTCACGGTTCAGGCTATGGGTTAGATGAGCGAGAAGCATTCCTCTCGCTGGTAGGTGGGTTTCTGGACGGCTTGGAACAACTGAAGATCCCTGACGAACTAAAAAGGATCGAGATTGTAGAGACAAACAAGTCTAGGGCGGATCGTCTCAGCCGCCTCTTATCTGGAATTGACACTGAGCACGGCAGGATTGCTGACGCCTTTTCAGGCGAGCCAACCATATCCATTCCACTAGCCGACGCGTCGCGCGAAGAGCTTTCTCTTTCGGAGAGGACAGCGAAAACAAAACCAAACTATTTGTGGCCATGCCCTTTGCCGAGGAGCACGACGATGTTTGGGAGATTGCAATCCAAGAGTCATGCCAGAAGGCTGGAATCATATGCGAGCGGCTAGACAAAGAGGCGTATACCGGCGATGTGCTTGCACAGATTAAAGCAAGATTGCAAATCGGGCACGGGGTGCTTGCTCTTTTGGACGGGGCGAATCCCAATGTATTGCTTGAAATCGGATTTGCATGGGGGGCTCGGAAGCCAACCGTCTTGATTGCTAAGAAGGGAACTTCACTTCCCTTTGATATTCAAAGTCAGAAATGTATTTATTATTCATCGATTGCGGACTTGCGAAGGTCGCTT
>DASXXT010000345.1:0-1883 GCA_036502965.1 Roseiarcus sp. | reverse complement strand
TACCAGCGGCCGCGGCCGCCGATCTGGATTGGCGCGTTCGGACCTAAGTCGATCGCGCGGGCGGGGCGCCTCAGCGACGCATGGTCGGCGGCGCCGTTTTTCGACCGTATCGAGAACATCAAGGCCCAAGTGTCGATTTATCGCGAGGCGGCCGTTAAGGCCGGCCGCAAGCCCAGCATCGCGCTGTTTCGCGACGGATGGCTTGCGTCGAGCCGCGAGGAGGCCGAGCAGACCTTTGGCCGGCTGTGGCTGGAAGAATGCAAGTTTTACTTTAAGAATGGGATGCTGGCGCCGACCGAGGACTTCGGCTCCGAGAGCGATTTCACGCTGGACAAGATTCGTGGCAGGGGCCACGCGATCATTGGCACGAGGGACGACTGGCTGGAGGCGCTCGATCGCTGGAACACCGTGATGGGCGGAATCGACTGGTTCGTCCTGCGCATCCGGGTCCCGCTTGGCCCTTCACCCGAGAAAGTGCTGGAATGTATCCAGCGCCTCGGTGAAGAGGTCCTGCCGCGCGCGCGCAAAGGCTGAACGCGCCACCGGGCCCGCGCCGGCGGCAAGCGCGTAAGCGCCAAAGGGGTTCGGTTTTATGCGACGTATCGTCATACTCGGTCTTTTTCTTGCGCTGGGCGGATGGTCGTGCGCGACCGGAGGAGGGGGGAAATCGGGGTCCGCCGGTTCTAACGCCGCTGTTGCCTCTGGCGGGACGCCCG
This sequence comes from Roseiarcus sp., assembly GCA_036502965.1. Taxonomy (GTDB): domain Bacteria; phylum Pseudomonadota; class Alphaproteobacteria; order Rhizobiales; family Beijerinckiaceae; genus Roseiarcus. The sequence continues at coordinate 1,167 of DASXXT010000345.1, read as the reverse complement.
ATTCGCCCGACCCGCTGATGGACTTCACCGGCATCTGGAAGGGCACCCAGGTCAGCTCGATGAATGCGGCCCGTGGGAAGATCACCTTCGATATCAAGCGCGAAGGCAATCAGTTCAAGGGCAAATACCTGTGCGCGGCCGGCAACGCGGTATGCCGCAACAACACGCCGAACGGATGGGTCACCGGCCAGGTGAACGCCCGTGGCTTCCGCGTGGCGATGGAAGATACGAGTTGGTGCATGTATTTTATGGATGACTTCTATCCGCCGAAGGCGGATGGCGAATACACCTGTTACATGAACGGCGGTATCGCGGACCAGGGAACGTTCAAACTAATGGGGCCGCCGGCGCCAGCCGACGAGGGCGCACCGGTCAAACCATAGACCTGATAACGAGACAAGATGTTGTTGCGCAACTGTTTGCCAGCGGCGCCGCCGCAAGGTGCTGCGTTAATCGCGTTAGCCGTGACCCTGGCCGCGATTACGATGCTCGCGGGCGGATGCTTCGAACTCGACATTCCCGAGCCCTCGGCGACCGTCAGCCCGATGACGTCCGTCATACGTCCGGCCAAGGGGCCGAATTGTCCGTTGCAGGTGCTCCGTACGATGCCTGCCGCCGATGTCCAGCAACTCGCGCTGGTTGATACCTGGGGTGATCAATCGTCTAACGACGCCGACCTGTTGCCGGTGCTCAAGAGCAAGGCGTGTGAGGTTGGCGCCGATGCCGTCGTCATCACCTCCGACAAGAGCCAGCACGAGGGCGAACAATTGGAGGGCTACGACGCCGGCGTCCACTCGAGCGTAGGAGGCCATGGAGCGCCGGCCAACGTCTCTGAGCGCATGCACGACCCCAGCGTGGGCGAGGTCGGCCACGGCGGCCATTACATGAGCGGCGTGGCGATCGCGTTCACCAAACGCGGCCAGGACGCCACCTCGAGCGCCGGCCAGTAAAATCAGACGTCAAGACACAGGGGAGGAAGTAAGAAGCGATCCCCTAGCGAGCCTTCAGTAGCTTGGACTCGGCGGCCTTCGCTTTGCGCGCGGCGGCGAGTGCTGACTGCGCATGCTGATGCGCGGCGGGCGCTGGCTTCGACGCTGGCTCGTCGCGTTTTTTCTTCGCTTCCTCGCGCGCTCGGGTCTTGTCGTCATACTCTGCGCCGCGTCCATG
>DASXXT010000344.1:0-2210 GCA_036502965.1 Roseiarcus sp. | reverse complement strand
CCGAGACGCCGCCAAGAGGGATCAGGCGCGCCGGAACACGGCGCGATCGCCGGGGAGGCTGCGCTCGCTTGCGAGCCGCAAGGAGGAGCGACATGGCAACATTGATGGATCCGTTCGACGCGCTGTCGAGCTTTCAGCAGGCTCTCGACGCCTATCGAACGAGCAGCTGGCTCGAGGCGAGCGTGAGCGGCGGCGGCGGCTATCCGCCGGTCAACGTGTTTAGAAAAGGCGACGACTTCATCATCATCGCCGAGCTTCCGGGGGTCAAGAAATCCGACCTCGAGGTCCAGGTAAAGGGCCGCACCATCCGGTTGGCCGGCACGAAAACGGTGGGCTACCCGGAGAAGGCGGCGCTGCATCGGCGCGAGCGGCTCGCCGGCCGGTTCGACCGGGCAGTGACGATGCCGGTCGAGATCAACGCCGACCGGGTTAAGGCCGAGTACCGCGACGGCGTCCTGGCTTTGTTTCTGCCGCGCGACGAGAGCGAGAAGCCGAAGTCGATCAAGGTGGCGTGACATGACCGCACAACCCAACACCAAGAAAGGAACGACCATGGCCGAGAAGCAGGAATTGAGCGTGCGCGAGAAGAAAGAACTGATGGCGAAGGAGGAAAAGACGATCCCTGGGCGCTACTACGTCCCCTACGCCGACATCCACGAGACCGACGACGCGCTCGCCGTCGTTTTGGAAATGCCCGGGGTCGAGAAGAAGGACCTCAATATCGCGCTTGAGAACGACGTCTTGAAGGTCGACGGACAGATCGACTTCATGAAGTACAAGGATATGGAACCGGTCTATACCGAGTACAACGTCGGCCACTATGCGCGCTCGTTCACCCTGTCGAACAAGGTCGACCAGGAGAAGATCAGCGCAAATCTCGAAGACGGCGTCCTGACCCTGACCTTGCCCAAGGCCAAGCACGCCCAGCCGCGCAAGATCGCGATCGGGTGAAACTTTTTCCGAGGGTGGGTTGAGTTTGACGTCCAGTCTCCGCGCTTGCGCCGAACCGCGTCCAGGGGGTCTTTTTGTATTGTGGGCATCGCGTCGCCCAGGGGTAAGGCTTTCCGCCAGGATTAGACTCTTTCCTCCTGCCTCGCCCAGCCGTCTTCGATGTCCATGAACTGATCCATTGTGATGTCCGGCAGAGGCAGACCGATTGGCACCTTCTTCTCCCGGCTCGCGCATCGGCGCGCGCCATGACGGGTCCCACTTGCGGCCCTTTTTTATTTCTCGCGCTTCTGACCCCGGAGCGACCGGCACACGCGGCTAAAGCGCGTGCGCCTGCTCAAGGGTCTCGGACAGATCCTGGTAATATTCGCATCCCTTTCCGCACAGCTTCTCGATCGTCGTCAGTTGATCCTTGGCGAGATCGAACTTGCCCTGGATGACGTAGGCTTCGCCGAGATATTCGCGCACCTGCGGATAGGCGGGATCTAGCGCGACCGACCTCAGATAATAGCTGATCCCTTCGTCGGTGCAGCCGAGCTTACGGGTCGCATATCCGCGGTAGTTGAGCGCGCGAGGGGTGTTGGGATTTTGAAGGATGTCCAAGACGTCGAGCGCCTCCTGATAACGGTCGGCTTTTGCAAGCGCGTAGGCGTATTCGGTCATTTCCGCGTCGGGGAGAACGCCACTGTGTCGCTGCAGGCACTTGTGCTTCTTGGTGCTCCAAACCAAGCCGGGAGCGCATGTTGTGAGGTCGTCTGCCGGCGCTTGGGCGCGATAGGGCTCTTGCTGGACCGGCCGATTGATACCTCCGCCCCCACCACCTCCGCCTCCACCGCCACCGCCACCTGCGCTCATCGCGGCCGAGGTCGAGAGCGAAAGTCCGGTGACGAGCACTCCGCATAAGAGGGGCGACGCGAGATTGCCACGACGATTGCGGCAAGGTTGCAAGGAAGCGAACATGGTGGGTCCTTTTCCCAACGAATTGCTTGCCAAGAAACACCCAGGCTGGCGAATTATTCGGGGCGATCTTTTCACCCGCGTGCGGGGCTGGCGGACGTGGATATCTGGTGATCGTCCCGAACAGCAGGTCGCCGCTCCGGCCCCGACGCTCACGACGCGGTTTTAGAACAGCCGGCGCAACCTCCTTCAGTCGAAGTCCGCTTTCTCGCGCTTTGCGCCCATTGACAGCGCCGATCTTAAAGGCGGCAAGGGGTCGACGGCGGTAATTAATATTCGGTGCGCGCAATGTCGCAGTTGGGCGG
>DASXXT010000343.1:0-8136 GCA_036502965.1 Roseiarcus sp. | reverse complement strand
TCCAGAACCCCTATGGGTCGCTTAATCCACGTCAGACGATCGGCAAGGCGCTCGAGGAGCCGTTGCTCGTCAACACTGGGCTTAAGCCCGCCGAGCGGAAGGCCGAGGCTCTGTCGATCATGGCCAAGGTGGGCTTAAGGCCTGAATATTATCACCGCTACCCGCACATGTTCTCGGGCGGCCAGCGTCAGCGCATCGCGATTGCTCGCGCGCTCATGCTGAAGCCGAAGATCCTGGTGCTCGACGAGCCAGTGTCGGCGCTGGATGTTTCGATCCGCGCCCAGGCGCTCAACCTGCTCGCCAGCTTGCAGGAGGAATTTGCGCTTGCCTATGTGTTCGTCTCGCACGATCTTTCGGTCGTGCGCCACATCGCCGACGAGGTGATGGTGATCTATCTCGGCAATGCGGTCGAGCTTGGCGAGCGCGCCGCAATCTTCGACCGGCCCCAGCATCCCTATACGCAGGCGCTCCTGTCCGCGACGCCGGTCGCCGATCCGACCGCCAAGCGCCAGCGCATCCTGCTTGCCGGCGAGCCGCCGTCGCCCTTCGCGCCGCCGCCTGGATGTCCCTTCCATCCGCGCTGTCGACTGGCCTTCGATCGCTGCCGCGCCGAGAAGCCGCCGCTCGAGCGCAAGCAGGGACGGGACGTCGCTTGCTGGGCCGTGGAGCCATGAGCAAGGAAACTTACGACTTCATCGTCGTCGGCGCCGGCTCGGCCGGCTGCGTGCTCGCCAACCGGTTGAGTCGTGATCCCGGCAACCAAGTGCTGGTCGTCGAGGCTGGCGGCCGCGACAATTGGATCTGGTTCCATATCCCGGTCGGCTATCTCTACGCGATCGGCAATCCGCGCGCGGACTGGATGTTCAAGACTGCGCCGGAGCCGAATTTGGGCGGCCGCTCGATCGCCTACCCGCGCGGCCGGGTGGTGGGCGGCTCATCGGCCATCAACGCCATGATCTATATGCGCGGCCAGGCGGCCGACTATGACGGCTGGCGCCAGCTAGGCCTTGCGGGCTGGAGCTGGGACGACGTGCTGCCCTACTTCCTCCGCCAGGAGGACCATCACGGCGGCATGACCAACCTGCATGGGGCGGGTGGCGAATGGCGGGTCGAACGCCCTCGCGTGTCCTGGCCGATCCTCGACGCGGTTCGCGAGGCCGGGGTTGAAATCGGCATTGCGAAAACCGACGACTTCAATCGCGGCGACAACGAAGGCTCCGGCTATTTCGAGGTCAACCAGCGCCGTGGCCGGCGCTGGAGCGCGGCGACGGCGTTTCTGAAGCCGATCCTCAGGCGGCCGAACCTGAACCTCGCAACCGGCGCGCATGTGGAGCGGATTCTTTTCGACGGCCGCCGCGCCGCAGGCTTGCGCTACAGCCAGCACGGCGTGAGCCGCGAGGCGCGAGCGAGCGGCGAAGTCGTTCTGGCGGCCGGCGCGATCGGCTCGCCGCAGCTCTTGGAAGTCTCGGGCGTTGGCGCGGCGGATCGCCTCAAGGCAATCGGCGTCTCCGTTGTCCACGCCCTGCCGGGGGTCGGCAAAAATCTGCAGGACCATCTGCAGTTGAGAGCCATCTTTGGCGTCACAGGCGCGCGCACACTCAATGTCGACTATCAGTCGCGGGTCAAGCGAGCGATGATGGGGCTCGACTATGGCTTTCGCCGGCGCGGGCCCATGACCATGGCGCCGTCGCAGCTTGGCCTGTTCGCCAGGTCCTCGCCCGACTACGCCACAGCCAATATCGAATTCCACGTCCAACCGCTGTCGCTGGACCGTTTCGGCGAGCCCATGCACCCCTATCCCGCGATAACGATCAGCGTCTGCAACTTGCGGCCGGAGAGCCGCGGCTCGACCCATGCCATGAGCGCCGATCCGCGCGCAGCGCCGGTCATCCAACCGAACTACTTATCGGCTCTCGCCGATCAGCGGGTTGCAGTGGACTCCATTCGCCTTACCCGCCGCCTTGCCGCCGCGCGCGCGCTCGCGCATTGCGCGCCCCAAGAGCTCAAGCCCGGCGCAAACTTGCAGTCAGACGATGAGCTTGTGCGGGCGGCGGGGGAGATCGGCACGACGATCTTCCACCCCGTCGGGACTGCGAAGATGGGATTGGCGCAGGATTCATTGGCAGTGGTCGACGAGCGGCTAAGGGTTCACGGTCTCATGGGCCTACGTGTCGCCGATGCGTCGGTGATGCCGCGCATCACCTCCGGCAACACCGGTTCGCCGACGATGATGATCGCCGAGAAGGCGGCTGAAATGATCCTCGCCGACGCCAGAGCCGCCTGATGTGGAAGGAAACGCAAACGCTTCCGCCGGACGGGCGCCAGTCGGAGACGGCGCTGATGATCGGACGCGGCGTCCGGCGGCTTCTCCGGGCGCGCGGCTTCTCAAGCCTGACCGAGCTCACGCTGACCGACGGGCGCCGCGCCGACATCGCGGGGGTCAACGGTGACGGCGAGGTGCTGATCGTCGAGATCAAGTCATGCGCTGCGGACGTTCGCGCCGACCGCAAGTGGCGCGACTACGTCGCCTGCTGCGACCGGCTCTATTTCGCCATCTCGGAGCGAACGCCAGCCGCCCTGATGCCCCTCGAGGCGGGTCTTATCGTGGCCGATCCTTATGGCGCGGAGATCGTGCGCGAAGCCGAATTGCAGCGCATGGCCCCGGCCAGCCGCCGCGCGCTCCTGCTGCGCTTTGCCCTGGCGGCCGCCGACCGGCTGCACCGTCTGGCCGATCCGGTGGCTACGCCGGAATAGCAGGCCGCGAAAGAGGCGCGCAAAAAAAGGCCGCCCAGCGGCGGGGCGGCCTTTTTTATTGATCCGATGGATCGGCGGCTCAGATGGCGAGCGACCGATTCCTTGAGCTCCGGCGAACCGCCGCGTACCCGAGACCAATAAAACCGAGCGCCATCACCCAGGCCGAGGGCTCCGGAACATTCGAGGTCGCGTTGGTCATCGACGCGCGGATGGCGTGACCCGGCCCGCCGGCTTCGGTGACGCCCAAAATGAGTTCAGCCGGTGTGTCCAGAAAGAGGCCGTGCGAGTCGCTGAGCGTTCCCGTCACTGTCACCGTGATCGCATTTATCGCAGCCCGGTCAATGTCCACCACCGTGGTCAGCTTCTCAGTAAACAGATCACCGCCATCACCCGTCCACGTAATATCGCTACCGATAAGCGGGTTGATCACAACTCCCGAGCCTGACCCATAGTCAATGGGCCCGCTCAGTTTAACCGTGTTGTGGGTCCCAGCCGGAAAAACAGTCAGCCCAGACTGGTCATCGAAACGGATATTCGAAACGACCAGCAACGCGCCATCGAAGTCGAGCGAGGAGGATTTATCCAGGGTCGGGCCTCCGCCGAACGTGAGCGTTCCACCGACCGCGGCGGCGCCAAAGTCGACTACGGCCGCTTGTACAGCAGAATTAGCGCCTAGCGTCGCGATAAAAAAGATCGCCAGCGCGGGGACAACTTTTCGCATAGTATCCCCAAAGGTAAACTGGAAAGCAACTAAATATTAAGCATATAAAGCAGGATTAGTCAAGCCACTTGTTCTCGGTGCGGTTTTGCCCAGAGGGCCGCCGACCGGCGGCCCCGTCAGGCGCGCGGAGTAGCCGATATCGGTACAGCCGTGAAACAGGCACAGAAAAAAGGCCGCCGAGCGGGCAGCCTTTTTTATTGATCCGATGGATCGGCGGCTCAGAGGGCGATTGCCGATCGATCCTTTGAGCTCCGGCGAACCGCCGCGTACCCGAGGCCGACGAAGCCGAGGCCCATCATCATCCAAGTTGACGTTTCCGGAATCGTGGCCCCGAACGTCGTGTTGGTGAACGAAGCGCTGATCACGGACCCCGGTCCACCAGCCTGGGTGGCACCCAAAATGAGGTCTGTCGGAGTGTCCAGGAAGCCGGGGCCGGTGGTCGTTCCCCGCAGCGTGACAGTGATCGCATTGATCGCATGCCGATCGATCGACACCACCGTGGTCAGGGTTTCCTTGAAGGTGCCGAGGGCGTCCGTCCACGTCTTGACAATATCAGCCCCAAGCGGTCCCGGCCCCGTCCCAGACCCGTACATGATGTCGGTTGGGATAAGAGACAGGATATCGAAAGGCGCCAAGCCTGAATTATCCTGGGGGCCGACTTGGGAGACAGTAAGCGCGGAGCGATCGAAGTCGAACGCCACGGATTTATCCAGTGTTGCCCCGGAGTAGGTAAGCGTTCCGCCTATCGCAACGACTGCGAAGTCGATCGTTTTGGAATGGGCAGCGGAAACCGCCCCGATCACCGACATAAACCCGGCTATTAGCGCCGGAAGAGCTTTTTTCATGTTATCCCCCTACGTTAGATTGCGACTGCCGCTATGCACTACAGCGACAACTAAGCAGGTGCGGGAGGCTTAGTCAAGCCTCTTTCGGTAAGTTTCTCGGAAAAAGGTAGGAGAATGTTAGCCCGGCCGCACCGACCACAACTTGTCTGCGGCACGCGGCAGGAGAGTGACCTGAGGCGGCCCCGCCGCTTCCTGGAAGAGGTCGACTTGGCAAAAACCGCGATTGACTCAGTGTCTTGCAGGTCCAAAGAAATCGTCCTGGCAACGGGACTGAGGAGGTTGAAGGTTGAAGGCTTGGCCGCTCGCCGGGGGCTTGCGGCGTTCGAGCGCCGACGTTCGTACTCGAAGTTGCGGCGGTTCACTGCGTTAATATTCCGGCGCCGAAATCCGCTGTTCATGTTGCGGCGCCGAATATCCGGCGACTGGGAAACGGACTAGTGCGACATCAGGACCGGCAGAGATTGCTGATGCATAAGATCGAGGGTCACCCCGCCGAACAACCCTTCGTAAATCCGCGAATGTCCAAAGGCGCCGGCGACGATGAGATCGGCGTCCTGCGTGTCGAGGTTGGCGAACAGCGCCTCGACCGCGGTCAGGTCGCCAGTGTTGGTCCAGTCGGAGATGTGTTCGGCCTTGACGCTGTGCGCCGCAAGGTGATCGACCAGCATCTCGGCTGACTTGCGCAAAGCGCTTGGGCGCGACGAGAAGGCGAACAGGGTCACCTTCTTCGCCCGTTCGAGCAGCGGCATGGCGTCATGGACGGCGCGCAGAGCCTCGCGCCCGCCATTCCACGCGATCACAACGTTATCGCCCACGGGGCCCGGCGTCCATTCCGGCGGCAGCATCAGCATCGGCGCGCCGGACTCGAGCAGCGCCCGGTCGAGCGCGCCGCGGCGAATGAGGCTGTGCGCCAGGCTGTCCGGCCCGGGCGCGATGATCAGGTCGACGCAATGGGTGAAACTGTCGGATTCGCCCGGCTTGTCCGCCGGCACAAAAACGGTCGTCAGACCCGATGGGCGGGTCGCGTCGCTGAACGTCCGGTTGACCTCGGCCTCTTGGCCCGCGGAAGCCGCGCTAAGGTCGACGCCGATCAATCGCGCCCCGTGCGCCTTGGCCAACGAGACGGCTAGACCTATCCGTTCCACTGTCTCCACCGTGGGATCGAGATAGACGAGGATATCCCTGTAGGCCATGTTCGCTCCCCATGCGCCGACCAGGCGCGCCGGACGCCTTTCGGCGCGCTTGCCCGTCTCCCCCGCCTCGGCGACACGCCGCTGAGCCGGGTCCGGACCCGCTTGATCCACCACGGGACTTCTAGCGACGACCGCGTTCGATGAGAAGCGCTTAATGGCCCGAGTGGCCAGTCGGGCGAAACGGCAAAGACCTGACGCGCGTCAACGGAACCCCGTCGGGCAAAAACAAAGGCCGCCCAGAAGGGCGGCCTTTCGCAGTCGCAAAGACTGACGCTTAAAGGGGTTACGCGGAAAGCACCGCGATTTTCCCCTTGCCCTTGCGGGTGGCGGCGTAGCCGAGGGCGCCGAAGCCAAGCGCCATCATAACCCAGGTCGAAGGCTCGGGAGTCGAAAGGGTCGAGGTGTTGGTCAGCGATGCGCTGACCACGGCCCCCGGTCCGCCAGCTTGCGTGGCGCCCAGGATAAGGAAAACGGGTGAAGTGTTCCCCGCCGGGTCGAGCAGCGTTCCGGCCAAAGTCACCGTGATCGCATTGGGCGTAGACCGATCGATCGACAACACAGTCGTAAGCGTTTCCTTGAAGGTGCCGAGGGCGTCCGTCCACGACTTGGTAATGTCGGTCGGAAGCGGCGTGTCCAAACCCGTCCCAAACCCCGACCCATACATGATGTCCGTCGGGGAAATCGTGACCGTATCGAAGGGATGGAGCCCCGAGCCGTCGCCAGGGTGGCCAGCCTCCGCAACCAGCAGCGTGGCGCTATCGAGGTCGAACGCCACGGATTGATCCAGTTTTGGCCCGGAGTAGGTGAGCGTTCCGTCTATCGCATCGACGGCGAAGTCGACGATCGCCGCTTCCGCAGTGGAACTCACGCCAAGCGTCGCAATCATCGCGGCGCCGAGCGCCGCGATCAATGAAGTCTTCATATTTTGATTCCCCCTATAGGGTGCTGGAGTGCCGCACCACGACAATGTGGCCCACTTCCCAGGCATTTGTAAACGCACTTTAGGAACAATTCAATAGGCCAAAAATGTCGAGGGCTGGCCGCAAATGTCGGCTGGGTCACGATGACGCAAAGGAGCGAGCGACCACCCCTGTCGCTCAATTGTCGAGAAAACTCCGCAGCTTACGGCTACGGCTCGGGTGCTTGAGCTTACGCAGCGCCTTGGCCTCGATCTGGCGGATGCGCTCGCGGGTCACGGAGAATTGTTGTCCGACTTCTTCCAGTGTGTGGTCGGTGTTCATGCCGATGCCGAAGCGCATGCGTAAAACCCGCTCCTCGCGCGGCGTGAGGGACGCGAGGACGCGCGTCGTCGTCTCGCGCAGGTTGGACTGGATCGCCGCGTCGATCGGCAGCACCGCGTTCTTGTCCTCGATGAAGTCGCCGAGGTGACTGTCCTCCTCGTCGCCGATCGGCGTCTCGAGGCTGATCGGCTCCTTGGCGATCTTGAGCACCTTGCGCACTTTCTCCAGCGGCATGGCGAGCTTTTCCGACAGCTCCTCGGGCGTCGGCTCGCGGCCGATCTCATGCAGCATCTGGCGCGAGGTGCGCACGATCTTGTTGATCGTCTCGATCATATGCACCGGGATGCGGATGGTTCTTGCCTGATCGGCAATGCTGCGCGTGATCGCCTGGCGAATCCACCAGGTGGCGTAGGTCGAGAACTTGTAGCCGCGGCGATATTCGAACTTGTCGACCGCCTTCATCAGCCCAATGTTGCCTTCCTGGATGAGGTCGAGAAACTGCAGGCCGCGATTGGTGTATTTCTTGGCGATCGAGATGACGAGGCGCAGGTTGGCCTCGACCATTTCCTTCTTTGCCTGTCGCGCCTCCCGCTCGCCCTTCTGGACCATCTGCACCAGCCGGCGGAACTCCTGGATTTCAAGCCCGGTCTCGGTCGCGAGCGACTGAATCTCCGTGCGGATTTCCTTGATCCCGGTCTTGTCGGCGGCGATGAAGTCCTTCCACCCGCGCGTCGTGAGCTTCGAGACCCTGAGCAGCCATTTCGGGTCCAATTCCGAATTCTGGTAGTTCTTGAGGAAATCCTCGCGGCCGACGCGATGGGCTTCGGCCATGCGCATGAGCCGCACGTCGAGGCCGATCAGGCGCTTGTTGATGTCGTAAAGCTGCTCGACCAGCGCGTCGATGCGGTTCTGGTTGAGCGACAGCGACTTGACGTCGCCGACGATGTCCTTCTTCAGCGCCTTGTATTTGCGCTCCTGAGCAGGCGAGAGCGATTCGCTCCTGAGCTTGTTCTCGACGTTCTGATCCTGCAGGCGGCGCAGCTTCTTGTAAGCATCGGCGATGCGGTCGAAGGTCTCGAGCACGCGCGGCTTGAGGTCCGCCTCCATCGCCGACAGTGACACCGAATTCTCAAGATCGTCCTCGTCGTCGAAGCCGTCGGACGGAGGCGCGACCTCGCCCTCGAACCCTTCCGGCGGCGCCTGCGGCGCGGTCGCGGGGGCCATGCGATCGCGCGCCGGAGTGGGCGGCGGCGGCGCGCCGGGGGCGGAATAATCGGTCTTTGGCGCCTTCTTCCCGTCGGGGCCGGCGTAGGTCGCCTCGAGATCGATGATGTCGCGCAGCAGGATCTTGCCGTCGTTGAGCTCGTCGCGCCAAATGATGA
>DASXXT010000342.1:0-3607 GCA_036502965.1 Roseiarcus sp. | reverse complement strand
CTTCCGGCCAAGCAGCGCCCGACCCATAAGAACGACTGGATGACCAGCGACACGGAAGTCGCTTGTCCAGACCCCAATTGTTCAACGCGGTTCCGCATTCGGCGTCTGCGTCGGCGCCGATTCAGCCACGGCGAGACCACTGTCGTTCCGCTCGACGACACATGAGGCGGCGATGGAGAGAGTTCGTCTCGCGCCGGACTATGAAATCTCGCGGGTGATCCGCGGCGGCTGGCAGATGGCGGAGGGCCATAGCGCGGCGCGGAGCGGCGATCCGATCGCCGACATGATCGCTTTCGCCGATGCCGGCGTCACGACGTTCGACTGCGCAGATATTTATACCGGCGTCGAAGAGCTGATCGGGCGATTTCGGCTGCATTATCGCGAGCTGCGTGGCGAAGAGGCGGCGAAGCGCATCCACGTCCATACGAAATTCGTCCCGGACCTCGATCTCTTGCCGCGCATCCAAAAGAGCGATGTCGAGCGGGTGATCGATCGTTCGCTGCGCAGGCTGAATATGGAGCGGCTCGATCTCGTACAATTCCATTGGTGGGATTACGAAATTCCGCGCTGGTTCGAGACCGCGCATTGGCTTGACGAATTGCGCCGCGCCGGCAAGATTCATCTGCTCGGCGGCACCAATTTCGATCCGCCACATCTGCTGAAGATCGCCGAGAGTGGCGTTCCCCTCGCCTCGATGCAGGTCCAGTATTCGCTGCTCGACCGCCGTCCCGCCAAGACGATGGTCGCGGCCGCGGCTAAGCATAGCGTCTGGCTGCTCTGCTATGGCGCAGTGGCCGGCGGGTTCTTGAGCGACAAATGGCTCGGCGCGGTTGAGCCGCGCGGCGAATTGGAGAATCGCTCTCTGATCAAATACCGGCTGATCATCGAGGAGTTCGGCGGTTGGGAGCTTTTCCAATGCTTGCTCGCCGTCCTGCGGCGGATCGCCGACCGCCACGGCGTCGAAATCGCGACTCTGGCGAGCGCGGCGGTTTTAGAACGCGATCGCGTCGCGGCGGTGATCGTCGGCGCGCGCGACCGCGCGCATCTCGACGCCAATCTAGCGATTTCCGAGTTGAAGCTGAAGGCGGCGGATATAGACGAGATCAACGCCGCGCTCGCCGAGGCAAAGGACTTGCCCGGCGACGTCTATGCGCTTGAACGAGACCGTACTGGGCGTCACGGCGCGATCATGAAATACAATCTCAATCGAGAGGCGTGAAGGCCAAGGCGGCCGGGCATAACGTATCTCAGAACGGCACGAAGCAGGCGACGGGAGTAACATCGGCCCAGCGGCGTAACGGATAACCACTCGCCCCTCGCTTCGCGCAGCCCAGAGGCGTCATTGAAGGCGGCGCTGCTTCGGCGCGGCCTTTGAGTTCGGACGGCTCGGGCGCATAATCGCCTCCAAGTCGTCAAAAAGGCCTAGCGCTGGACGCTGTGAGCGTCTCATATAGTCTTCAGCCGGAACAGAAGGGAAAAAGGGGGAGCCCCATGCGCAGAACGCTTTTTGCCGCAGTACTGCTGGCTTCGACCGCCTTCGCGCTGTCGGCGCAAGCGGCTGACTGCACGATCACGATCGGCATGGTGATGGAGCTGACCGGCCCCGCCGGCGCTTACGGTCAGGCCGGCGCCAAGGCGGTGGACATGGCATTGCGCGACTTCAACGAGGCGGGCCGCGCGAACGGCTGCAAGATCGCGGCGGATACGCGCGACAGCCAGAGCCAAGGGACCGTCGCCGTCGACCAGGCGAATCAGCTCGTCAACATCAAGAAGGTCCCGGTGATCATCGGCGGGATCATTTCGTCCGTGTCGATCCCGATTCTGACCTCAGTCACGGCGCCGGCGGGCGTGGTGCAAGTCTCGCCGGCGTCGTCCTCGCCGACGCTGACGGAGCTTGGCCGCTCCGGCAAGACCAACGGCGTTTTCTTCCGCACCATCACCTCCGACGCGTTGCAGGGCACGGCTGCGGCGAAATACGCGATCGACCAGGGCTTGAAGAAGCTCGCGATGATTCACGTCAATAACGATTTCGGCGTGAATATGGTGCGCGAATTCAAGGCGGCGTACGAGAAGCTCGGCGGAACGATCACGTCGATCACGCCTTATAACGAGAAGCAGGCGAGCTATTCGGCCGAGGCCAACGCCGCGATGGCCGGCGATCCGGAGGCTTTGTACCTCGTCTCTTATCCGGTCGACGGCGCGACGATCGCGCGCGCCTGGATCTCCAACGGCGGGCCGCAGAAGTTCCTGCTCAATGACGGCATGAACTCGACCGACTTCATCAAGGCGGTCGGCGCGAAATATCTCGACAACGCCTATGGCACCTCCTCGGGCACGAGCGAGACGGCCTCGACCGACTATTTCAACAAGAATTTCGAAGCCTTTTCCGGCGGGATCAAGCCGGACGCGCCCGCCGCCGACCGCTCCTACGACGCCGGCGCGATCGTCGCGCTGGCGATCGCCAAAGGGGGCAAGCCGGAGCCCGCCGCGATCAAGGAAGCGATCCGCGAAGTCGTCGCCGAAAACGGTGCACCGATTCACGCCGGCAAAGAGGAGTTCGCTAAGGCTTTGGCGCTGATCAAGGAAGGCAAGCCGATCAAATACGAAGGCGTGATCGGGCCGATTACCTTCGATCAATATGGAGATATTACCGGGCCGTTTCGGCTGTGGCGAATCGAGAATGGCGAGGTGAAAACGGTCGGAGAGATGAGCGCGGACGAGGTGACGAAGATTAAGAGCCAGCTCGGGAAGTGAGTGTCTGGAGTTGGCGTTTTGAAGGGCGCGTACCCTTCAGAGGGCACCGTCAAGTTAACGCCGGGCGGGCCGATGATGGCGATTTTGTTTGGGTCCTGTTCTCAGGCCGCGGAGATCTCGCGCCAAACTGCGACGGCGCGCTCACGTGCCGTGCGGCGGACAGCGGCGGTCGCGGATTCTGGATAAGGAAGGTGGAAGAGGTTTGCCACTTGATCGTGAACGGACAAGAACCGTTGCGCCTGCTGGGCGGACTTGAAGCGCTTCATGATCCGCTCCCGTCGCCTCGTCGGTTGATGAGAATTCTCCGCCCGATTGTTCAATCCCTTATGCTGGCGGTGCTCGATGCGAAGGCCCATCTTCGTCCGCGCCGCGCTGTAGGATCGCAGCTTGTCTGTGATCATGACGCGTGGCGGTCTGACGGCGGCTTTCAGGAGCTTCGTCATGAGCCGGCGCGCGGCGCAGCTGTCTCTTCGACGCTGAACCAGAACGTCGAGAACGAAGCCATTCTGGTCGACCGCACGCCAGAGCCAGTAGAGCTCGCCGGCAATCGAGATGACGACTTCGTCGAGATGCCATTTGTCGCCGCGCGCAGAAGCTCGCTGGCCGATCTGATCGGAGAACGCGTCGCCGAATTTGATCGCCCATTGGCGCACGGTCTCGTAGGTCACGCAAATTCCCCGCGCCGCAAGCATCTCCTCGACCATCCGAAGGCTCAAGGGAAACCGGAAATAGAGCCAAACGGCATAGCTGATCACTTCCGGCGGGAACCGATGGCGGCGATAGAGAGGGTCATGGGAATTCGGCATGGCCGGCCTGTAGCGGCCGACCCATTCCCAAGCCGTTAATCTGACGG
>DASXXT010000341.1:0-10632 GCA_036502965.1 Roseiarcus sp. | reverse complement strand
GCAACGCCGGCTGAGCCGCGCAAGGGCGGAGAGCGCGTGGGTCAGGCACCCGGCTGGCCGTCGTCGACCCCAAGATCGACCATGATCTCGGCCGCGAGCCGCTCGAGTGCCTTGCGCAATTCGTCGAGCTTGAGGCCGTCGGGGACGCTGAGGCGCGCCGTCGCATGAAACATCTCGACGCCGGTGAACGGCTCGCCTTCGAGGCCGCTCATAAACTCTTCGATGTTGACGCCGAGGCGGGTGAGGGCCTGCGTCACGTCGCGCACGATGCCGGGCCGCTCGTTGCCGACGATCTCCAGCGTAACGAGGCGGCGGGGTTTTTCGGACTCGGCCGCCTCGCCGCGCTCAATTGAGACGCGCAGGCCTGAAGGCGCCAGCTTCGCCAGCGCTGACTCGAGCAGGATAAGGCTTTCGTCGGGGACGCTCACCAGCACCACGCCGGCGAATTTTCCCGCGAGCCGCACCGAACGGCTCTCGAGCCAGGTCCCGCCGAAGTCGACGACCTTTTCCGAAATCGCATTGACGAGCCCTGGCCGGTCGTCGCCAACGAAGGTCAAAACGAGCGGCGTCATGTTGCGGGCCCCGAACGGTTCGCTGCCAAGCCTATCACAAGATGAACCGGCTCAGATCGGCGTTCGCTGCAAGGTCGCCGACATGACGCTCGACGAAATCAGCGTCGATGCGAACCTTTTCGCCGGACCGGTCGGCGGCGGTGAAGCTCACCTCGTCCAGCACCCGCTCCATCACCGTCTGCAGCCGGCGCGCGCCAATGTTCTCGACCGATCCGTTGACCTTGGCGGCGAGGCGGGCGATCGCCGCCACCGCGTCATCGGTAAATTCGAGGTCGAGGCCCTCAGTGTGCATCAGCGCCACATATTGCTTGATCAGGCTCGCCTCGGTGTCGGTGAGGATGCGCTTGAAATCGTCCTCGGTCAGCGAATTGAGCTCGACCCGGATCGGCAGGCGGCCCTGTAGCTCCGGCAAGAGGTCGGACGGCTTGGCGATGTGGAAGGCGCCGGAGGCGACAAAAAGGATGTGATCGGTCTTGACCGCGCCGTGCTTGGTGGCGACCGTCGTGCCCTCGATTAGCGGCAAGAGATCGCGCTGCACACCCTCGCGCGAGACGTCGGCGCCGCCGCGGCCCTCGCGGGCGCAGATCTTATCGATCTCGTCAAGGAAGACGATGCCGTTGCTCTCGACCTCGGCCAGAGCGGCCTGAACGATCGCGTCCTGGTCGAGCAGCTTGTCGGCCTCGGCGGCGATCAGCGGTTCGTGCGCTTCGGCCACCGTCATGCGCTTGGCCTTGGTGCGCTGGCTCTTGCCGAAAATGTCGGCGATGTTGATCGCGCCAATCGAAGCGCCGGGCATGTGCGGCAGCTCGAACATAGGCATGCCAGACCCGCTCTGCGGCAATTCGACCTCGATTTCCTTGTCGTTGAGCTCGCCCGCGTGCAGCTTGCGGCGGAAGGTTTCGCGGGTGGCGGCGGATGAGGTCGGGCCGACCAACGCATCGAGCACCCGCTCTTCCGCCTTGAGCTCCGCCTTGGCTTCGATATCCTTGCGCTGGCGGCTCTTGACCAACGCAATGGCGACCTCGATCAGATCACGGACGATCTGCTCGACATCCCGCCCGACATAGCCGACCTCGGTGAATTTCGTCGCTTCGACCTTGAGAAATGGCGCGCCGGCCAGCTTGGCGAGCCGGCGAGCGATCTCAGTCTTGCCGCAGCCGGTCGGGCCAATCATCAGGATGTTCTTCGGCATCACTTCCTCGCGCATCGGCGAGCTGAGACGCAGGCGCCGCCACCGGTTGCGCAACGCAATGGCGACGGCGCGCTTAGCGTCCGCCTGACCGACAATGTAGCGGTCGAGTTCGGATACGATTTCGCGGGGCGACAGATCCGTCATGAGGTCAGAGGCTTTCAAGGATCAGATTAAGATTGGTGTAGACGCAGATTTCGGCGGCGATGCGCATCGAGCGGCGCACGATCTCGTCCGCCTCAAGCGGCATCGGCATGAGTGCGCGGGCGGCGGCGAGCGCATAATTGCCGCCCGAGCCAATCGCCATCGCCGAGCCGGATTCGTCCCCCTCCGGCTCCAGCACGTCGCCGGAGCCCGACAGCGTGAAGGCCGAGCCCTTGTCGGCGACGATGAGCATCGCCTCAAGGCGGCGCAGATACCGGTCGGTGCGCCAGTCCTTGGCCAGTTCGACACAAGCGCGCGCCAGCTGGCTGGGATATTGCTCGAGCTTGGCCTCGAGCCGTTCGAACAGCGTGAAGGCGTCGGCGGTCGCGCCGGCGAAGCCGGCGATGACGTCGCCCTTGGCGAGACGGCGAACCTTGCGAGCGTTGGATTTGACGACCGTCTGGCCCATGCTGACCTGGCCGTCGCCGCCGATGACTGCCTTTCCGCCCTTGCGCACCATCAGGATGGTCGTTGCATGCCATCCGGGCGAGCGGCGGGTCTCGTCAGTCATCGGCGCTCAATCCTTGTCGCTTTGGGCAAGCGCCGGATGTATGGGCGCGAGCGCCGTAGCGCAAGGGATGCCGGACAGCTCAAGGCGCCGCTGGAGGCTCAGCCTGCGCGCGTCAATTGAGGGCGTCGACCCAGATCGGGTTGGTCCACGCGCGCCGCCGCGGGCCGTCAATGGCCACGATGCGGAACCATTTCACCTGCGGCGGGTCGCGCCAGGCCCATTTCGCGACTTCGGCGAATTCGATCGTCGCCTGGGTGAGCCCGCGTCCGACCCGGCTCAGCGCCGGCGAAGCGCTGGTGACGAGCGCGATGGTATGGACCGGAGAGCACTCAACCCGCACTTCGTTTTGGGTAACCTCGACGTTGTAGATGCGCGGGCCCTGACTCGAATAGAACTCGCCGGCCTTCAAGGCGCCGAGCAGTGACTCGGGTTCGAGCGTTTCAGATTTGACCATGACATAACCGCCGAAGGCGTCGAGGTCGCCATTGTGGAAGTGCGCGTCGTCGCCGGCGACCGCCATCAGCCGCCGATCCTCGTTGCAGAGCTGGTCGAGGAGGTAGAACCCGTCGCCCCGATCGGTTAGGACCGCGCAGGTGTGATTATAGACCTCGACCGCATGTGCAGCGCCAAGCGAACGCCCGTCCTCGATCGTCAGTTGCGACCACGACGGATGGGCCATCGCGACGAAGGCGCCCGCCTCGCGCGCTCGCTCCGCCAGCCGCGGCGCGCGCTCGTCCGGCTCGGCGGGGGGAAAGTCGAACGGCAGCCCGGTTGCGACGATATGCCAATATTCGCCGGCGCTCGTCCCCATGGCGTGAACTTCGGCGCCGATCAGAGTGGTGAATGTGTTGCAGCGCAGCTTGCGGGTGTCGGCGATCGGCCAGTCGAACCGGCCTAGAAAATGATCGGACACTTGCAGGAAATCATAGCCTGCGCGTTTATAGGCCTCGACGACGTCCACAGGATTCATGGCGCCGTCGGAGAGGCTCGAGTGGGCGTGAAGATTCCCGCGCCAGAAACGGCCCGGCGTCGAGAAGGGGCGAATCCGCATGGGGTCTCAGGTTGTCGGCTTCGGCGTGTCCGGTCAAGCCTATTTGACGTAAATCTGTTGGTTTTTTGTAAATTCCAACAGGAAAATAGGGGTAATCAAATCTGTTGGCTGGAACACGCGCCTTCAACACGCGACGGATTGGACTTCGAATAAGGAACTAGGCGCCTGCGCTTTTGCGGGTGGCTCAGGCGAAGGAACTGATCGCGGTCGCAGCGCGTTGCGACATCACATGGGTTTCCCCGCAACACCAGGGTCGATTCCGGCGCAAGAGGAAACCCCTCGAAATGCTGGCCTGGCGATCTATATGACACGCGCTCTGCGGAGTTCGAATGCGGGCGCCGCATGACTTTGGAGGTGAGATGTCCTGGAACATGTTTTCACGTTTCGGCGACGGGTCCGATCCGGACATCGTCAGCTTTGGCGATTTGGAAGAGGCGGTTGGAACCCACGCCTGGACGATTGTGGACGTTCGCGAGCCGCATGAGTTCACCACCGGACACATTCCGAACGCTCTCAACATGCCGATGTCGTCTTTCGACCCCGAGGAGTTACCCAGGGGAAAGCCGGTCGTTCTCATCTGTCAGTCCGGCGGGCGGTCGCGCAATGCGCTGAACAAGGCGCGGGTGATCGGCCGCGAGGACGTAAGGCACTTCGCCGGCGGGATGAACGACTGGCGCTCGCACAACGGCCCCGTAACCCTCTGACCCGAGAGCAAGAATCTCGACCCACTGCGCCCTACTGCCCACCCCGGCTGCTCAGGCGCTCATTTTCTTCCGCGGCTCGCCCGCGACATACGTTTGACGCACAGCGCGATCGTCACCGAGCATGAGCAGGGCGAACAGCTCGACTTCGAGATCGCCGCTAACCGTCTCCGCCCGGTGCTCGAGCGCAGGAGTCGCATGCGGGTCGAGCGCGATAAGATCGGCCTCCTTGCCGGCTTCGACCGAGCCGATCCGGCCGTCCAGGCTGAGCGCACGTGCGTTGCCTAAGGTCATGTGGTAGAAGGCCTCAAGCGCCGGCCACGACTGGCCATTGAGCTGTAGCACCTTGTACCCTTCGGCCGCCGTGCGCAGCATCGAATAGCTGGTGCCTCCGCCAACGTCGGTCGCCAGCGCGATCCGTACCCCCGCTCGCTCCAGCCGCGCCCGATCAAACAGGCCCGAACCGAGGAACAGATTCGATGTCGGGCAGAACGCGGCGACAGAGCCGCTTTCGGCGAGCGCGACGACCTCGCTGTCTTGCAAATGAATGCAATGGCCGATGACCGAGCGCGTCCCAAGAAGCCCGGCGCGCGCATAAACGTCGATATAGCTTTGCGCCTCGGGGAACAGTGCGGCCACTCGCGCGATCTCAGCCTTGTTTTCGTTGGCGTGGGTCTGGACGTAGCAGTCCGGAAATTCGCGCGCCAGGGCACCCGCGGCGTCTAATTGCGCTGTGGTCGAGGTCACTGCGAAGCGCGGAGTGATTGCGTAGGCGAGCCGGCCCCGGCCGCGCCAGCGCTCAATCAGCGCCTTGCTCTGATCATAACCGCTCTGCGCAGTGTCCCTGAGCGTTTCCGGCGCGTGGCGGTCCATCATCACCTTGCCGGCGATCATGCGCGCGCCGCGCTGTTCGGCCGCGGCGAAGAATGCATCGACGGATTGTGGATGCACCGTGCAATAGACCATCGCCGTCGTGGTGCCTGAGCGGAACAGTTCGTCGAGAAAGAACGCGGCGATGCGCGCGCAATGAGCGGGATCGACGAATTTCTGCTCTTCGACAAAAGTATAGTTATGCAGCCAGTCCAGCAGTTGCGCGCCGTAAGAGCCGATCACCTGGGTCTGCGGATAATGGACGTGGGCGTCGATGAAACCGGGCATGATGAATGAGCCGGCGTGATCGTCGATGACAGAGCCCTGCGGGGCGCGCGCGAGGATGTCGCGCGCTGCGCCCACCGCCTCAATCAACCCGCCCGCGACGAGAACGGCCCCGTCGTCGATGAGGGAGTAAGCGCGCGAGCCGCTCACGGTAGGATCATCAATGAACGAGAGGACCCGGCCGCGAATGATGCGGGTCTCCGCGCTCAAGGCAGAATGTCCTTGAGCCGCAGCGCCGCAATCCGATCGATCTCGGCGAGCGCGGTTGTCGTCTCGGCGTCGGCGTCGTTGGCGAGACGATCGCGGAAGGCGGAGAGAATGTCGGCGGTGTTCTTACCTTTGACCGCCATGATGAAGGGAAAGCCGAAACGGGTCCGATAGGCGTCGTTGAGCTCGGAGAACTGGTGCATTTCCCCGCCTGACAGTTGATCGAGCCCGGCGCTCGCCTGCTCGCGCGCAGAGTCCGCGGTCAGCGTCCCGGCGACCGCAAACTTGCCGGCCAGATCCGGGTGGGCCTCGATCAGTGCGCATTTCTGTTCCGTCGTGCCCTTCGCCGCTGCGACGGCGAGCGCCTTCGCCAGCGCTTCCGCTGTGTCGGCGCTCGCGAGACCCGAGTCGTAGGCCGCCGCCGCGATCCATGGCGAATGCTCGTAGACGCCGCCGAAGCGCTCGATGAACAGCGTCCGGGTCAGCTCAGACGGCTTCCAACCGCCGGGCGGGGGATATTTGGCGATCCAGTGACGGGCAATGTCGAGCCGGGTCGGAATCCAGACGCGATCGCGGCTCAGCACATAGTCAAGGAATCGCGCGAGCGAGAGCGCGCGTCCGGGCCGGCCAACCAGGCGGCAGTGCAGGCCGATCGACAGCATCTTTGGCGCGACGTCGCCCTCGGCGTAGAGCGTGTCGAACGAATCTTTGAGATAGGCGTAGAACTGATCGCCGGTGTTGAAACCCTGTGCGGTGGCGAAGCGCATGTCATTGGCGTCAAGCGTGTAAGGCGTCACCACCTGTGGGCCGCGCGGTCCCTGGAGCCAGTAAGGCAAATCGTCGGCGTAGGAGTCGGCGCAATAGACGAACCCGCCCTCTTCCATAGCCAACCGCACGGTGTTGATCGACGTGCGGCCCTGATAGAAGCCGAGTGGGCGGGCGCCGGCGATTTCGGTGTGAACGCGTACTGCCTCGGCGATATGGAGGGCCTCGACCTCAGCGGCCATGTCGCGATAATCGATCCACTTGAGCCCATGGGTCGCGATTTCCCACTGCGCCTCGTTCATCGCCGCAACCGCCTCGCGATTGCGCGCCATCGCCGTCGCCACTGCATAGACGGTCACCGGAACCGAGCGCTCGGTGAATATGCGGTGCAGGCGCCAGAAGCCGGCCCGGGAGCCGTATTCGTAGATCGACTCCATGTTCATGTGACGCATGCCCGGCCAGGGTGCGGCGCCAACAATTTCAGACAAGAAAGCCTCGGACGCGGCGTCGCCGTGCAAAATGTTGTTCTCGCCGCCCTCCTCGTAATTGACGACGAACTGGACGGCGATGCGCGCGCGTCTCGGCCAGTCGGCGAACGGAGGGGTTCGCCCGTAACCGATCATGTCGCGCGGATAGATTTCGGCGTCCGTCATACGGTCTTCCCTGGCGGTTGCCCCGCGAGCGCTGCCCGCCTAACGCTACGACAGGACCGGCGTTTGCTCCAGTCTGCATGGCCGTGGCTGGAGCGTCGCACAACCAACGCAATCTCCAACGCGTTTGAGGGCTTGCTGACGGTTGGAGCTCACGCCGCGATAACGTCGACCAACGCAAAACCTTCCCTCCGCGCGGCATCGGCGAGACGCTCGTCGAGCGTCACGATCTCAAGCGACGTGGGACGGCGCTCGGCGGCAAGGAAAGCCGCCGCAAGCTGTAGTGCATCGGCAGCCCGCATCGGATGAACGCGAAGAAACCTAAGCGCATTTTCGCGGATTATTTCGCTGGGTTCGATCTCGTGCCAGCCGTCAGCGAGCTCCTTCAGCCGATCGAAGGCCAAGGCAATGCCTTTGGCGTCAAGCAAAGCGCTGCGCTCCAGGCGGGCCAGGGCCGAAGCGCATTCCACCTGCGATCCCCACCAGACCAGCATGTCCGAATCCCGCCTGGCCAGCGCCTGCAGGGATTGCGTCGTGATCTCGGCCACCAGCAGCGGCACAATCGCCGAAGCGTCCCAAAATTTCACCGCCCCTCCCGGCGCTCGTCGACGAGCAACTCGACCGCCGACGCACCCGCGCGGGGTGGCTGAGTGTTGAAAACAGCCGCGGGCGCGCTGGTCCGTCGTGGCCGCAGTACGCCGTCACGGATAAGCCGCGACAATCTACCGCTGTGCCCGCCTTCCTCGCCCCCGGTGACCGGCTCCAGGCGCGCAACCGGACGCCCCCGGTCGACGATCAACACCGGCTCGCCTCCCTTTAGCCCGTCGATTAAGGCACTCAAGCTGTTCTTGGTCTGGGTTATGCTGGCTTTCTTCATTGAGCTAAGATAGCCTTAAGTATCGCGCCAATCAAGCTATTCGGCCCGGGCCGACGCGGCCGGCTCGCCGCAGTCCCCACGCACCCCCGAAGCTTCGCCCCGAATCAAGCGCCGATCGTCGGCATTGGAATCAGCATCAAATGATGCTATATCAACGCCAAGAATGGAGGCTTGACGATGCGCACGACGCTGGCCCTCGACGATGAACTCGTCGCCAAAGCGCAAGCCTTCACCGGCCTGAAAGAGAAGTCGAGCCTTGTCCGCGAGGCGCTTAAGGCGCTGATAGAACGGGAAAGCGCCCGGCGACTCGTGCGCCTCGGAGGGAGCGAACCCGAAATGGATTCCCCGCCCAGGCGGCGGCCGTCGCGCGCTTGATCCTGGTCGACACCTCGGTCTGGATCGATCATCTGCGCGCCGACAACGCCGCGCTCAGGGGGCAGCTCAACGCCGGACGCGTGCTGGCGCATCCTTTTGTCATTGGGGAACTCGCGCTCGGCCAGATGCGGCAGCGCGAAGTCATTCTCGCCGCGCTCTCAGACTTGCCGCGCGCCGAATTGGCGACCGACGCCGAGGTCCTCGGGTTCATCAATCGCGAAGCCTTATTCGGGTGCGGCATCGGCTATGTCGATGTCCACTTGCTTGCGTCCGTAAGGCTGACCGCCGGGGCGGCGCTCTGGACCAGAGACGCTAGGCTTCGCCATGTCGCGGACGAGCTGGGCCTGGCCATGCGCGGTGATCACTTCTGATAGCTCGATGGCTGTCATCGCTGCCCTCATCATCGTCACTCACAATCCGCAAAGTGCTATTGATGGCCCAGACGTCCATCTGGCGTCCCGAGGCCCTCATGACCGAAATATCCCTGCGCTTTGAGCCGCCGTTCGCTCGCGTGGTTCTCAACCGCCCGGAACGCCGCAATGCGATGACCCGCGCGATGTGGCGCGCGTTGCCGGCGATCCGCGCCGCGATCGAGGCGCGCGAGGACCTGCTGGTGACGCTTGTCGAGGGCGAGGGCGCGCATTTCAGCGCCGGCGCCGACATTGCCGAACTCGGTGACGTTTACCGCGACGCTGCGGCGACGCGAGATTATGGCGACGCGATGCAGAACGGCCTCAAGGCGCTGATGGACCTCGATCGCCCGAGCATCGCTGTCATCCGCGGCGTCGCCATCGGGGCCGGGCTTGGCCTGGCGCTCGCTTGCGATCTGAGGTTCAGCGCGGCCGATGCGCACCTTGCCATCAGTCCCGCGAGGCTCGGCCTGATCTACGGCCATGCGGAGACGCGTCGGCTGGTCGAACTCATCGGCCCGTCGCGGGCCAAGGATCTCCTGTTCACCGCGCGCCGGATCGAGACCGAGGAGGCGTTGGCGATCGGCCTCATCGACCGGCGGATCGAGGCAGCGCTGCAGGAAACCGTGCTCGGCTATGCCCGCGGGATGGCCGAGCTCAGTCAGGCCTCCGTCAGAGGCTGCAAGCGCGCGGTGGACGCCGTCGCCGCCAGCATGAGCAAAGAGACGTCGGCCTATCGCGCGTTGATCGAAGCCGCGGCGCTGGGGCCGGATTTCGCCGAAGGCCGCGCCGCCTTCGCAGAGAAGAGGGCAGCGAAATTCGCGTTTCGCGGTCCGACCGCGCCGCTAGCCTAGCGAGGTGGAGAACCAAAGCAGGGTTCACATCAACTGGAGTCGAGCGAACCCTGTCGCCTAAGGCGCCGGGCTAGCTTTTCCGCGAACCGCTGACAATGGGGCTTCCGTTGAGGGGGAACGTTTGCTCGCAGAATTGATACCGGCGCCGAATGTGAAGCTCCGATGGGCGGTCTCTCCATTCGGGCGGCGAACACCCAGCCGGCGGCGATAGATGTTCACGTACTCGCGCGCGACGCGCTCCACCGTGAATCGCTGCTCGAATTGTCGCCGAGCCCGAAGACGGTCGAATTCCCCAAGGCGCCCGATGGCGGCGACGGCCTCGTCGGCGCTATCGACCAGGAACCCCGAGACGCCCTCGTCGATGACCTCAGGCGTCGAGCCCCTTCGAAAAGCGATGACCGGCGTGCCGCAAGCCATGGCCTCAATCATGACCAGTCCGAACGGTTCCGGCCAATCGATAGGGAACAGCAGCGCGCTCGCATTCCCAAGAAAGGTCCCTTTTTGGCGATCGGCGACTTCGCCGACGAACTCGACATTGGAATGCGCCGCGACGAGCGGTTGTATTGCGGTTTCCCAATAGGCCCGATCAACCGCGTCGATTTTGGCGGCCATTTTCAGTTTGACGCCTGCGCGGCTCGCAATTTCGATCGCGCGGTCGGGGCCCTTTTCCGGCGCGATACGGCCCAGATAAGCGATGTAATCTCCCTTGGGAGTCGGGTTAAAAGGCAAAAGATCGGGTGGAAGACCGTGGTGGATGGTTCCGACCCAGTTCGCTGACGGCAGGCTGCCACGCTGATCATCCGAGATTGAGACGAGCGGCGCCTCTGCGAAGGCGGAAAGGAGGTGCCGCTCCTCCGGCATATCGAGGCGCCCATGCATAGTCGTGACCGTGCGATCGATGAAGTCGTGGATGAACGGGTAATGAAGGACGTCGACGTGGAAGTGGAGGACCTCGAACTCATTGGCGCGGGCGCGAACGCTGTCCAGCATGACAATGTGGTGGGGAGTCGGATCGTGGATTTTCGGATCGAGTCGTAGGGCGCTGTCAGAGAACGGCTCCAGGCGAGCTGATGTCTGAGAGTCGCCGCTTGCAAAAAGAGTAACGTCATGG
>DASXXT010000340.1:0-2104 GCA_036502965.1 Roseiarcus sp. | reverse complement strand
CGGCAAATCGAACTCAGCTGGGTCACCACATGAACCGGACAGCCGTGGGCTTGTCCCGGCCATCTACGGGGCGCCGCGTCAAAGACCGGCTCGCCATAGCCTCGCCGTGAGAAAAAGGGTTCGAGGCGCGAAACTTCCGGTCCTCGCAGCGCTTGCCGCCGTTTCGATCCCGAGAGCCACGTGGATAGCCGGCACAAGCCCGGCCATGAGGCCGCACTTCGAAGGCGGTGTGGGCTATTATTCCGCTGATATGCGGGATGTGGCGAACAGCTTGAAGTGTGATCATGGCAGATGAACTCATAAAGCCCACGCCAGCGGGAAGTCCCTCCGCCCTCAAACCGGGACCCGTCGATCGCCCGGCGCGCTTGGCCCGCGCCCAGGCTCGACGCGCCGAGCTTTTGGTCGCCGCTCTCGCCATGATCGCCGGCTTCATCGACGCCTATGGCATGATCACCTATGGCGTCTTCGTGTCGTTCATGAGCGGGAACACCACCCAGACCGGCTATCAGACCGCGGAGGGCGCGTTTGGCCTCGCCTCACTCTCAGCGCTGGCGATCCTTTTCTTTGTCGTCGGCTCGTTCGCCGGAACCTTGCTCGCGCAATTCGCGGCCCGCCTTGCACGAAGGCTGGTGTTTGGCGTGGTTGCGGCCGCGTTGGCCTTGATCATCGGCTTCACGCAGCTCGCTTGGTTAAGCGGGGCCGCCGCCATCGCGGCCATTAGCTTCGCGATGGGAGTCATGAACAGCGCGTTCTCTCGCGTCGGTGCACAGTCAGTGAGCCTCACTTTCGTGACCGGAACGCTGAGCCGAGTTGGCTCGCATCTCGCGATGGCGCTGAGGCGCGCGCCGCTCCCGGACGCGGAGGGGTCGTGGGACACCCATCTGCGCCGGGCGCTCTTGCTCGCTCGCGTCTGGGTTGGATTTCTGGTCGGAGCGTTGTTGTCGGGCGCAGCGACGCCGCGGTACGGCGCCTGGGTACTTTTGCCTCCGGCGCTGATCCTCGCAATATTGGCCGCGTTCGATCGTCCGACCCGCGGCGGCGCTGGGTGAACGCGCCGCAGGCGATAGCGTTTCGTTTGCGTGTCGAAGGCCTCACGCTCGCGCCCAGTTTAAATCGCGATCAACGCGGCCAGCTTGGCCCTTACCTGCCGTGCGGTCTCCGCCGGGACGGCGGCCCCGACCGGACGGATGGTGTGGGCGTGAATGTCGATGCTGCGCAGGTGGCTTAGCAGGATCTCGCCCGCGATCGGCAATCCGTCGGGCAGGACGACGCTTGTGGGAAAGGGTCGGACGCGCGACGTAATCGGGCAGACGAAGACAAAACCGGTGTGCAGGACAAACGCCCTCGGCGAAACCGCGAGCGCCGGACGCCGACCGGCCTGCTCGCGACCGAGAGGCGGATCGAAATCCGTCCAGATAAGGTCGCCGGCTTCAGGCAGGAACTCGTTCCCGCTCATTCCTCCACGCGCTCACGGCCCCGATCTTCGCCCCAATCAAAGGCATCGCGGTAGAGCGCGCGCCAGTCCTGGGAAGGCGCGCCGGAAAACATCGATTCGACCGTCAATTTGGCGGGGAGCTTGCGGACGATCACCTCCCCGTCCGACGATATGATCTCGACTCGCTCGCCGTCGCCAAGACCGGCTTTCTTGGCCACGTGAGCAGGAAGGCGGATCGCCAGGTTCTTTCCCCAGCGTCCGATGACGACTTCAGCCATGATGTACCTCCTCGTGGGGATATTCCTGGCATATCCCTCCGACCCTGTCCAGGGGCGCCGTATTATTCTGAAAAATAAAAACAAAATTTTTCTAATATCGATAATGTGAAATATGCTGCATTTTCGACTTGAAGGATTTCTACGAATGACCAAGACCGCGGAGACGATGGCGGAGGCCAGGCCAGGCGCCGGCGCATAACGAAACGCGAACTGGCGAAGCGCGACCTCAGGCTGATCGAAAAGCTGGCCGCCGGCGTGACCATCGAGGAAATCGCGGCGAGCGAAGGGATATCGGTGAAATGGGCGCGGGAGCGCAAGGCGGCGGTTCTGACGCGGCGCGTCATCGACAGGCCGCATGAGTTCATCAAGCCGCAGATCCGCCGCCTGAGCG
>DASXXT010000339.1:0-4860 GCA_036502965.1 Roseiarcus sp. | reverse complement strand
ACGACGCGGCTCATGGGCCTCGACGACGCGCGCTCGCTCGGCGCCCGCGCTCTGTTCGGCGAGAAATACGGCGACGAGGTGCGCGTCGTCGCGATGGGCGAAATCGCGGACGCGGAAAACCACGAGCGGACCTATTCGATCGAGCTCTGCGGTGGCACCCATGTCCACCGGACCGGCGATATCGGCCTCATCACCATCGTCGGTGAAAGCGCGGTCGCGGCGGGCGTGAGACGCATCGAAGCCAAGACGCGCGACGAGGCGCGCAAGCTTCTCGAGGCCGATTCGCGCGCTTACGCCGACCTTACGGCGCTGTTGCGCGCGCCAGCCGGCGAGGCCGCCGAACGGCTCGAAGCTTTGATCGACGACAAACGCAAGCTCGAGCGCGAGCTCGCGGAGGCCAGGCGCAAGCTGGCGATGGGAGGCGGAGGCGCGACGGCGGCGAACGACGCCGTGCGCGATGTCGCAGGGGTGAAATTCTACTCTCGCGCGATTCGCGGCGTCGACATGAAGGACCTGAAGTCGCTCGCCGACGAGGCGAAGCAGAATGTCGGCTCCGGCGTCGCAGCGATCGCCGCAGAAAGCGAGGACGGCAAGGCGAGCATCGTCGTCGCCGTCACGCCCGATCTCACGAGCCGCTTCAATGCGGTCGAACTGGTGCGCCTCGGCTCGGCGGCGCTCGGCGGCAAGGGCGGCGGTGGACGGCCGGACATGGCCCAGGCTGGCGGGCCCGACGGCGCCAAGACGCGCGAGGCGCTGGCGGCGATTGAAGAGGGCGTGCGCCGGGCGGCGGGGGCTCGGCCGCTTCCTGGCGACTAATAACCTCGCCACAGCGGGGCGCTCTTGTCATCGCGTTTCGTCGTAGCCGCCCCCTCCACCGCGTTCAAGCGCGGTCCCCTCTCCCCGCTTTGCGGGTGAGGATAGTGGCCGCAGGCGACGCTTTGATCCTCCCTTGCCGCGAAGCGGCGAGGGAGGGGGACCATGCGGAGCATGGTGGTGGGGGCGCGCCGCGCCAATGACAATGAGTGGCTCGACGGCGTTACCCCATCGCCTTCTTCAGGTTCTGATCGACCTTGTCGAGAAAACCCTCGGTCGAAAGCCACTTCTGCTCGGGGCCGACAAGCAGCGCGAGATCTTTCGTCATAAAGCCGGCCTCGACGGTGTCGATACAGACCTTCTCAAGGGTGGAAGCGAATTTGCCCAGCGCCTCGTTGCCGTCGAGCTTGGCCCGATGCGTGAGACCGCGCGTCCAGGCGAAGATGGAGGCGATCGAGTTGGTCGAGGTTTCGCGACCCTTTTGATGTTCGCGGTAGTGACGGGTGACGGTGCCATGCGCCGCCTCGGCTTCGACGGTCTGGCCGTCCGGCGTCATCAAGACGCTGGTCATGAGGCCGAGCGAACCGAACCCCTGCGCGACCGTGTCGGACTGCACGTCGCCGTCGTAGTTCTTGCAGGCCCACACGTAACCGCCCGACCACTTGAGCGCCGCAGCGACCATGTCGTCGATCAGACGGTGCTCATAAGTGATGCCGATCGCCTGGAACCGGCTCTTGAACTCGTTGTCGTACACCTCCTGGAAGATGTCCTTGAAGCGGCCGTCATAGACCTTCAGGATCGTGTTCTTGGTCGAGAGGTAGACCGGGTACTTGCGCATCAAGCCAAAGTTCAGCGAAGCGCGGGCGAAGTCGCGGATCGAGTCGTCGAGATTGTACATCGACAAAGCGACTCCGGCGCCGGGGAACTTGAACACTTCCTTCTCGATCAATGCGCCGTCCTCGCCCTCGAACCGGATGGTGAGGCGGCCCTTTCCGGGCACCTTGAAATCGGTCGCGCGGTACTGGTCGCCGTAGGCGTGGCGGCCGATGACGATCGGCTGGGTCCAGCTCGGGACCAGACGCGGCACGTTCTTGCAGATGATGGGCTCGCGGAAGATGACCCCGCCCAGGATGTTGCGGATGGTCCCGTTCGGGCTCCTCCACATTTCCTTCAGATGGAACTCTTTGACCCGCGCCTCGTCCGGGGTGATGGTGGCGCATTTGACGCCGACGCCTACGGCCTTGATCGCCTCGGCCGCGTCGATCGTGACCTGATCGTTGGTCGCGTCGCGGTTCTCGATCGAGAGGTCGAAATACTTGAGGTCGACGTCCAGATAGGGATGAATGAGCTTGTCGCGAATCAGGCGCCAGATGATGCGCGTCATCTCGTCGCCGTCGAGCTCGACGACCGGATTCGTGACCTTGATTTTAGGCATCTCAGAGGGACTCTCGTTGGCGGGAGACGCGCGGCGTGCGGGCGACGGGCCCCTATAGCATCGGCGCCTCCGCGGGCAAACCCGCGCGCGACACGGGGACGGCATGCGGGGTCTGACCAGCGTCAAGATCAAGGCGATCGCGCTCGCCGCACTCGTGTTTTGCCTGGGCGGCCGGGCTTATGCCGACGCCGGTCCCGAGACCGACAATGCGCTCGCGACCTTATGCGGGATCGTCGAAGCGTCCGCCAAGGCCGAGGGGCTGCCGGCCAACTTCTTCACTAACCTCATCTGGCGAGAGAGTTCGTTCCGGCCGAACGCAGTGAGCCCCGCGGGCGCGCAAGGGGTCGCCCAGTTCATGCCGGGGACCGCGAACGAGCGCGGGCTCATCGATCCGTTTGATCCCGCGTCCGCAATCCCAGCCTCCGCGAGATTCCTGAACGAGCTGAGGCTCCGGTTCGGCAATCTGGGCCTGGCGGCGGCGGCCTATAACGCGGGCCCGACGGCGCTTGCCCGCTGGCTTGCCGGGAAGGGCTCGCTTCCGTTCGAGACGCAGGATTACGTGCTCGCCGTCACCGGCCATGACCCCGAGGAGTGGCGGAGCGACAAGCCGCCGGCCGAGCCCGCGCCAGAAAAAAGCCCTTCCTGCTTGAGCCTCATCGCCACGCTTCGCGTGACGGCGCCTTCCTCCGTCGTCTCGGGCTGGTTTGCGCCCTGGGGCGTGCAGATCGCGGCCAGCTTCTCGAAAGGTTCTGCGCTGCGCGCCTTTGCCCGCGCCCAGCACGATTACGCAAGCGTGATCGGAGACATGAACCCGTTCGTGCTTGGCTCCGTTCTGCGCAGCCGTGGCTGGCGACCCTTCTACCGCGTCCGCCTGCCGGCTCAGACCGGCGGCGAAGCGCGGAGGCTTTGCGCTCGGATCCAAGCCGTCGGCGGCGCCTGCGCGGTCTTGAGAAGCTAGCGGCGCGCGTCGACCCCTATTCCGGCAGCCCCGCCTTACGCAGACCTTCGACGATCCGCTCGAAATCCTCGGGGTTCTGGTATGGCGCCTCGGCCTGGCTTTCCTCAATGGAGTAGCTCGGATTGACGCGTATGAGTTCCCGCCATGCCTCATGAGCCTCCTCGACACGGCCCATTTGGCCGTAGCAGGCCGCGAGCAGCGCGCGGGCGAGGTCGGTTTCAGGATTGCGTTGGATGCGCCGCTTCAAGAGGGCAACCGCCTCGGGATAGCGGCCCAGCTGATAGGTCGCCTGAGCCTGGAAATATAGCCAAAGACTCGGAAAGTAGGGATCGAGCGACATCGCGCGTTCGAAGCACGCGATCGCTTCTTCGAAGCGTCCCGTATAAAGCCGCGCCGAACCGAGTACTGAATGCGCCTCGGCAAAACTCGGATTGACGGCGATCCCCCGTTCGCCCGCATTCGCCGCTTCATCATAGCGTCGCGTGTAGACCGAAATCATCGCGAGCGCCCAAAGCGCGAAGGGATTGCGTTCATCGAGCCGCACGGCCCGTCGCGCGGTCGCCAGGGCGACTTCGAGGCCCTCGTCCGGCGCGGCCGACCACCGGCTGGCTTTCGCTTCGGCAACGGCGAGGAAGGCGACAGCAGACACAAACTGCGGGTCGAGTTCGACGGCGCGCCGCAGCAGCGCCTCCGCCTCGAGACCAGTCTCCTTAGTGTATTGATACCAGAGCTCACGCCCGCGCAGGAAGCAATCGGAGGCTTCCAGATTGTCGGTGTGTTCGGGGGCGATGCTTTGCCGGTCGCCCGCTTTGAGATTGAGCGCGAGCGCGGAGACGATCTGGGTCGTCACGTCGTCCTGCACCGCGAAGATGTTGGTCATGTTGCGGTCGAAGCGTTCGGCCCACAAATGCCCGCCGGTGGTCGCGTCGATGAGCTGCGCGGAGACCCGGACCCGGCCACCCGCTTTGCGCACGCTGCCTTCGAGGACGTAACGCGCGCCGAGGCTTTTCCCGACCTCGCCGATGTGGACGTTCTTGCCCTTGAAGGTAAACGACGAATTGCGTGCGATGACGAAGAGCTGCGCTAGCTTCGACAGCGCAGTGATGATGTCTTCCGAGATGCCGTCGGCAAAATATTCCTGTTCGGCGCCGCCGCTCAAGTTGGCGAACGGCAGGACCGCGATCGACGTCTTGTCGGGCGCAGGCACGCTCCCGAATTTGACGTCGGACGGCTCGTCCGTTTCGTCTGAGCACCCCGCCCGACTTGTAGGGAGTATACGCGCACCGACTCGGCGATGTTCTTGAGTTTTGTGGCGCCGAGATCATTTGCCCTCAGATCGAGTCGCGCCTTCACCTGTCGATAGGCGGTCCTCGGAGAGACAAATTGCGCCCGGCTCGGCGACGCCTTCGAGGCGCGCGGCGATGTTGACGCCGTCGCCCATGAGGTCACATGGTCAGTTAAGTGATTGAAATAGAAAGAGGTCGGTACATTTCGGCAAGCGTGTCCCCCGCGTTGGCGGGGGGTGAAAAAAACAGCTTAGGAGGCCCGTGGGCGGCTTTTTGGGGCTTGCCCGGTAGGATGGGAGGGCGGCGCGCCGGAATGGGCGTGGAGGCGCGTTTATGGGCCGGGGGAAAAGGGAGGGTTAAGCGCCCGG
>DASXXT010000338.1:0-12416 GCA_036502965.1 Roseiarcus sp. | reverse complement strand
CGCCCTTCCCCTGGTGACCCATCGGCACTATGTAAGCGCTGTCTCCCCCACAACCCAAACCCGATGCCTGACTCCAACCCCGTCGCGCGCCGACGCACCTTCGCGATCATTTCGCACCCGGACGCGGGCAAGACCACGCTGACTGAAAAGCTGCTGCTGTTTGGCGGCGCAATTCAGCTTGCGGGCGAGGTGCGAGCCAAGGCCAATCGCCGCCAGACCCGCTCCGACTGGATGGGCATTGAGCGCGAGCGCGGCATTTCTGTCGTAACCTCGGTGATGACGTTCGAATACGGCGGCTGCGTCTTCAACCTGCTCGACACGCCCGGCCACGAAGACTTTTCCGAGGACACCTACCGGACCCTTACCGCCGTCGACTCGGCCGTGATGGTGATCGACGCCGCCAAGGGCATCGAGGCGCGCACACGAAAGCTATTCGAGGTCTGTCGGCTGCGAGACATCCCGATCGTCACTTTTATCAACAAGATGGACCGCGAGACGCGCGATCCGTTCGAACTCATCGACGAGATCGAGAAGACCCTTGCGCTCGACTCTGCGCCGCTCACCTGGACGATCGGCCGCGGCCGCTCGCTCGCCGGCGCTTATGATATCCGGCGCAGCCGCCTGACGCCGCTCGGCAAGGACGCGCAGACGTTCGCCGTCAACGGCCCCGGCGACCTGCGTGTCGCCGAGCTCCTGCCGGAGCACGAGCGCGCGGAGGCGATCGATGAGCTCAACCTCGCCGTCGAGGGCCTCAGGGCTTTCGACAAGAAGGCGTTCCTCGAGGGCCATATGACCCCTGTCCTGTGGGGCAGCGCGCTTAAAGATTTTGGCGTCAAAGACCTCATCGACGCTTTGGCCGAATTCGCGCCGAGTCCGCGCGCCCAGGAAGCCGCGAGCCGCACGGTGAAGGCGGACGAGCCGAAGATGACCGGCTTCGTGTTCAAGATCCAGGCCAACATGGACCGCAACCATCGCGACCGCATCGCCTTCATGCGCGTCTGCTCGGGTAAGCTCCAGCGGGGCATGCGGGCCAAACTCGTGCGCACCGGCAAGCCGGTCACACTATCGGCCCCCCAATTCTTCTTCGCCCAGGATCGCTCGCTGGCTGAGGAAGCGTTCGCCGGCGACGTGGTCGGCATTCCCAACCACGGACTTTTGCGCATCGGCGACACGTTGAGCGAAGGCGAGGAGATCGTCTTTCGCGGCGTGCCGAGCTTCGCCCCGGAAATTCTGCGCCGGGTCAAGCTTGCCGACGCGATGAAGGCCAAGAAGCTGCGGGAGGCGCTGCAACAGATGGCGGAAGAGGGCGTCGTGCAGGTGTTCCTGCCGCATGACGGCGCGGCGGCGATTGTTGGGGTCGTTGGGGCGCTGCAACTCGACGTGCTCACCGAACGGCTCAACACCGAATACGGCCTGCCGGTGACTTTCGAGCCCAGCCGCTTCGAGATCTGCCGCTGGGTCTCGTCTCCCGACAAGGCGGAGATAGGAAAGTTCCTCGACGCGTATCCGTCCTCAATAGCCTCCGATCTCGACGGCGCGCCGGTGTTCATGGCGTCGAGCGCCTTCAACCTGCGCTATGAGCAGGAGCGGTGGCCAAAGATCGCCTTCACCGACGTGAAGGATTATCAGAAGGCCGCGGCCTAGCACCCGGCCGGCCACCTTCTCCCGGGGGGAGAAGGGAAGGAGGGCGCCGTCGCGCCCCTCTCCCTTTGGGAGAGGGTAGGGGTGAGGGTTGACCGGACCGGCCAAATTCATGATGCTCGGGCCTTAGCGCCCGCCGATCTGGTCGATCTCGCGGAAGAGGTCGCCGTCGACGTCATTGACGAAGATGACCGCCGCGATGTTGTCGCCCTTTGCGTCGAAGGCCTCGGGCGCGGGATAGGCGACGCCTTGAAACGTCAGTCTCTTTAACGCGGCCAGCACATCGGCGCGGTTAGGCAGGCCGCCTTTCGTTTTGGCCGCCGTCTCGATCGCGCTCACCACGACGCGCGCGCTGTCATAAGAGCTTGCGGCGTAATTGTTGATCGGCCCGAAGCGGGCCTTGTAACGCTCGGCGAATTCGGCCGAGCCCGGGACCCTGCCGACCGCGGGAGCGGCCGAGAGCACGCGGACGCCCTCCCCTGCCGTCGCTGCGCCTTCCGCCGGCTTGATGAAACCGCCGACGCTCCAGCAGCCGTCGCCACAGGCGAAGACCTGGTTGAGACCGGCCTTGCGCATGTCCTTGAGGATATAGGCGCCTTCCTTGATGCCGCCGAAAAACAACACATCGAAGTCCTTCGGCAATCCCGCAACCTCGGCGGTGAAATCGGTCTGCCCCGGCTTGGCGGTCCAGCGCGTGACGACCGCGCCACCGGCGGCCGCGAAGCCGATAGAGAACTGGTCGGCGATTCCCTTGCCATAAGGGGTGCCGTCATCGACCACGACGGCCGTCTTCTTCCCCATCTTGGTCGTGAGCCAGTGCGCCAGAGCCGGACCTTTGTGGTCGTCGCGGTTGGTGAGGCGGAAGACATTGGCCAATCCCTGTTCAGTAATGGCCGGATTCGAGGCCATCGGCGTCAGAACCGGCAGGCCGCAGTCTGCGTAGATCTTTTCACTCGCGAGCATGACGCCGCTATTGACGTGGCCAACGACCGCGAGCACTCGCGGATCGTCGCAGAGCGCCGTGGCCGCGGCCTTTCCCTTCTCCGCGTCGGCCTGATCGTCGATCACCGCCGCCACAATCTTTCCCCCTAAGACGCCGCCCGTGGCATCTCGCTCGTCGATTGCGAGATCGACCGCCTGGCGCATCTCGAGGCCGAAAGTCGCCGAGGGAGTGGTCAGAGGACCAGCGACGCCGATGTGGATTTCCTGGCCGGTGAGGTCCGCCGCGGAGACGGCCGCCGCCGCAGAGGCCAGCGCCGCGGCGAAAATCGCGGAGAATTTGAGCATACTAACCTCCCATGGTAATTTTGATAGTTAGCATATCACGCGCCGTAGCGCAGGCAAGGTGCATCAGGACCGCCGCCCGAAGATCGCGTTTGCAGACGTTGTGGACTATCAGATGACAACGGCGCGGCGGGCGGTCCGCCTGGGCTTCGCGCGAAGAGAAGTTCTATGCCAATAGCGCTGCGCGATGTCGTCGTTCCAGACTTCGGCATTCCTGTCGATGCGCCGCGCATCTCTGGCGCAACGTACGAGGCGCGCTGTCGCGACGCCTATGCGCGAGCGAAATGCGATTGGCTCGTTGTCTATGCCGACCGCGAACACCTCGCCAATATCGCCTTCCTCTCAGGCTACGATCCTCGATTCGAGGAGGCGCTGCTGCTGCTCGGCCCGCAGAGCCGGCGAATTCTCGTGGTCGGCAACGAGGGCGAGGGGTACGCGCCCTTGGCCGGCCTTCCCGGCCTCGACATTGCGCTCGCGCAAAGCCTGAGCCTCATGGGTCAGGATCGTTCGCTGCAGCCCGATCTTGCGGCCGTATTGAGAGAAGCGGGCATGAGCCGCGGCGGCACGATCGGGCTCGTGGGCTGGAAATATTTCGAGCCGGCCGAATGGGACGATGCCTTCCCAGGGCTGTTCGTTCCCCACTATCTGGTGACGATGCTGAGCAGAATTGCGGGCGGGGCGGATGGGTTGAAGGACCGGACGCCCGTGCTCATGCATCCCACTACGGGCCTGCGTTCGACGATCGATGCCGATCAAGTCGCTTTGCACGAATGGGGCGCCGCGCGCGCCTCCGCCGCCGTCTGGCGCATCGCGAGCGAAACGCGGCTCGGCCGCACCGAATACGAGGCGGCGAGCGTCATGGGCTACGCCGGCGAGGTCCTCTCCGCCCACGTGATGTATGCGACCGGCGACTCGAGTCACCCCGCGATCGGCCTGCGCTCGCCCAGCGGCCGCATCATACGGCGCGGTGACGGCGTCACGGCCGGAGTTGGCTTCTGGGGCGGCCTTTCCGCCCGCGCCGGATTGATCGCCGAGCATGATGAGGCGTTCCTGACGACCGCGGCCACCTATTTCGACGGCCTTATCGCCTGGTACGAGGCCGCGGACATCGGCGTCGCCGGAGAAGCCGTGTTTGCGGCGGTTACGGAGCGGCTCGCGCGCGGCGGCCTGCGGTCGGCGCTCAATCCGGGGCATCTCACCGGGCACGACGAGTGGATTCATACACCGATTCGGCCAGGCTCCCCCGACCGCATCGCGTCGGGCATGCCATTTCAAGTCGACATCATACCGACTCCTATGCGAGCGGGCTGGGCGTTGAATTGCGAGGATGGCGTCGTTTTCGCAGATGCTGCGCTTCGCGCTGAGCTGAAAGCCCGCCATCCAGCCGTGGTCGAACGGATCGAAGCCCGCCGAACGTTCGTTGGCGACGACCTCGGAATCCCGATCAAGGATGCGATCCTGCCGCTTTCATCGACCCCCTTATGCCTTCCGCCCTTCTGGCTCGCGTCCGGACGATTGCTGGTCAGGGCGTGAAAAGCGCCACGCGCTGGCCTGAGATCGCTTTTCGGGAGGTCAGGGACTATCAGACCGCGGCGCCCCGAGAGGCAAGCGTCAGCGGGGTTTGCAAACGCCGGTCGGAGACATTGATGACCCAGTCTAACGTTGACCAAAACCCGCTCCTCGAACCTTGGACTGCGCCTTTCGAGGCCCCGCCGTTCGACCGCATCGAGCCCAGGCATTTTCGGCCCGCTTTCGACGCAACGCTCAAAGACCATCGCGCCGAGATCGACGCCATCGCGGCAGATCCAGAGTCGCCGACCTTCGCCAATACGATTGAAACGCTGGAACGCAGCGGGCGCAGCCTCGATCGCGTGGCGAAAGTGTTCTTCAATCTCACGGGCGCGGCGACCAATGACGAACTCCAGGCGATCGAGCGGGAGATCGCGCCCGTGCTCGCGCGGCATCGCAGCGAAATCTCTTTGAACGAGCCGCTGTTCAAGCGTATCGACGCGCTTAAGGTCGAGGAGGACAAGCTCGGGCTTTCGGCCGAGCAGGCGCGCGTGCTCCAGCGCTATCATCTCGATTTCACCCGCGCAGGCGCCGGCGCGCCGGGAGAGGCAAAGGCGCGACTGGCCGCAATCGCCGAGCGGCTGGCGACGCTTACTGCGCAATTCGGCCAGAATGTGCTGGCGGACGAGAAAGGCTGGCTCATGCTGCTGGACGAGGAGGATCTCGCCGGCCTTCCGGACTTTTATGTCGCGAG
The DNA here is from genome assembly GCA_036502965.1 of Roseiarcus sp. GTDB lineage: Bacteria > Pseudomonadota > Alphaproteobacteria > Rhizobiales > Beijerinckiaceae > Roseiarcus. Next base: position 7,228 of record DASXXT010000338.1, on the reverse strand, counting down.
CGCATCGCGCATCGCCGCCGAGCGCGGCCACCCGGAACATTTTGCGGTGACGCTCGCCCGGTCGAGCATCGAGCCGTTCCTGCAGTTCTCCGCCAGGCGCGATCTCCGCGAGAACGCCTTTCGCGCCTGGTCCGCTCGCGGCGAAAGCGGCGGCGCGACCGACAATCGCGCGATCGCCGCCGAAATGGTGAGCCTTAGAGCAGAGCGCGCGCGACTGCTCGGATATGAGTCCTTCGCACACTATCGCCTCGCCGACACGATGGCGAAGACGCCGCATGCTGCGCTCGATCTGCTCGAGTCGGTCTGGACGCCTGGGGTGGCGAGCGCGCGGAAAGATGAGGAGGCGCTGCAAGCGATCGCGGCCCGTGAGGGCCGCAATTTCAAGGTTGCGCCCTGGGATTGGCGATACCTGGCGGAGAAGCGGCGCAAGGCCGAGTTCGACTTCGATGAGGCCGAACTCAAGCCCTATCTGCAGCTCGACCGCATGATTGGGGCGGCGTTCTATGTCGCCGGCCGCCTTTTCGGCCTGAGCTTCGCCGAGCGGTTCGACCTCAAGCTCTACGATCCCAACGTTCGCGCCTGGACCGCGATGGGCCGCGACGGCGCGCCTGTCGCGCTGTTCATCGGCGACTATTTCGCACGTCCGTCAAAGCGAAGTGGGGCGTGGATGAGCAATTTCCGCGGGCAGCAGAAGCTCGACGGGCGGCAGCTGCCAATCGTAGTCAATGTGATGAATTTCGCCAAAGGCGGCGAGGGCGAAGCGAGTCTGTTGAGCTTCGCCGATGCGCGGACACTGTTCCACGAATTCGGCCACGCCCTGCACGGCATGCTGTCCGACGTCACCTATCCGCTGATTTCCGGCACCCATGTCGCAGGCGACTTCGTGGAGTTTCCCTCACAGCTCTATGAGCACTGGATGTCCCAGCCGGAAATGCTGCGCCGCTTCGCGCTCCACTATAAGACGGGCGAGCCCATGCCTGAGGCGCTGCTAGAGAAGCTTCTCAAGGCGCGCCAATTCAATCAGGGCTGGGCCACAGTCGAGTATACGGCGTCGGCGCTGGTCGATCTCAGGCTCCATCTCGATCCGTCGCCGGCGGAAGTGGATGTGGTTGCGTTCGAGAGGCAGGAACTCAAGCGGATCGGCATGCCCGACGGGATCGCCATGCGTCACCGCACTCCGCATTTCCAGCATATTTTCTCGGGCGGCTATTCGGCCGCGTATTACAGCTATCTGTGGTCCGAGGTTCTCGACGCCGACGGCTTCGAGGCGTTCGAAGAGAGCGGCGACATCTTCGATCCAGCGGTGGCCCGGAAGCTACACGATTTCGTCTACGCAGCCGGCGCCACTCGCGACTATGAGGAGGCCTATCAAGGCTTTCGCGGCCGCGCGCCATCGCCGGGGGCGCTATTCCGCAAGCGCGGGCTTAAGGTCAGCGAGCGCTGAAGCGCTGCCGCCGACAAGGGCCATCGTAAGGCGGCGCCTTGACGGGCCGTCCGATCCCCTTCAGCGAGATTCCTGTGGATGGGGTGGGTTGAAGGGGCTGGCCTTCCGCCTCAGCGCCGTCTAACGGCTCAAGCACCTTCAAGGTGCGTCTGCGCTTGGGTTGGGGAGGGAACGAATGAAATTCATGATATCAGTTTGTGCAATGGCGCTGCTCACCGCCGGCGCTGCGCAGGCTCAGGTCGACCTGACCACCTATGCGGACGCCAAGGGCAATCTGGACGTTCAGAAGCTGACCTGCGCGCAGCTCGCGAACACCTTCCAGGAAGACGCCGACTTCATGACCGTCTGGTACAGCGGCTGGTACAACGGCCTGGCGAACTTCGGCAAACTGAAGGTCGATCGCGCCAAGGAGCTCGAGCATCGGGTCATCGTCTATTGCAAGGACAACCCGAAGACGAAAGTCATCACGGCGATGGACATCCAGATCAAGAAGCTGCGCAAGGAACAGGGCATCAAGGTCAACGACGAGAAATAACCTCGCCGCGCGCTCGCTGCTTTGCGGACAGCCTTCGGCGCGCCTCATCGAACTCCTGAAATTGAAAGAGAGAACCAATGATTGCCTCAAGCACAGGGCCTAGGAACGCACTGTTGCGAGCGCTGGGTCGAGTCGATCTGCGTGTCGCGCTCATCGCGGCGGCGGCGCTGGTCGCATCCGCTTCAGCGTCGCAAGCGCAGGTCGAATTGAAGACCTACATGGACGACAAGGGCTATCTCAACGTGCGTGCGCTGACCTGCGCGCAGCTTGCCAACACCTTCCAGGAGGACGCCGACTTCCTCGGCGCTTGGTACAGCGGCTGGTGGAACGGCCACCTGAAGCGACATTCCATCAACGTCGCTCGCGCAAAGCAGGGCATCCACGAAGTCATCGTCTATTGCAAAGCCAATCCGGACGCCAAGGTCGTCGACGCGGTCGACGCCTATGTGAAGAAGGTGCAGGCCGGCGGTCAGTGAGCGAGGATCGGCCAGCGGCGCTTAGGAGCAAGCGGGTCGCCGGGATCTCTTTTATTGCAGGTTGGTGTGGCGGCCAAGCATCAGCTGGTGCGGATCGGGGACGGCCTCCATCAGTTCGAGCACGATCGCATCGAGGAGAATGATGCTCGTCTGCTCAAAGAGGCTGCCGCCGAACTGCCGCGTTGTTTCTATAGGCGCGTGAAGGACGCTGTCTGCGAGTTGCGTAAGCGCGCTGTCCGGCTCCCGAGTGATCAAGGCGATCTTGGCCCCCTCGTCTTTCGCTATTCGAGCGAAGTGGACCGTGACCGGGGTATTGCCGGAGCCGGACACGAGGAGAAGTCCGTCCCCCGCGCGGATTGATGGAGCGGTCGCTTCGCCGACAAAATGCGCAGGGCGGCCCACGTGCATGAACCGCATCGCGGCCATCTCCGCCACAAGCCCAGAACGTCCCTGGCCGGAGAAGAACCAGCGACGCCGCTCATCCCGGAAGACCTCGACGAAGCGCTCGAACCCGCGAGCGTCCACGCGCTCCAACGTTTCAGCTATCTCGCGTCCGACGGCCAGCCACGCCCCGGATTGCGCAATCGGTCCTTTATCCATGTAGCAACCCTTCTGGGGTCGTCTGCGCCGGTGATGGCGCTCCCGACGATCACGATCTCCGGCTCGGCCTCCAGCACGGCGTCAAGGGTCTGCGGCCCCAGTCCGCCGGCAAGCGCAACGCGGAAACCTCGGCGGCGTATAACCGAAACGGCGTCGATATGCGCAGTTGATCGGTCTCCGGCGACGCGCATATCGGTCGGAGAATGAACGCCGACATAGGCGAAGCTCTCAGGAAATGTGGCGTCTGCGGGCAAGAGCTCGGGCTTCCCGGACTCAGTGATGGTGTCGACGACGACAAACGCTCCGAAGCGCGCCGCGACCTTTCCGACCGCCGCATGGGTCGCAGGCGAGGTCGACGACAGGACCGTCATGAGCCGCGCCCCTGCCCCGAGCACCATCTCAGCTTCAAGATCGCCGGCGTCCGCGGTCTTTGTGTCAGCGAGAATCGGCGTATCCAGACAAAGCTCGCGCGCCGTGGCGATCGCGCCGATCCCGAAACGCTTAAGGAGAGGGGTGCCGATCTCGATGATGTCGGCTATTCCTCGCACCTGCGCGATTACACCCAGGCTTTCCGCCTTGTCGATCGCAACCTGCAGCAACAACGGGCGTTCTCTTCCACCGGCGGCTCAGCGCCGCCCATGAAAGACTTAGAAGCTGCGCCACATCGTTGCAATGAGGAGTGACGGCTACCCGGTCGGCCTATCCAAACTTTCGTAAAACCTATTGAATTCATCCACGGACGCGTAGGCTTTCTGGGTGCCGCGCCGGGTCACTGAGTCCGCGGCATAATGCGACGCTTGTTTCAAAGCAGCCTCTAGAGGGACGCCGCCCGCAAAGAAGCGCGCAAAGCTCCCCACGAAGGCGTCGCCGGCGCCCGTCGTATCGACGGCCGTCACCGGAACCGGCTCAATTTTTCGCGCGACAGTCGGTGTTGTTAGAAGCGCGCCGCGCGAGCCGAGCGTGACAATGACTGTCCCAAAACCTTTGTCGAGCAGGCTTCGCGCGGCAGTCACGATGCTCGATTCCGTATCAACCGGCATGTCGGTCAGGATCGCAAGCTCCGTTTCGTTGGGAATGAAGAACGTCACATCGCGAATTCGATCCACCTCGAGCGCCGCCGCCGCCGGAGCCGGGTTGAGGACCGTCTTCACTCCGTGACGCTTGCCGAAGGCGATGGTCGCGTAGACGGTTTCGAGCGGAACCTCGAGCTGCATAAGGATGAGATCACAGGTCTTCAAAACATCTGCGGCCCGATCGACGTCCGCAGGCGAAAGATCGGAGTTCGCTCCTTTTACGATGAGAATCGAGTTCTCTCCCGTTGGCTCGACCATGATCGGGGCGACGCCGCTGGACTTCCCCTTGACGCGCCTGACATGGCTCTTATCGACCCCGAGCCGGTCCAGATTGCTGATGGTGGCGTCCGCGAACATGTCATCGCCAACGGCGGTGATCATCACCACGGCGGCGCCGAGCTTGGCTGCAGCCGCAGCCTGATTGGCTCCCTTGCCGCCATGTCCCATCTCGAAGCTTGGCGCCTCGACGGTCTCACCCTTGACCGGCATCCGATCCACATAAGTGACAAGGTCCACCATGTTGCTTCCGACGACGGCGATCCGCGGCTTGTGCGTCTCGGTCATTGCCCTTGTCTTTCGATGTTTGCGCCGGCGGCAGGCTCACCCCGCTCGCTGTTGGCGTAAGTCGCCTTTGCCTTTCTATGCGTAGGCTTCCAGCTCGCAAGTCGCCCTCGCAGATTGCTCTATCCCTGTCGTCTCTGCGCTCGACGCCAATTCGCCAATGAACTACGCTGAGGGCTGACATCGCGTTGGGAGAGAGAAGAATGGCGTCGGTCGACGTTGTCAACGCGCGCAAGGCCTATGGTGGCGTCGAAGTCATTCACGGCGTCTCGCTTTCGATCGCCGATGGGGAGTTCGTCACTCTCGTCGGGCCGTCCGGCTGCGGGAAATCCACACTTCTGCGGATGATCGCCGGTCTCGAATCGATCACAGAGGGAAAGGTCAAGATCGGGGCGCGGGTGGTCAACAACCTGCCGCCGAGGGATCGCGACATTGCGATGGTTTTTCAGAACTACGCGCTCTACCCGCACAAAACCGTCGAACAGAACATGAGTTTCGGGCTGAAGCTGCGCAATACGCCAAAGGACGAGATCCAGGCGCGCGTTCGACGGGCCGCCGACATCCTCCATGTCGCTCCTTATCTCACCCGTTACCCACGACAATTGTCCGGCGGGCAGCGCCAGCGTGTCGCGATGGGGCGGGCGATCGTGCGCGATCCGCAGGTCTTTCTGTTCGACGAACCGCTTTCGAACCTGGACGCTCAGCTCCGCGTGCAGATGCGCGCCGAAATCAAGGAGTTGCATCAGCGCCTGAAGACCACGACCATCTATGTCACGCACGACCAGATCGAGGCCATGACGATGGCGGATCGAATCGTGGTCATGCGCGATGGCGTCGTGGAGCAGATCGGCGCTCCGCTTGAGCTCTACGACCGGCCGGCGACGCTCTTCGTCGCGGGCTTTATCGGATCCCCGTCAATGAATTTGCTGAAGGGGTCCGTAACGGTCAAAGGCAAGCCCGCTTTCCTTACTGAACAGGGTGTGGAGCTGCCTCTCAGATCGGCGCCGAGTAATATTGACGGCCGGCCATGCATCTATGGAATTCGGCCCGAGCATCTGGCCATCGGCGGCGACTTCAAGGCCGAAGTTTCGGTGGTCGAGCCGACCGGCTCGGAAACCCAGGTGTTCGCCAAGGTCGGAGGTTATCCGATCGTCACCGTCTTCCGTGACCGAATCTCGGCTCAGCCGGGCGAAAGCCTGCCCCTGTCGCCAAACTTGGACGCGGTCCACCTGTTCGACGCCGAAAGCGGCAAGCGGCTGGAATAGCGCGCGACAACGCTGGAGGCTCATGCGTTACGAGTTGATGCTGCCGCACCAGATTCGCACGGCCATTGACGGCAATTGGCCCGTCGTCCTGCCTTTGGGGGTGCTTGAATACCATGGCGAGCACATGGCGGTCGGGATGGACACGCTGGCCGTAACCGGAATCCTCGAGATCCTGGAAAGTGAGACAAATCTCGTCATCCTGCCGCCCTTCTACTATGGCGCGGCCAGCTACGCCGTCGAACCACCGGAACGCACAGGCACGCTTCACGTCGACGCCGAGGCGCTCATGCCCGTCGCCAAGGCGATGTTCACCGGGCTCCTGCGCATCGGCTTCCGAAACATCCACGTCGTCATCCATCATCAGACCGAGAACTTCACGGTCGGCATGCCGACGGACCTCGCTTTCAAGTTCGCGGCCCGGCAGGCGATCTTCGCCTTCCTCGAGGGGCAGCGCGGAGAAGGATGGTGGGGCGCCGAGTCGATGGCTGACTACTATGCGCGGCAGTCGGTCGGTGACGACCCCTTCAACTGGATCAAGGCGTGCCGTCCTCGTTTATGGAGGGCTACCCGTTCGATCACGCCGGTCAGGGCGAAACCTCGCTTCTCATGGCGCTCCTACCGGAAGGCGTCGACAAGTCGCAGATCTCGGACGAGAAATGGTATTCTCGGTCCGCCCGCGAAGCGAGCTTAGACCTCGGGGTAAAGGGGCGGGACCACATTCTCGCGCACTTGCGCAAAGCGCTTGGCGTCGAGCGGGCAAATGCCCAGGGCGCGCGTAATTGACTTGCCGCAGAGCGCCCGCTTACTCTTGGAACCTGCGTTAGCCGAGCGCGGGGCTGAGCGCGAGCGCAGCGCGGGGCGGCGTCTGGCTTTGGGTCCGGAATCGCTACGCGGCGCAAGAGGGAGGAACAATCCATGCGTGTGCACGTCTACGAAACGCTTATGGCGATGCAGAGAAGCCGGCGCGACGTCCTGAAAGGAGCGGCTGGCGCTGCAGCGCTGGCCGCAAGCTCGTCCATTCTGTCGTCGACGCCGTCTTTCGCTGAAGACAGCGTCGTCGCCCAGATCATGAAAATCCCCGGGGCCGGCAACGGATCGCCAACCGACGCGGACTGGCAGAAGGTTGGGGCGCTCTGTCTCGGGCCGACGAAAGCGAACGTGAAACAGGGCGAATTCTCGGGCGTGAATTTTTCCTTCATGGGCCTCAACAACCAGAATCTGCACAACTTCCTGTTTCGCGGCTTCCTCAAACCATGGGAGGCCTACACCGGCGC